>JAZSFA010000136.1:0-34582 GCA_045531965.1 Eubacteriales bacterium
TTTGGAACCCCAAGAACCTTTTTTCAAAAAGGTTCTTGGTGGGGTCCAGGGGCAACGCCCCTGGTAAACAACAATTTATCTGCTCACAAATATTTCACCGAAAGGACTCCTGACATGAGTTTTTCCGAAAAAACCATAAGAACACTTGAATTTGATAAGATCTGCGCCATGCTGGAAAGTTGTACCCACACCGAGGGTGCGGCGTCTTTGGCGCGTGCCCTGCGCCCCACGGATGATCCCGTGGTGGTCAGAAGACGACTGCAAAGAACCACCGATGCCCGTCGGCTGGCAGATGCCAAGGGGGCACCCTCCTTTGGCAGAGTCAAGGACGTCTCCGCCGCTTGTGAGCGGGCAGAGAAGGGCGCTGTTCTCTCTATGAGAGAGCTTTTGGACGTAGCCGGTGTGCTGCGTACCACCCGCATCCTGCAGGACTACCATACGGGCAATCATCCTTTTGATACCGTCCTTGACGAGCTATTTGACCGCCTTTTGCCCGACCGTAAGCTGGAGGAACGCATTACCCGTGCCATTCCCGCTGAGGATATGGTGGCTGACGAAGCCTCCCCTTTGTTGGCGGATATCCGGCGGAAAATTCGTAACGAGAACGCCAAGATCAAGGAGACCCTGCAAAAGCTGATTTCGGGACATGCCCGATATTTGCAGGAAAACATCGTCACCATGCGCGGCGGTCGTTACGTGATCCCTGTAAAGGCAGAATGTAAGAGCGAGGTCAAGGGCTTAATTCATGATACCTCTGCTACAGGCGCGACTATTTTTATCGAGCCTATGGCGGTAGTAGACGCTAATAATGAAATCCGTATGCTTCAAACCAAGGAAGAGCGGGAAATTGAGCGTATCCTTGCCGAACTGTCTTCGATGGTCGCCGCTTCCGCGGACGCGATTTGGCTCAATTACCGAAACATTAACGAACTGGCGTTTATTTTTGCCTGCGGTGAGCTATCCTCCCGCATGGACGGTGTGGCACCCGCCCTGTCATCGGACCGGCGTGTCTCTCTGGTCAAAGCCCGCCATCCCCTCATTGATAAACAAAAGGTCGTCCCCATCACCTTGTCCTTAGGCGGCGACTACGATACCTTGGTCATCACAGGTCCCAACACAGGCGGTAAGACCGTGTCCCTCAAAACCATCGGTCTGTTTGCCCTTATGACCCAAGCGGGACTGCATATCCCCTGCGATCCCGAGTCTTCCATCTGCCTCTATGACACCATACTCGTGGATTTGGGCGATGAGCAGAGCATCGAGCAGTCCCTCTCTACTTTTTCTTCCCATATGGTCAACATCGTTTCCATTGTAGATCAGGTGGGTGACAAATCCCTCGTCCTCTTTGACGAGCTGGGCGGCGGGACTGATCCTGTAGAAGGTGCGGCACTTGCCATCGCTGTTATCGAATCCGTCCGTGAAGCGGGTGCTTCCTGCGTGGCTACTACCCACTATGCCGAACTGAAAGCCTACGCTTTGGATACCCCGGGGGTGTGTAATGCCTCCTGTGAGTTTGACGTGGAGACCCTGAAGCCTACCTACAAGCTGGTTATTGGTGCCCCCGGCAAGTCCAACGCCTTTGCCATTTCAGCCAAGCTGGGACTGCCCGAGCGCATCATCCGCCGCGCTGAGATCCTGGTGAGCGCTGATAATAAGAACTTTGAAAAGGTAATCGAACAGCTGGAAAACAGCCGTGTGCAAATGGAAAAAGAGCGGGCTGAAGCAGAGCGATTGCGTCGTGAATATGAGACGTTCAAGACCGAAGCTGAACGGGAGATACGCCAAAAACTGGCGGGCGCGGAGCAGGAAGCGGAAAAGCTTCGAAAACGCGCCGCGGGTATGGTGCAGTCAGCCAAAGCCTCTTGCGACTATCTGTACGAGCAGATGGATAAAATGAGAAAAGCCCAGGAATCCGCCCGGGCGGCAGAAGAGCTGGAGAAAGCCCGCCGTGCGGTCCGTGATCACTTGCGTACCACGGGAGATCTTTTCGATCCTGTGGAAGTACCCGAGGAGGACGATGGCACCTACGTCCTGCCCCGTCCTCTCAAGAAGGGGGATAAGGTGCGGCTGGTCAATATCCATCAGGAAGGCATTGTTACCGACCTTCCCAAGAATGGTCTGGTGGCTGTCCAAGCCGGTGTGGTACGCACCAAAGCCCGTCTTGAAGACATCCGTTTGATCGAGGACGATGACGTAAAAAAGAAGAAGACAGCTTTCCCCAAGTCCGAGCGCCGTACTCAATCCACGGTTAGGGTGGAACGATCTACGGTTTGTAAAGATGAAATCGACTTGCGAGGCATGATGGGCGATGAAGCCTGGTTCGCGGTGGACAAGTATTTTGATGAGTGCATTCTTTCCAATATTCGCACGGTACGTTTGATCCACGGTAAGGGTACGGGCGCCCTCAGATCTGCCATCCAACGCTATCTCAGAGGAGACAAGCGCGTAGCGTCCTTCCGTCAGGGACAGTACGGAGAAGGCGACAGCGGGGTTACGATTGTAGAGCTGAAATAATAAGATAAAATAGATACACCCTCCATCGGAGGGTGTATTTTTTCATTTATGGGGCATAATAGAAGAGAAGCATCCTTATTTTTCGGAGTGATTCAATGAACAAACTTACAAATCATTATCAAGACAATGTTGCCCGCATGGATGAGCTTCTCCGTGTCGGAGAAAACTTTGATCTGCTCAAAAAGACCCTGCATATCGGAGCGGATGAGGTCACCCTGTACTTTGTTGACGGATTTATCAAGGATACCGTCATGCAAAAGCTGATGATGCACTTTCTCAGCCAAAAGGGGCTGGACTTCCCCGGCGGGGAAGGAGACCCGAGCAGTCCTGCCGAACGCTTTCTGAGCCATGCTTTGCCCTATGTGGAGACCGATGTCACAGATTCTGTGGATACCATGGTACAAATGGTGCTGTCGGGGGCTGCACTCATGCTGGGCTCTTCTTTTGGCGCGGAAGCGATCATCATTGATGCCCGCACCTATCCCGCGCGAGAGACCGGAGAGCCGGAAGGGGATAAGGTCATGCGCGGCGCGAGAGACGGTTTTGTGGAAACCCTTATTTTCAATACTGCACTCGTTCGACGCCGTATCCGCAATCCCGCGCTGACCATGAGTTACCTGACCGTGGGAAAAAGCTCCAAGACCGATATCGTGGTGTGCTATATGAATGACCGTGCCGATCTTGCCTACGTGGATCAGCTGAAGCGAAAGCTTTCTTCTGTGGATACCGATGCGCTTTCTATGGGGCATGAATCACTGGCGGAGGTGCTGATCAAAAAGCGATGGTACAACCCGTTCCCCAAGATCCGCTATACTGAGCGTCCCGATGCCGCTGCGGCTCAACTCATGGAGGGAAGTGTGTTGATCATGTGCGATAATTCTCCGCAGGTCATGATTCTGCCCACATCCATTTTCGACTTCATGCAGGAGACCAACGACTTTTATTTTCCTCCGCTGACGGGCACGTATATTCGTGTGGTTCGGCACGTTGTTTTTTGGCTGACCCTGTACTTGACCCCCACTTGGTATTTGCTGGTGATGAATGCTGCCCATCTTCCTGACTGGCTTTCCTTTGTTGTTCCCACCGATATGGGAAGAATCCCCATTTTGGCGCAATTGCTTCTCACGGAATTTGTGATCGACGGACTCCGTATGGCGTCTCTGAACACCCCCAGCATGCTGTCAAACTCGCTGTCGGTGGTGGGCGGTCTTATCCTGGGAGATTTTGCCGTCAGCATTGGCTGGCTTATTCCCGAGGTGATTCTCTATATGGCATTCGTCGCCATCGCCAACTTTACCCAGAGAAGCTATGAGCTGGGGTATGCTTTCAAATTTATGCGGATCGGTCTTCTGATCCTCACGGCACTTTTCAACGTGTGGGGGTATGCTGGCGGCTTTGTCCTCATCTTTATCCTCCTGCTGACCAACGCTACTGTCAATGGAACACGCAGTTATCTCTATCCTTTGATTCCCTTTAACGGAAGAGCTTTGAAATCTCTTTTCTTCCGAGCGCGAAAGGACGTGAATGCGCCCTCAAATCGCAGGTGAAGATCCACTCGATTGCGAAATGTTTCATGCGCCGGCGTTATCCTGCTGAATTTTCCCCATTCTCCCCCACAAACGGTGGTCGTGATCGTGAAAATCCCCACTTTCCACCCCAAAAAGAGGAGGGAATTTGAAATCCCCCACTTTTCCACCACATTACGCGCTTTCCCACGAGTTGATCGGTTTTAGCACCGTTTTCGTGGGGAAGCGCGCTTGATTTATTGGGATAATTGACGAAATTACAACCGCGATTTTGTTCGAATTAAACAATGCCGGTGGCGTCATAACGAAAAACGGCAAAACCCCTTGATAGGCAAAGGAAAATATGCTCCAGAAATTTAAACATTTTGTAAACATTCAAAGAAATACTTGCATTTTTTTCTATAATATAGTATAATTGGGGCAAGGTGGTGAAAAGTGGAGCGTTGTGTGGGACTGTGGTGACGAAAACCACAGAAAGCGCAAAACACCAACCCGTTTTCAAACCGAAAACATCCGTTTTTGCCAGACCTCAGAGGCGAGGGAAGACAAGAGAGCGCTCGCCTACAGAATACCCTCAGGAAAGGAGGCGCATGAAGCCATGGACGAGATGACAGAAATCGTGGTCAATCAGTTGACCGGTGAATATACGCATTCTGTTGACGCAAAAAACCGCTTGTTCATTCCTGCGAAGCATCGTGAGCTTTTGGGAGCTACCTTTGTGATCGCAAAAGATCTTCATGTCAATTGCCTGAGGGTATTTTCTTTGGAAGCTTGGAAAGCTTACATCGCCCCCATTGAAAAGCTCAAGGGACAGAAGAAGGCGCAGGTGAAGCGCTTCCTGTTCCCCAACGCCGATCCTCAAAGTGCAGACAGTCAGGGCAGAGCCACCATTCCGAAGCCTCTTCTTGACTACGCCGGCATCGATCCTAAAGAGGCACCTCGTGTTGTCGTCATCGGTTGCGAAACTCACGCGGAAATTTGGAACATCAATGAGTACGAGAAGATGAAGGCTGATCTGAACATGGACGAGCTGCTGGCTGATCTCGGCGACGAGGTTGACCTGTGATGAAAGACGGTCAGGCATCTGTTCAGTTTTCTCATGTGTCTGTTCTCTTGCAGGAATGCATGGAAGGACTTGCCATCAAGCCGGATGGCATATATATAGACGGAACTTGCGGAGGCGCAGGGCATTCGTCTGAAATCGCCAAGCGGTTGACCACCGGTCGCCTCATTGGCATCGATCAGGATGAAACGGCGGTCAAGGTTGCCACGGAGCGGCTGTCCGTCTTCGGCGACCGCGCTATGGTAGTCCACAGCAACTTCTGTCACCTTGATGCGGTGTGCAGGGAACTGGGGATTGATCATATTGATGGTTTCCTTGCGGATCTCGGCGTTTCTTCTTACCAGTTGGATACTCCCGAGCGCGGCTTCTCCTATATGGCGGATGCCCCGCTGGACATGAGAATGGACAGCAGAAGCTCGGATGACGACGGTCATCATTTGCTGACAGCCTATGATGTCGTCAATACCTACAGCGAGGCGGAGCTCAGACGCATCCTGTATGATTACGGCGAGGAGCGGTTTGCTTCCCGCATCGCTCAAAGAATTGTGAAGGCAAGAGAAAACGCCCCGATCCAAACCACAGGGGAGTTGGTCGGTCTGATCAAGGAAGCGATTCCCGCGGCGGCTCGCGAGGGTGGGCATCATCCTGCCAAACGCAGTTTTCAAGCCATCCGCATTGAGGTTAATCAAGAATTGGACGTTATCCGTCCCGCATTGGAAGCGGCACTTGCCCGACTTGCTCCCGGAGGGCGTATGGCGGTCATCACCTTCCACTCCTTGGAAGATAGGATCGTCAAACAAACCTTCGCGGACATGGCTTCGGGATGCACCTGCCCCAAATCCTTGCCCGTTTGTGTATGTGGGCGTAAGCCCCGAGTCAAATTGGTGACCAAAAAGCCCATTCTCCCCTCGGAGGAAGAGCTGGCGGTCAACCCCCGCTCCCGCAGTGCCAAACTCAGGGTGGCGGAGAAAATCTGATCTTATATAATAAATGTAAAGTTTCCTCTCCGTGCAGGGGAGGGGCAACTTTTTCACCCTTTTTCAGGGACGGACAAGCCCTGAACGTCAATCCCCACCCCGAGGGGTGGTCAGCATATTTATCTCTATCACTCAGGAAAGGAGCATCGGTCATGGAGAGAGAGTACAATCGCGGCGAAGATATGGTCGTTAGCTACAGCAGCGCCCGTGTCATTCGCAGTGATGAACTGGATCCCGCTGAACGCCGCAGAAAAGACGCGGAAACAGGGGATACAGACAGCCGTTACATAGCTATGTTCTGTGAGCGTTATCGTGATCGCGGAGTCGCAGGCCGCGTTCGCAAAGAAGCCGCAGAGCAACGGAAGAAGGAGGCTTTGCATCGAGCGCAAACCCCCGGTTCTTACGTCAAGACCGATGCGTTGGAGCGAGTGGCAGGTACTCGTTCCTTGAACACCTACCGAAGCGGGATCAGTGACGGTAAACGGTACATGACAGCGGATGACTTCTGCCGTTATTACCGCGACCGGCGGAACTACCGATACCCCGAGTATCAGGAAGTGAAGCAAACGCCCGAAAGCCGCGAGGCTATTCGAGCCATGGTCGTCGCCCGAGAAAATGCGAAGGGAGTACCTTCGTCAAAAAAAGCCGGGTGGCTTACTGATACTGACAAGCTCCCTGCCTTTGTTCAGCAGCTTCTGACCCTCAAGGTCTTTGCCAAGCTGAATCTGTGGGCAGGAGAGACCTTCCCCCGTGAAAAGGAGATGGTTTGTGCATCTCCCAAGAAGATGAAAAGATCTCTTCCCGTAGGGCTGGTAGCTACGCTTGTCACGGTTGCTGTCTCCATGTCTATGGTGATCAGCAGCACGGTATTGGTAAGCCAGTCCACAAGAGAGATCAGTCAGCTTAAAGAGGAGCTTTCGGTTCGTGAGGACGCGGTCAGCGAGCTTACGGATATGCTTGCCCTCAAGAGCGACATGCTGATGATTGAAGACAGAGCCGCAAATGAATTTGGCATGGTCAGCGAGAGATACCTGGATGGAGCGTATCTTGACAACCGTGGCGAAGACTATGTGGAGGTGTTTGATGAGGAAGGCAGCGAAAAGAAGAGTGGTCTTTCTGCCTTGCTCAGTGCCTTCGGCTTTGGGGATTGAAAAATTGAAATGCGCGACTACTGCGACAGCGCGCAAAGAGTCATAACGGTCGATTTGGGTTCATACCATATTGATGGACGCTCCTGACCAAGGTTGACCGTATGCCGGTAAAAGTCTTTCGGACTTTACTGTTATATAATGAGTTCTTCAGGCGGCGTGTGCTAACTCGCCGCCTGTTTTTTTGAAACGTTTCGTAATAAAAAAGACGAAAGGAGAAACCATGCAACAGAATCACCGAACGGGGCAAGGCTCCTTTCAGAAAAACAACCCGCCTTTTGGTCTGTGGAAGACCACGGATACGCTGACTGTCAAACGAGCGGTCATTTTGGGCATCGTCATGCTGCTTGCCGCCCTTTTGTTACTGCTCCGTATCTTGAAATATCAAACCTTGGAATACGATAAATATCATAACAAGGTCATCAACCAGCTCACCACCGAAGCCGAGGTGATTGCCGACCGCGGCAAGATCTATGACAGAAACGGCGTGTTGCTGGCAACCAACATCACGAGTTACCGTGTGTTTATCGCCCCTCGTACCATCGAAGCCTCCACGGCGGCTGATGGTAAGAAATATGCCGAGAAGATCGCGCAGGGGCTGTCGGAAATTCTGGACGTCACGCCTGAGGACGTGATGAAGCAAACCACTTATACAAAATACCTTGATCGCACCATTGCGCGGAACGTAGATGAGGACACGGCAAAGCTGATCAGAACCTTCATTGATAAAGAGGGACTCAATGATATGGTCTTTTTGCAGGCGGGAAGCCGACGCTATTATCCTAACGGAACCATGGCTTGCCACGTGTTGGGTTTTACGGGTAGTGACGGCGCGGGTCAGTACGGTTTGGAACTGCAATACAACAGCGTGCTGGCGGGGACCAACGGTAAATACATTACCGCCCGCGATTCTCATGGCAACGAAATGCCCTATGAGTATCAAAGTTATATCGAAGCCAAAGACGGTAATTCTATCGTCACTACGTTGGACGTAAATATCCAGTCGGTGCTGGAGGAACAACTGCACACTACCTATGTGGAGTCTGGGGGCGCCAATCGAGCTACGGGCATCGTGGTCAACGTCAAGACCGCTGAGGTGCTTGCTATGGCGACCTATCCCAATTTCGATCTCAATGATCCCCGTACCCTTAACGAGGACTGCCAAGCTGTCCTTGACAGCAGCGGCTATGCGGAGGGGACTGACGAGTATCTGGCGCTCAAACAGGAGCTTCAGCTCATGACCTGGTCCAACAAGGCGGTTACCGAGGTCTATATGCCCGGTTCTACCTTCAAGATCGTCACAGCCTCCATGGCTTATGAGGAAAATCTGGTCGACGAAAACGAGCATTTCAATTGTCCCGGTTATCATATCGTTTTGGGTACCAAGATCCGTTGCCATAAAACCGACGGACACAAATCCCTGACCTTTGCCGAGGGCCTTCAGCAGTCCTGTAATCCGATTCTTATGATGATGGGTATGCGTATCGGTCAGGAAACCTTCTATAACTATTTCCGTGCCTTTGGTTATCTGGAAAAGACAGGTATCGACCTGCCCGGTGAAGGCACCAGCATTTTCTACAGGGAGGACAAATTCTCCGTTTTGGACCTGGCTACCTCCTCTTTCGGTCAGAACTTCAAAATTTCCCCGATCCAGCAGATCATGGCGGTTGCGACAGTCGCCAACGGCGGCTATCTCATGACGCCTCGTCTCATAAGAGAGGTGCAGGATCCTAAAGGAAACGTGATTCAGGTATTTGAAACCGAGACCAAGCGCCAGGTTATTTCCACCGATACCGCCGATGAATTGGCGAAGATCCTTGAAGAAGGCGTGTCGGGCAACGGCGGTGCTAAAAATGCCTACGTGGCAGGCTACCGCGTAGCCGCCAAGACGGGTACTTCGGAAAAGATTGACAAGAAAAACGAGATGGGCGACGGCAGAGATTATTACGTCTGCTCCTGTGTGGGTTTTGCACCTGCTGATGATCCCGAAATCGCGGTGATCATTCTGGTGGACGAACCCACCAAGGGCGTTCTGTACGGAAGCTACGTGGCTGCCCCCTATCTTGCCAACGTGATGGAGCAGGTTTTGCCTTACATGGGCGTGGAAGCTGTTTATACCGACAAGGAGCTTGCCAACATGGCGGTAGAAACGCCCTACATTGTCGGTTGGTCGGTCAGTGCCGCCACCAAATATGCTACGAACGCGGGTTTTGACGTGGAAGTGGTGGGCGGTGGCAGTGTGGTTCGCAGTCAGTCTCCCACGGCGGGGATCATGGTGGAGAACAGCCGCGCCAAGATCATCCTCTATACCGAAGCACAAGCGTCGCCCGAAATGGTCACTGTGCCCGATCTTTTGGGCAAGACCGCGGTTGCTGCCAACGAGACCCTGGCAAACCGTGATTTGAATATTCGTATTCAAGGCACAAATAATTACCTCAGCGGCACGGGTGCCGTGGCGATCGCCCAAAGTTATCCCCCCGGAACACAAGTGGAGAAGGGTACTGTTATTACGGTAACCTTCCGCAATAAGGACGAGGCGGATTGACCCGTCAATCGCCATGCCTCCGTAGATCATCAAGGAATCTTTGGCAAATCCCAATAGCCGGACGTGAAAAAGCATGGACGTGTATCACCCTGACCCAAAGGAGTGACCGTCATGTCAGAAAAATCCCCCATCCCCCTGTCAGATCTATGCGCCGAAGCGGGATTATCTCCCCCGCCCCTTGCCCGACATACCTTGATCACAGGTGTCACTTCGGACTCCAAACGGGTGTCGGCTGGCGCGCTGTTTGTGGCGATTCCCGGTTTCCGTACGGACGGAAGACGGTATATCCCCGAAGCGATCGCTCGCGGTGCGGTTGCCGTAGTTGCCCCTGAGGACACGGTTGTGCCCGAGGGTGTCTTGTTGGTCTCTCATCCCGAGCCTCGGTTGGCGCTGGCATGCTTGTGCGATGCGTGGTACGGGCATCCGGCAAGAAAATTGACCCTTGTAGGCGTCACGGGGACCAATGGCAAAACCTCGGTTTCCGCCATGCTGACCCATATCCTACGCTGTGCCCATCGCCCCGTAGGGGTCATTGGTACGGTCGGCGCGCAAGGGCTGTCGGGGACACCCATGAATATTCGTTCACCCAACGCCCAGGCCAACATGACCACCCCGGATCCCGAAGAACTGTATCAAATGCTTTCGATTTTAGCAGAAGAAGGGAAGGATAGTACCGATAAGCCCATCGCGGTTATCGAAGTTACTTCCCACGCATTGCTTCTGCATAAGACAGCCCCCCTGTTTTTTGACTATGCCATCTTTACCAATCTGACCCCCGAGCATCTGGATATGCATGGTGACATGGAGCAATACTATGAAGCCAAGCGACGGCTGTTTACCGCGTGCCATACGGCTGTTGTCAACGGTGATGATCCCTATGGGGAACGGTTGGTTTTAGACCCTCTGACAGATGCCCAAACGTGGTATATTTGTCACACCTCACCCATGTATCAGTGTGTGGACACGCCGCACCCGGGACGCGCCTGCAATCTGGTCTATGCGGGACAGGTCAGGCTTATGGGAGCAGAGGGGGTGGAATACCGACTTATGTCCCCGCGGGCAAGGGCAAGGATCACCTGTCCCGTCCCGGGAAGTTTTACGGTTTCCAATGCTATGGAAGCCGCGGTGACAGCCTTTGCCATGGGTCTGTCTCCGGCACGTGTCAAGGAGGCTCTTGCCACCTTCCCCGGTGTACCCGGACGAATGGAACGAGTGGCGTTGGGAGATCACGTGAATTTCTCCGTCTTTTTGGACTACGCCCACACCCCTGACGCCTTGGAAAATCTCTTGACTGCCGCCAAACGTTTTCGGAGGCGGGGAGAACGCATCGTGTTGCTCTTCGGTTGTGGCGGTGATCGGGATCGAGCCAAGCGACCGCTCATGGCGGCGGTCGCCTCCCGTATGGCAGATTTTGTCATCATTACTTCCGACAACAGCCGCAGCGAAGACCCGATGTCCATCATCGAGGATATCCTACGAGGGATGGATCCCGATTGTGACCATGTGATCATTCCCGACAGAAGGGAAGCCATCCGATACGCTGTTCGCTATGCCCGACGAGGAGATATCATCTTGCTCGCGGGCAAGGGTCATGAAACCTATGAAATAGACAAAAACGGCAAGCACTCCTTCTCTGAGAAAACGCTCGTGATGGAAGCTGCCGAAACATATCACCCCAAATACCAGGGGTAGACTAAAAATTACAGAGAGTGACTTATGAAGATCAACATACAGGCATCCCCTATGACGCTATCCATGATCGCGGAAGCGACAAACGGTGTTCTGCGTTGTCCCGGGCATCATCAGCCTCGGATCAGCGCGATCTGTACCGATTCCCGAGAGGCAGATGCCGAAACCCTGTTTTGCGCCATGGTAGGCGAACGGGTGGACGGTCATAACTATATCAAAGCAGCCATGTCTTTAGGCTGTGCCGCCGTTCTCTGCGAGAAACAGCCCAAAGAAGAGATCTGTTCCGTGATGGTGTCTCATACCGTCACTGCGCTCGCGAGACTGGCAGAGACGTATAAACGTACTTATCTGCCGGATCTTTGCACGATTGCCGTGACAGGTAGCGTGGGCAAGACCACCACCAAGGAATGTATCGCTGCCGTGCTGGCAGACAGGGAGCGCATATTTAAAAAAGAAGGCAACTTCAACAGCACCATCGGACTGCCGCTGTCGGTGATGGAAATGAGTCCGGACCGCACCGCTGCCGTGTTGGAAATGGGCATGAGCGGTTTCGGAGAGATCGCCTCTATGTCCCATACCGTACATCCCGATGTGGCTTGCATTGTCAACGTTGGATCTTCCCATATGGAGCATTTGGGTAGCCGCGAGGGAATCGCCAAAGCCAAAATGGAGATTATTGAAGGGATGAGGGCAGGCGGTGTCCTGCTGATCAACGGTGATGAGCCCTTGCTCATCCCCGTGCATAACCGATGTGAGAACCGTGGCATCCGCTGTCTGCGCGTCTCGCTTACTGATTCGACCGCTGATTTTTATGTCGAAAACGCAACAGCCGCAGAGGACCGTATGACGTTTGATCTTTACACGCCTGACGGGATTTTCCGCGGATTGACGGTTCCCGCCCCGGGGTATCATATGGTGTGGGCGGCTGCCTTTGCTGCCGCTGTGGGTGTGCTTCGTGGCATGGACTGTGAAGGCGTCCAAAAGGGGCTTTCTACCTACCGTCCCGCCGGACTGCGTCAGAATATCACCCAAGAGCAGGGTGTGACCTTCATCGAGGACTGCTATAACGCTGCCCCCGAATCCATGGCAGCCGCGCTGTCGGTACTGAAACTGACTGCCAAGGGGCGCATGATTGCTGTTCTTGGGGACATGAAGGAGTTGGGAGATGATACGGTAAGTCTTCACCGTGCCGTTGGACAGAAGGTTGCCGCTCTTGCCGAGGACGGCAGGGAAGTGTGTCTTGTCACTGTGGGGGATCTGGGCGAAGAGATCGCCCGGGGCGCCGCGGAGATCTTGCCCGCGGACTGTATTTTTATCAGCCATGACACAGCCCCTTACGATGCCGTGGTTGACCACCTCAAGGCTATGATCCGCGAGGGAGATACCGTTTTGTTCAAAGCCAGCCGCGCCATGACCCTTGAGGTTATTGCCGCCGCTATACGATCCAAGGAATAAAGAAAGAGAGAATGAAGATGTTGTTTGACCCTTTGAAAATCGCCATGACTGTTCCGCGGTATATGTTCTCTGACATATATCTGATGACGGTGCTTGCTACGCTGGCATTATCCTTTTTGCTGACCGTGATCGCAGGTAAGATCATTTTGCCCATCCTTCGTGCCAAAAAGGTAGGACAGATCATCCGTGAGGACGGACCCACTTGGCATATGGGCAAGTCAGGAACCCCCACCATGGGCGGCATCAGCTTTATCATCCCGTTCCTGATCTGCATGGTGGCTGTGGCGATCTTTATGTCCGTGAGAGGATTGGCAGAGGATCTCCTTCCCTTTGCGTTAATCGTTTGCTTCGCCGTTTTCAATGCCATGATCGGCTATGTGGATGACCGTTGTAAGCTGCTCAAAAAACAGAATGAAGGTCTAACGGAGATTCAGAAGCTGATCCTTCAATTTGTGGCGGCAGGAGCATTCATCGCTATGATGGCGATAACGGGGAATCTGGAGACGACCCTTCGCATCCCCTTTACTTCCTGGGCACCCGACTTGGGAATCTTCGCCTATCCCATCTACCTCATCGTCTTGGTGGGCTTTGTGAATGCCACTAATATTACCGATGGTCTTGATGGATTGGCTTCCTCGGTGTGCGCCGTGGTCGCTGTCTTCATGCTGTTTTTCTCGATGACCTATGGCTTTGAGAGTTATGCCGAAAATGATGCGGGCGTCAGCTTTATCTCTGCCGCTTTGCTGGGTGGGGTCTTGGGTTTCCTTGTCTATAATCTGCATCCCGCCAAGATGTTCATGGGAGACACAGGCTCTCTGTTCCTCGGGGCTGTCATCATGGGCTGCGCCGTAGAGGAAGGCGCGTTGCTTCTCTTTGTGCTGGCAGGCTTTGTGTTCGTTTTGGATATGCTGTCCAGCCTTACCCAACGCTTTTACTATAAGCTTACCCACGGCAAGCGTCTCTTCAAGATGGCCCCCGTTCATCATCACTTCGAAAAGTGCGGCTGGAAGGAAGGACAGATCGTGGCGCTGTTTGCCGGTGCGTCCGTAATCTTCTGCGCGCTTGCCATCTTGGGAGCATAATTTAAAGCTTTCCTACATTTAGTTAATTTGAGAAAGGAGGGGCGGTATGCGTCAGGATCAGGATCCCCATCGCAAAAAATTCAGCTTCGGCGAGCTGGGCAGAAAATGGGATGAATCTCTGCATCGGGTCAAGCGGGGCGCGGAGAAGCTCAGCGACCGTATCGATGAAAAAATGGCGGAGGAAGATCCCATCTTCACCCAGCCGATTCATGAGAAAAAGGAAACCGAGGATCGCGTCCTTGTCAAAGGCGGTATCGACCTGCCGTTTCTCTTTATTGTCATCGCTTTGGCGGTCTTTGGCGCCGTTATGGCATACAGCGCAAGCTCTGTGTATGCTGATCAGTACCATGGAGACAGCGCATACTATTTCAAACGGCACATCATATATCTTGTGCTGGGCATTGTGGCATCCATTCCCTTTGTGCTGAAAGCCCGTCCTTGGTTCTGGCGGATGTTTGGTGTGGGGGCATACGGCGTTTCTGTGCTCCTGCTCTTGCTTGTGCTGGTTATCGGTTCCAGCTACGGATCCGGTGCTACCCGCTGGATCATGATCGGTCCCGTGTCGGTGCAACCCTCCGAGATCGCGAAAATGGCGGTAATTATGATGATCGCGTTGGTCATGAGCAAGTATGAAAGGCAGATCAAAAATCATCAAAGATTTGCGGGACACATGCGCTATGCCGTGTTTTACCCCATGATGATTTTTGGTGTGATCTGCGTACTGGTCATGCTGGAAAGGCATCTGTCCGGTATCATTATCATCGGTCTTTTGGGACTAGCCACCATGTATATCGGCGGCACCAAAGGCAAATACTTGGGTATCATCATTAGTATTTGCGTGGTGGGTGTTCTTCTGGTCTTGGCAGTATCGGACTACGCCCAGGTGCGCGTGGATACATGGCTGAATTTGGACGAGGTCGACCCATTGGGTGCTGCGTGGCAGACCCTTCAGGGCAGAAATGCCATCGGCTCGGGCGGTTTTTTTGGGAAAGGACTGGGGAACAGTCAGCAGAAATACGGTTACGTCTCCCAACCGCAAAATGACTTTATTTTTACCATCGTGTGCGAAGAGCTGGGCTTTATTGGCGCGGTCTGCACGGTTGTCCTTTTCGGACTACTGGTTTGGCGTGGCTTCCGCATCGCCTCCAAAGCACCGGATAAGTTCTGCTCCATGGTGGTGTACGGTCTGATCTTGAAGGTAGCGTTGCAAACCTTGCTCAATATTGCTGTTGTTACCAATTCCATGCCCAATACCGGCATCTCGCTCCCCTTTTTCTCCTCGGGCGGTACCGCCATTATCTTACAGCTGTTTGAAATGGGGATCATTCTCTCCATCTCCCGCTATTCTTATCAAAAGCGGTGAGCATTGAGATTAAGCGTCCGTTTTGCGCCACGGCACGTCGGGGCGGCGGATGTCCATGATGGCGTCAGTCAAAAGTGCTTTCGTCACCTGATAGTCTGCCGTCATACCTGCCTCCGCATAAAACTGTAGCGTTTTCGTCAGCTCCCCCAAGCGATCCAGCAACAGATAACTGACGGTCCATTTGAGGATATCTCGCTGGTGGGCGATGTGCGTTTCCAACTCCCGGATTTTCTGAGGCGTATCGCCGGAAGGGGTTTGGGGCAGGGTATCTATCATGTCCAACATCCTTTGGGTGCTGTTTACCACGTACCATCCATGCAGGACAACGGACAGGAGGATCACCAAGAGCAAGATCCCCGCGCCCACAGACGCCTTCACGATTTTTCACGAGTCTGCAAACGAACTCGTCCTCCGTCGTCTACCATCAGAAGAAAAACTTCATTCAGATTGACTCCTTGTTTTTCCAGATATTTTGTGAGCCAGACTTTGTCCTTGCCGGCTAAACCAAGATTTTTCTCGTTGATCATCCCATCGGTTACCACTAAATGCATAATTCCGTTTTCCTTGGGATGTAGGGATAGGTTTTCACAGGTAGGCGGCTGTGCCGCCGTGCTGAGGATCACACTGATCTGTCCGTTCGGCTCCAATATGGCATACGCCACGTCGGATGGATCGGTGACGTTTTTCAAACGCAGTTGGGAAAGCAGTTCATCTGCCGAAAGGCGAATGCTTTTCAGCGTATCGCGATCAATCTTTCCTTTGTGGATCAGAATGGCGGGACGTACGGCTAACAGCTTTTTCATCAAAGGAAAACGCAGAACCAAGCCCGATAGCAACACTTCCAAAAACATGACGGTCAGCATGGGTAAGAGGGCATGAGTCAGAGGAAGATCCTGGTTGGTGATGGGGAGGGAAGCAATCTCGGATAACAGCAACGCCGTGATTAGCTCGGAAAGCTCCAGCTCTCCAAGTTGCCGCTTTCCCATGAATCGCATCATCCCCAGCAAAAATGCGTAAATGATCAACGTTCGAATCAAAATGATCACCATCATACACCTCCGTAAACCATGTCTATTTGCCCATAGTATGTGCCCATAAGTCCCAAATCTGACATGGAATGAAACGGAAATCCAAAGCATTTGGAAAGAACTCTATCCATTGTGACAAGAAAGGAATCCATATGAAAGTACTTTTGACAGGTGGCGGTACGGCGGGTCATGTCAACCCGGCTTTGGCGATCGCCGCTGCTTTGACCGCCCGTGACCCAAAAACCGAGATCCTTTTTGCGGCATCCGCTTTGCTCACCGATAAAGCGGGAGATCTGATCCCCCGTGCGGGATATGAACTGCGCCGCATTCATATTCGAGGACTGAGAAGACCTGTCTTCTCCCCTGTCAATCTTCGTCTGCCCTTTGTGATGCTCCGCTCCAGAAAAGAAGCTAAAGAACTGATCAAGTCCTTTGCCCCTGATCTGATCGTGGGGACGGGAGGGTATGCCTGTTGGCCTGTAGTCAGTGTGGGCGCTTCTATGGGCATTCCTACAGCCGTCCATGAATCTAACGCGCTCCCGGGTAAAGCCATCTGTCAGGTCAAGAAAAAAGTGGATAAGATCCTGATCAATTTCCCCGAAACTGCGGAAAAACTTGGACTGTCCACAGGAGATACACGAGTGGAGCGGGTAGGAAACCCCATCATGGCGGATTTCGGAACAGTTAGCCAAGCCGAAGCCAAATCCGCGCTGGGCATCCCTTTCGACGCCCCCTATATCCTTTCTTTTGGCGGCAGTCTGGGGGCGGAATATGTCAATGAAGCCGTGATGAATCTGTGGGAAACCCTCACGCAGGAGTACCCGTCCGCTTATTTCTGCCACGCGGCAGGCAAGCGGGACTACGACCGTATCCTTGCCATGGCAAAGGACAAGGGACTCCATCAGCATCCCAAGCTCTGCCTCTTGGATTATATCTATGATATGCCCCTCCGCATGGCAGCGGCAGATCTGGTGATTTCCCGTGCGGGCGCTATGTCCATCTCGGAATTAGCGTTGATGAAAAAAGCCGCTATTTTGGTTCCGTCCCCTTACGTTGCGGATAATC
Organism: Eubacteriales bacterium; assembly: GCA_045531965.1. GTDB lineage: Bacteria > Bacillota > Clostridia > Oscillospirales > CAG-272 > CAMEON01. Next base: position 17,456 of record JAZSFA010000136.1, read on the forward strand.
ATCAGTATAAAAACGCCATGGCGTTGCATGAAAAGGGCGCGGGCGTCTGCGTGGAAGAGAAGACGCTGACTGATGGGGCGCTGACCCAAGCGACCCGTGCGCTACTTGCCGACGAACAACGGCGAAAGACCATGGCGCAAAACATTTATGACGATTTCGCCGTCCCTGAAGCCAACCGCGCCATTGTAGACGCTTTGTACCGTCTTCTCGAAAAATAAGGAGCAAGACACCTCTCTTGCCCGGCGTTCAAAACACCGTCCGGGGTATAAAGATGCGGCATTGCCGCCGGAAAGGAAAAATCATGTTTACCTCCCGTTCATTTAAAAAGAAATTCGGCAGACACTCCCCTTGGGGCGGGCGAGGCTATACCCCTCTCTGGCCTTGGAAGGCTTGCTTTTATTCGCTGCTCGGACTGATCGTTACAGCGCTGCTGATCACCGCGATATTGCTGGTAGGAAATCTTTGGCAGGTCAAGGGCGTGACGGTAGAAGGCACGGTACAGTATGACGCCGAGGATATCGCCGCGGCTGTAGGGATCGAGGCCGGCGATGGCATGATCAGCTTTGATCGCAAAACGGTCAGAGAACATTTGAGAGAAGACTATCCTCTCATCCGCTCCGTGAAGCTTCACAGAAAGCTGAACGGTCAGGTTATTGTCAAAGTGACCGAGGAAACCAACCTGTACTATACCTGTCATCACAGCAACTACTACCTGATCGCGGCGGACGACCTCTCTGTGCTTGGGGTGACCTCCTACGGCGCGGTATACAAGGACTACGGTGCCCTGTATTTGGGATTCCCCGAGGAAGCAAGGATCAGGGTAGGGGAGAAGATCACCTATGCGTATCTGCCCTATGAACCTGTGTCTCCTCCCGAGGCGCTGGCAACCTATGAGATCGTCACGGCGGAAGCCGAGGAAGAATACGCCTACGTGATGACCTTTGTTAAAACCGTGTTGGCGCATAGCTCTCTCGAAGGACGGATCACAGGCATGGAGCTGTCTGACCGATATGATCTCTATATCGTTTTTGACGGACACGTGAAGATCTGCTTTGGAAGTATGAAAGAACTGTCCCGCAAGCTGGACATCGCCGTACAGATTTTGGCGAAGGAGCTGGACGGTAGCCGCATGCCTGCGGTGTTGGACATTTCCGATCCCTCCAAGAGCACCTACCGGGAAGACGGAGAATTGATTCTACCCCCTTGGGCAGTCAATTGAATAGGACAACAAATCCCTCCGAAGGACGCTTCGGAGGGATTTTTCCTCTGATTGGGTGAATATGTTGTAAATTTTTTAAAAATTTTGAAAAAGCCTCTTGCATTTTTTGAAGAAATCGTTTACTATATACGTATATGATTATGTCACGGATATCTTTAGGTATATACCAAGATTCTGTGTGAAAACGGGAGGAATTTAAAATGACCTTTGAATTCGATAACAGCTTTACATCCGGCGTGAATATTAAAGTGATCGGTGTTGGCGGTGGCGGTAACAATGCTGTCAACCGCATGATCTCGTCTAACATCAAGGGCGTGGAGTTTGTCGCTATCAACACCGACAGACAGGCACTCAACCGCTCCAACGCTTCTATCCGTTTGGTCATTGGTGAAAAGCTCACCAACGGCTTCGGCGCAGGTGCTAACCCCCAGATCGGCGCAAGAGCCGCCGAGGAGTCCATTGAAGAGATCAAGGGTATCCTTGCAGGCACGGATATGGCATTCATCACCGCAGGTATGGGCGGCGGTACCGGTACCGGCGCAGCCCCCGTGGTGGCACGCATTGCCCGTGAAATGGGTATTCTCACCATCGGTATTGTTACCAAGCCCTTTGAGTTTGAGCAGAAGCGCCGCATGGATCAGGCTGTCGCAGGTATCGCAGAGCTGAGCCAGTACGTGGATTCTCTGGTGGTCATCCCCAACGACCGCCTGAAGGAAGTCAGCGACACCCGCATCACCCTGATGAACGCCTTTGAGGTCGCAGACAGCGTCCTGTCCCGCGGTACCAAGAGCATCTCTGACCTCATCAATGTCGATGCTTTCATCAACCTGGACTTCAACGACGTGTCCTCTGTCATGAAGGACGCAGGTTATGCTCACATGGGTGTGGGTATTGCTACCGGTAAGGACAAGGCAGAAGAGGCAGCACGCGCCGCTATTTCCAGCCCCCTCCTGGAGTCCTCTATCTCGGGTGCCAACGGTCTGCTGATCAGCATTACCGTATCCCCTGACGTGGGTCTGGAGGATGTCACCGTGGCATCTACCATGATCGCCAACGAAGCTGCCCCCGGAGCTAATGTCATTTGGGGTGTTAACTTTGATACTGAACTGGAAGACGAGATGCGTATCACCATCATCGCTACCGGCTTCAACAAAAAGCCCGCAGAGGAAGCGCCTGTTCAGGAAGTTCCCGCTGAGAAGCCTGCTGTTGCAGACAAGACGCCCGTTCGCAAAGTCGCTGCCGCAAAGCCCGTTGCAGCTCCTGTCACCCCCGTGGCAGAGAAGCCCGCACCCAAGCGCACACCGGTCAACGATGAGCTGGATCAGCTTCTTGAGGAGTTCCAGACCGATCTTCCCAGAAAGAAGTATTGATTATTAATTGATAAAAAAACGAACTGAGCCGGCTCAGTTCGTTTTTTTTGTGAAGAAAACCGGAAGAAATCATGAAAATTTTTTGAGGGAATTCACAAAAAGGGGTTGACAAAACGAAATTTGCGCTGTATAATATGATTATTATAGGTGCATTCGTGCACGAAAGGATAGAGGTATACTATGTACACAGACAAGACACTGGTCTGCAAAGACTGCAATCAGGAATTCGTATTCTCCGCCGGCGAGCAGGAGTTTTACGCAGAGAAGGGCTTTGAGCATGAGCCCCAGAGATGCCGCGAGTGCCGCGCTAAGTTCAAGGCAAGCCGCGGTGAGGGTAACACCCGCCAGATGTTCGACGCTACCTGCGCTGAATGTGGCAATCCCTGCAAGGTTCCTTTCCAGCCCCGCGAGGATCGTCCTGTATACTGCAGCGAGTGCTTCCGCAACAGATCCGCACAGTAAGATGCCCTGAGGGTATCTGAGCGGTCTGGAAGTCGCAGACTTGCAGATACAAAGCCTGCCATCGCAGGTGCCATCCCTTTGGATTGGATCAATTGCCGATCCCCCAAAAAAACACCACACGCCATCAGAGTTGTGTGGTGTTTTTTGTTTACTTTAAATCAGTTACCAAAACCGTAGGACGAGACTCCCAACGATGCCTCGATACGAAGCAGACGGTTGTATTTGGCGGTGCGCTCGGTTCGGCAAGGCGCGCCCGACTTAATGAGCGGTGCTCCTGTACCTACCGCAATATCGGCAATGGTGGTGTCCTCGGTTTCACCCGAGCGGTGGGAAAGGATGAAATCATAGCCCCCTTCCTTGGCGAGACGGATGACCGCCAACGTCTCAGACAGCGTTCCGATCTGATTGGGCTTGATCAGAATGGTGTTGCCTGCCCCTTGTTGCATACCCTGGCGGAGCCGCGCTGTGTTGGTAACAAAAAGATCATCGCCTACCAAGCGTACTTGCTTTCCCAAGCGGTTGGTCATCTCCGCCCATCCCTCGAAGTCCTCTTCCGCAAGTCCATCCTCAATTGAAAAAATAGGATACTCGCGACAGTATGCCTCCCAGCGGTCAATGAGGGCGGCTCGACTGACGGTTTTGTTGGCTTTGGGCAGCCTGTAACTGTCGGATGGGCCCCCCTTCTGCCACTCTGATGCCGCGACGTCCAAGGAAATTTTGACCTGTTCGGTGGTATATCCCGCCTCCTCAATGGCTCTGACAAGATAGGCAATGGCAGCCTCATCCGAAGGCAGGTCGGGTGCATAACCACCTTCGTCACCTACGCCTACGGCAAGTCCGTCCTTTTTCAGAAGACGGCCTAAGGTGTGATAAATTTCACTCCCCCAGCGCACGGCTTCGGCAAAGGTGGGAGCCCCTACCGGCAAAATCATGAACTCCTGAATTTCCACGTTGTTGGCAGCATGCGCGCCACCGTTGAGTACGTTCATCATGGGAATGGGTAAACGGTGCGCGCCCAAACCGCCCAAATAACGGTATAAAGGAATCTGATACCAATTGGCGGCCGCTCTTGCAGTTGCCAAAGATACCGCCAGCATGGCATTGGCACCCAACTTGCCCTTGTTCGGCGTGCCGTCCAAGGCAATCATGGTGCGGTCAATCTCTTCCTGATCCGAGGCGTACATCCCCGTCAGGGCAGGGCAGATCACGTCGCAGACGTTGCGTACCGCGTCCCGTACCCCCTTTCCGCTATAGCGATCCTTGTCGCCATCGCGCAGCTCCAATGCTTCAAACTGCCCGGTGGACGCGCCGGATGGCACGCTGGCAACCCCTACCGAGCCATCACACAGTACTACCGTCGCCTCTATGGTGGGATAGCCTCTGGAATCCAGAATTTCTCTTGCACAGCATTTTGTGATCTGTGGTTTTGTCATGTTGTTTCCTGCCTTTTCTTCGCCTTGGCGAGTTTTATGAGGTTAGTATGTGGCATCATAGAGAAGAACATACAAAAAATATATCTTCTTAAAATCCCATCGCAATAAAGCGAGGGGTAAGATCGGAATTGTGCTAAAGCACCCTCGGGGCTGACATTTCTCCGGCTGTCAAACGACCTCCCATTTCACGCGCTCGCACTCGTGTCTCTCGGGCGGGACAAGCTTGGCAAGCAGATCCTCAATGACGCGCAGGGGAACTTCCGCCTCTCGGTTTTCATTGCGGGAAATCTGCTCATCCCAATCCGTCTCCAAAAAGACGGTCTCCACAGCGGCACCGTAGTTTTCAAAAAGGGTGATCTGCGTCTCTCTCATCTGCGCGGTGATATTGGTCGCATTCCAGACAAAAGGTTGGTTTTTTCGCAAGTATTCTTTGGCGCGCTCGTGCCCGAGTGCCACCACCTTGCCTTGGTTGTCCGTGGGGGAGATGCGAAGCTCCTTTCGGATTTCATCCAGAGAAATCATGGGCAGATGCGCGTAATGCTCTCGGATATAGGTGTCCTTGCCTGTACCCGGTAGCCCCGACATGAGGATCACCGTTCCCCAGGTGTCATTAAACATATCTTGATCTTTCCACGCGGTCTTTTTCAGAAAATACGCGCGCTGGGAAAAGTCATTGGCAAAGGCGTAGGGCTGTGTCAGGCAACCCAGCTCTTCGGAAAGTAAGCGGCAGTATTCAATGCGGTCCAAGCTGTCACTCTCGCCCACAAAGATCCTGCCATTGGCATCGGCTCTTTCCAGCGCGCACAGTTTATCCATGGAAAAGTCTTGGGCAAGCGCTCCGTTTGCCGCGATTTTTAAGATCCTGTAGTCAGCGTTTTTATAGGTGGGCGTGTATGGCGGGAATGAGTGATAGCGGATCAGTTGGCAGATGGATTCCCGCATTTGTTGCTTTTCTATGCTGCCGCAAAGACCGAAGTCTCGCCAAAGCAGTGCCCGAGCCAACAGTGCCCCCTTGCTGGAATGATGAGGAGACGTCAACTCACCGTCGCGTTCCACGGTACAGGTGGTTTTGCCGATGTCATGAAGCAATGCCGCCCAGAACAGCACGATCTTTTCCCGAGGGGAACTGTCTTGATACACCTGCTGTTTGACCATTTCCTCACACACCATCTTCGTGTGGGTCAGTACGTCGATTTCCGCGTGATACGCAGGATTCTGATGGGTTTTTGCCATCTCCGCAAGCAGGGGAGCGAGACGGGTCGTCTCCCATCCGCGCCAATCAATGGTTTCGCCGCTCTGTGGGACCAAACGACTGATGATTTGAAATTCATCACAGTTTTTCATGGCTATTTACCTTTGATCTCTTGCCAACTGGTTGGGAATGATGGGTCTTTGCTGCCAGTGGCTTCCCGATAAGTTGACGCACTGATAGAAAGAGTTACGAACAAATTTGACCCGTTCCTTGACTTCGCCATCCGCTTCCACCTTGATATACAGCCCCTCCATGGTGAGGGAAGGATCGGTCTCTCTGACCTGTCGTTCCACGTCAAGTCCCTGCTTTTCTGCCAGCTTTCGCAGTACGTTGATGTGATCCTCGGTGATGTAATGGGAATTGCCAAGATAGGAAAGAATCTGTTCTTTTGACTTGAAAATCCCCTGCGCCAGTACGGGGACAGAGTGTACGATCCCCATTTGATCGGTGATCTTTTTGCGGGACGGGGTGTCGAGAAAGATCTGTTTTTCACGGTCGAAAATATCAAACTCCATGAAATAATCGGGCAGGGCATCGTAGAAGACGGTGTGCTTGGCGTACATCCATTCGCCGTACATGATATATCTGCATCCCAGTACGTCGTAAAACAGATCCATGTTGTGGTTTGCCCATTGTTTCATCAGGTTGTAGTGACGCTCGTTGTATCCGCCGTTGAGATAGTGTCCTCGGCTTTGTAATAGCAGATCGCCCTGATCATTGAAGGAAATGGCGGAATTGGCACCGTCGATTTTTTCTTCAATGACGATATGCTTCCCGAGAATCGCGGAGAAGGGGATCTGACTCAGATCCTCGTCTCCCTCACCCAGTCTTGATCCCTGCAGGTGCTGGGTTCTCGGATATTTCAGTATTTTAAAATCCATGTTCATAACTCCTCTGTTTTCGCGATCATAAACAAATGCCCCGGCACGCCGTCAAAGCTGAGCTTTGACACACCGCAGGCGGAAAAATAGGCGGTCAGTTTGTCTTTGGTCAGAAGGTGGATATGCTCGGGATTGTCGTCTTCCTTGGAGGGGACTGTCACAACGACGTATTTTTTCGCCATATTCACCGCCGCGCGGATCGCCTTTTCCACGTTGGGAATATGCTCCAATACTTCCAGTAGTGTGACAACGTCAACAGACTTGTCTCCATAAGGCTGATCGCAAAGGTCTGCCTTTTCTACGCTGAGTTGCTCGATCCCTCCGTTGGCAATGTCGGTCAGCAGTTGGATGCGCTTGTCCAGAATGTCAATGGACTTTACCTCTACGTAGGGAAATTCATCAAGAAAAGGAAGCAGGAACACACCGCGTCCGCTGCCAACGTCCAGCAGGGACTCAAAGCAAATGCCTTTAAGAAAGCCCAGAACCTTATGCACCCGTGGGAGTTGTCTGTCTGAATTCTTAAAATAATGCAGCTTCATGCCGGACTGCTCTGCGTAGGCGATGAGCGCCGCTTGCTCTGCTTCGTTCAGTTCTTGTAAGGGCTTGTGTATCAACGCGGCGTCCACCGCTTGCGTGTTACCCGTACGGCGCAGCTGACCGCGCACCGCGGATACCGCGTATTTTACATTGTATTTTTCTTGTATCATCTGAAAATATCTCCTTCCTACGCGATGCAGGATGCCACTTTATTCTTGCAACAGGAGCAGTTTATGCCATGCATCGTATGCTCTTTTCAAGTGTGTATCCTTTCATAACTTATAACTGCTTTCACAAAATACCGTATGACCGTCAAGCCCTTTGACAATGACGGAAATCTCTTCCTCGCTGATGTTAAGCAGGGTCACGTTTCCTTGCTGGGTTTCATGTTCTGCCTTCCTGACGGTTGTCGGACAAAGACTGCCGTCGTTGATATACAGGTTCCCATGTACTTCGTCCCATTCAACCGTGGGGGAAACGTGGGTGTGCCCCGACAGAAAGATCACGCGTCTGTTTTCATCCAGAATCCGCTGCAACCGCTTGTCCTGTTCTGGTGTGATGTAGGAGGCCATATCGGCTGTGCGTTGAGGATTGTGGGCGATCAGTGGCGGATGACACATGACGATATGGTACGGATAAACGCTTGCGCGTAACTTTTCCTGAAGAAAAGCCAACTGTCTGCCTTTTTCGGTGAAGAAAAACTGCTTTTGGTGATACACGGGATTGAGTCCGATCAGATCGATCTCATCCTGAATGACTTTGTAAAAAGCTCCGCAATCATCAAGAATCGTCGGGTATTCTTTATTGATCCTTCGCTCAAATGCCCTGTAAAGGGTGTCGTCTCTCGCGGGATTATCATGGTTGCCCGAAACACAATACACGGGGACGTCGGGCATATATATAGCGATCGTTTGTGATAAAAGATCGTACTGTTCGGCAGTCGCGCGGTCTGCCATGTCTCCAATCATCAAAAGTAAGCGTATGCCTTGTAATGCCGAAAACGCCCGCTCCAAGTGGATCGTTTTGGCGAACAAATGCAAATCACTGATGACGCCAATTTTTAATGTTTCCATAAACCTCTTACAGATGCGTAAGCTCTGCATCAATCAATTCGTATATTCTTGGGTCAATACAGGAAAACACGACCTTCATATCGTAGTCCGCGTGGTTTTTGAGCCACGTATGTACGGTTTTCACGGCAATCTCACAGGCTTCTTGCTTGGGATAGCTGAATATACCTGTGGAGATCGAAGGAAATTCAATGCTGTGAAGCCCATGCGCCTTTGCCAGATCAAGACAAGCCGTATAACACATGGCTAACTTCTCTTGGCAGTTCTCCGTCGGATACTTGGGACCCACGGTATGGATTACGTGCTTTGCCTTCAACCGATAACCGCCTGTCAGTTTTGCCTCGCCTACGTCGCATCCGCCCAGCGTGGCGCATTCAGCTTTCAGCTCGGGACCTGCCGCACGGTGGATAGCGCCGTCCACACCGCCGCCGCCAAGCAGGGTTTTGTTGGCGGCGTTCACAATGGCATCGCACTCGGAAAGTGTGATGTCTATATCACTGATGTACATTCCCTCGAAGGGACCTTTGAGTAGGTCAAAAGAGAGGGGGGAGGATGGGATACCGTTTTCTCGGAAATAGGACCGAAGCGCCATGAGGATCTTTCCAAGATGGTTTTCTCCTTTGCCCGTTCTTAAACTGATCCCCCAATATACGTCTCCCCATGTGTTGCCTTCCTTCAAGGGCTTATCTCCCGTATCCAGTAAGTCTTGAGCCAACGTAGGATTCTGCGCAAATTTCTCGTACACGACCTTTTCCATTACACTGCGTTTGACATCATCCCAATCGGGGCGCAGGTCAATTTTTTGTCCAAGACGCTTGGCTTCATCCGCTGACAAGGACGCAAACTGTAATTTGTCTTCTTCGCGCGCACACTTCTGCGCCTGATACGCCGCTTCGGCGTTGTGGTATGTCACGCCCTCATATGCCATCTTAGTCGGATAGAAATTGCTTAAAAATTCATATTCCTCGCGGAAATAGTTGATCTCATCCCGTGGTGTTTCGTAATATCTCATGGTTGTTTCCTCCTGCGATTCAAAATGGCTATTGTCACCGGGATCGTATCCCGATGACCTGTCAGTGTTCAACTCTTGTATCGGACTTCCTCTAAAGAAGGACAACAATCAAATGCGTCTTTGCAGGTTCTCCGTTCGCGTGTGGAAATCTCGCGATCACTTTCATAGTCTACAAAACAAATGATGTGTGAGGAAAGCTCGACAGATCATATATCTAACCAAATGATTTAATTCTATTGTACAAAAAAATCGAAAAATAACAAGACCTCTTTTGAAAAATTTTCTCTCTTGTTACATTTTGTTAACGGAATCAACAATCCTCCGTCCCAGTCATATTCCAAGTCTTGCTGCCATATACTCTACCGAATCAACAACACGCGGAGGTACGCATATGACAGAGCATTCCATCTATCAGGATATCGCCGAGCGCACGGGAGGCGATATTTATATCGGCGTGGTGGGACCGGTCCGCTCGGGCAAATCCACCTTCATCAAACGGTTTATGGAGTCCCTGGTGCTCCCCAATATGGACGATGGCTACGCACGGGAGCGGGCAAGGGACGAAATGCCTCAGTCGGCGGCAGGGAAGACCGTCATGACCACCGAGCCGAAATTCATCCCCGACGAAGCGGTGACCGTCAAGCTGGACGACAGCGCCGCCATGCGGGTGAAAATGATTGACTGCGTGGGCTATATCGTTCCCGAAGCATTGGGCACTATTGAAAACGGACAGGCGCGGATGGTGCGTACCCCTTGGAGCGAGGAGCCCATGCCCTTTGCCGAGGCAGCGGAAATGGGTACACATAAGGTCATTACCGAGCACGCCACCATTGGAATGCTCATCACCACCGATGGCTCCATAGGAGAGATTTCCCGTGAAAGCTACGTAGATGCGGAAGAGCGGGTGGTCAGAGAACTGAAAGCCATGGGCAAGCCCTTTGCCGTGATTCTCAATTCTGCCCACCCTTCCTCGGATACCGCTATCGCGTTGGCATATGAGCTGGAAGGGAAGTACGGTGTCCCCGTGGCGCTGGTCTCCTGCCTTGATCTTGACGGTGAAGATATCCGACATATTCTGGAACTGGTGCTTCACGAGTTTCCCGTGGCGGAGGTGCGGGTACGCCTGCCTGAGTGGACGACCGCGCTGGAACCCACCCACAGGATTCATACCTCACTTATGACAGCCCTCCGTCGCGCCGCAGATAACGTCAAGCGGATCGGGGATATCCGAGCTGCCTTTGAGGGACTGTCCGATCATGAATACTTGAAGGAAGCCACTGTGGATGAGGTGGATCTGGGACGGGGCTGTGCCACGGTCACCTTCCACATGATCGAAGGGCTGTATTATCAGGTCATCAGCGAGTTGACAGGCTTTGATATCGACGGAGAAGAGTCCCTTATTCGATTGCTGTGCCATCTTTCGGATATGAAGTCGGTGTACGACAAGGTGGCAGAGGCACTGGAGGATTGTAACGAAAAGGGATACGGTATTGTCATGCCCGACGTGGCGGATATGACCCTGGATGAGCCTGAGATCGTTCGTCAATCGGGGGGATACGGTGTCAGACTCCGCGCATCCGCTTCCTCTGTTCATATGATCCGCGCCAATATTGAAGCGGAGGTGAATCCCATCGTAGGGTCGGAGCAGCAATCCGAAGATTTGGTCAGATATATGTTGCGAGAATTTGAGGAGGATCCTCACCGTATTTGGGAATCCAATATGTTTGGCAAGAGCTTGCACGAGTTGGTCAATGAAGGCATCCATTCTAAACTGGAGCATATGCCGGAGGCATCCCGCATCAAACTTTCCGAAACCTTGGAACGCATCATCAACGAGGGAAGTGGCGGGCTCATCTGTATTTTGCTTTGATGTTTCCTCATGTCTTGTGACGAAAGCGCTGTGCCGGTTTTGACGATAATCTTAAGAAAATTTTTGAAAACCCTTGCAAAATGAAAAAAGATATGATATAATGTACCATAGTATCATACGCCCACAGGACTTTTTCTTGGGCTGTGAAGGGAGTACTTATATGAATTTTAATGTAAAGGTCAACAGTAAAAAAGTCATGTACGTTTTGTTGGCAATGGCAGCGATCACCATTATCGGCGGTATTCTCCTGTTCCCGTTGGTGGTTTCCCCCGCCGAGGCAGCCATTGTATCGGTTACCTCTACCATGCTGGCGATTGAATTGATCCTTATTGGTGTTGCCATTCTGGTGTTCCTTTTCCTGGCACATGACGGTGACGCAAATTTCTTCCTGTATGACAGAAAAACCAAGCGCAATATCTCCGAAGAAGAACTGACCTTCGATCGTATCAACAGCCGTATGGGCTATTATATGACCCTGATCTCCTCCTCTCAGGAGCAGATGTGGCTGAAAAACGTGCTGGGCGCTGACAACGTTCGCTTTGGTCATAAGGGTGTCTATAAACCTTTGGTGGCATACAAAATGCTGTACGATCTCATCGAGCTGGATCGTCCCGAACTGTGGGAGCTGTTTACCGGTGCGGATACAGATGTGATCTCCTCCCTTTGCTCTGCTTTGAAGGATGCGGGGGAGACGGAAATGGTCGATACGCTGATTGATGCTTACGAGAGCGCCGAGAGCGTGGATGATATCGAATGGGCAAGAGATTTCATCAAAGGAAACGAAAAGTATATCAGCCGTCGTATGAGAGAATACGTGCTTACCAAGATCGAAGAGTTTTATTGATGTATCTATTGAAAAGCCAACGCGTATCCGTCACGGATGACGCCGAAGGGCAAAAGAGCCGATATGGATGTATGTCCGTATCGGCTCTTTTTGGTAGAATAAAAAAATTATTTTGTAATCCTATTGCTATTTGGGCTGTAATCTGTTATAATATAAAATGATTATTTATATTCACCGTGACGTCTGTTTCATCTGAGACGTGTGTCGTGGAGAATGGAGAGGATAGAACGAATGAAGGATGGATTTATCAGGGTCTCAACCCTTTCCCCTGTCGGACTAAAACCTGCCAATTGCCAAAGTAACGCGGAGATTTGCGCCCGATATGTCTGTGATGCCGCCGAAAAGGGCACAGCGTTGGTAGTCTTGCCTGAGCTATGCCTTACAGGCTATACTTGTGGAGATTTGTTTCTCAACCGAAAGCTGACCGAGAGTGCGCTTGATGCCCTCCGCACCTATCTTGCCCTGACAGCGGATTGTGCCACCGTTTCTGTGGTGGGTTTGCCCGTTGCTCACGCGGGAAAACTCTATAACTGTGCCGCCGTCTGCTTGGGCGGTATGCTCATGGGGCTTGTCCCAAAGACACACATTCCCAACCGTACCGACGAGAGCAGATACTTTACCCCCTCGCCAGAGCAAAATCTCGCCTATGAATTTGACGGGTGCTTTGTTCAGCTGGGAACTAAGCAGATCTTTGTTTGTCCTGCCATCCCCGACTTTATCTTTGCGGTGGCAGTAGGATCGGATCTTTCCTTGCCCATCTCTCCCGCTGTAGGGGCTTGCAGTGCAGGCGCGACTGTCATCTGCCATCCTGCAGCCACGCCCGAAATGGTGGGGCAGGCAGACCGCCGCCGCCGTACAGCCGCCGAACTTTCTGATCGACTGATCGCCGCTTGGATGACGGCGGAAGCCGGTATGGGTGAGTCCAGCACGGATTATGTGTTCGGCGGACACACACTGATCGCCGAAAAGGGAGACATCCTTTGCGAGAGCCGCCCCTTTGCCGATGAGTGTTGTACCACCGAGATCGACGTGCAGATGCTGGCACAGGAACGCCGCCGCACGAACGCCTTTGAGAATACGCGTACGGGGGAATACACCGAAGTGTATCTTGACCTGATGCCTGCGAAAACCACCTTGACCCGCATCTATAATCCTCACCCCTTCCTTCCCCCCAAGGATGCCGAAGGGGATGCCCGCTGCGCGCTGATTCTGAACATCCAGGCGCAGGGACTTGCCCGCCGCCTCACCGCCGCTTACGCTAAAAAAGCCATCATCGGTATTTCGGGTGGCTCGGATTCCTGCCTTGCCCTTTTGGTCATGGCACGGGCGATGGATCTGTTGGGACGTCCCCATTCGGATATTTTAGCGGTGACCATGCCTTGCTTTGGCACTACCGCCCGCACCCGAGGCAACGCCGAAGCCATGTGCGAAGCTCTGGGGACGGATTTCCGCTGCGTGGACATCCTCGCCTCGGTTACCCAGCATCTCCATGACATCGACCATGACCTGGATAACCATAACGTGGTCTATGAAAATGCCCAAGCCAGAGAACGCACCCAAATCCTCATGGACATCGCCAACGAGGTGAACGGTCTTGTGGTGGGAACCGGCGATCTCTCCGAGTTGGCACTCGGATGGGCGACCTACAACGGTGACCATATGTCCATGTACAGCGTCAACGGCGACGTACCCAAGACGCTTGTCAAGCACCTTATTGATTTCTGCGCCCGATACGCCGAGCAAGCAGGGAACACCGCCCTGTCTGCCCCCCTCTTTGATATATTGGATACCCCTGTCTCCCCCGAGCTGCTTCCCGCCAAGGATAACGGCGAGATCGCCCAGGTTACCGAGGATCTGGTCGGTCCCTATGAGCTTCACGACTTCTATTTGTATCACTTGATCCGTTTCGGCTATACCCCTACCAAGCTCTACCGTCTTGCCAAACATGCCTTGGGTGACGTGTATGACGATGCCACCCTGCTGAAGTGGTTGGAGACCCTCCTTCGCCGCTTCTTTAACCAGCAGTTTAAGCGCTCCTGCCTTCCCGACGGTCCCAAGGTCGGCTCTGTGGGTCTATCTCCTCGCGGAGATTGGAAGATGCCCTCGGATGCCGTATCGTCCTTGTGGCTGGAGGAAGTCAGAGCATTGAAGGAACAAATTTAACCCGAAGGAGTTTTGATGATGACGTTTGCGGAGTTTGATCAAAGATTGACGGATGAAGTGCTGACCCCCATGCGAAGCTTTCTGCAGATCTGTCTGGATGAGGACGGAGAAGCCGATTTTTCCGAAAAGCATATTGAAAAATGTGCCGATCTGATGCGCGAATACGGAAACACCCTCTCCGGGTTGACCGAGCCGCAAGGCGCCTCCCGTGATAAATAGATCATGGCGGCGGTCAAAAAATTGACTTTGGCGCTCAATAAGCTCAATGAAAAAACCGATTATGCCATGCTGGAAACAGATGAGCGTGAAAACATCTGTGTTCTGGTTCAGGACTTTGCCGTTGCCTGCGGTCTTACGGATATCCCCGAGGATGATGACGTGACCGGTGAGTGGCGTGAATTTTAAGGAGGAAAAGACATGAAAAACTTGAAGAAGCTCGCCGCCCTTTTCTTGGCGGTCTGTACCCTTGTCACCTTCGTTGCCTGCAACAGCGCTACTACCGAACCCGCAACCGATGCCGCCACGCAGTCCGAAACCGAGATCACCGTGACGGAAGCGCCCGAAACCGAAGCATCTACCGAAAGGCCCACCGAAGCACCTACGGAGGCGCCCACCGAAGCCCCCACCGAGGCCGAGACAGAGCCTCCTTTTGAGGCACCCGAGGAAGCGCCCGATGAAAACGACAAACTCTCTTTCTTCGATACCCCCAAGAACGAAACGCTGTTCAGCACCAAGGATGCCGCTGTGGAGGTCGTCTCCGATGAGGACGGCAACCCTGTCCTGAAGCTTACCACCGTGGGCGATGGCTCCATCCGCGATCCCTACGCCAAGCTGGAATACGCACAGTACATGGCACTGCTCGGCATGGAACCTATGGCATGGAACGACTGCGGCTTTGCCGTGGTCACCCTAAAGGTGGAAGGTGCCACCAACAATAAATTTGAAATGCAGGTCAACGGCACCAATGGTACCGATACATTCAAGATCCGCGGCGATGCTACCTATATCAGAAACGATAAATGGCAGACCATCAGTGTGCCGCTTGTGACTACGCAGAAGGAGGGCGCCACCCTGGATAATATCCGCATTGACTTTGTGGATAAAGCCGCAGGGGCAGGAGAAACCGTCTATATCCGCTCCATCGCCTTTACTTCGAATAAGTTGGAAATGCTGGAGCTGATGGGCAAGGACCTGATCAAGCCCGGCACCGCCACGGTGACCATTCCCGGACTGACCAAGGAGTATACCTTCCTGCACATCACCGATACCCACGTCAGCGCCTTCACCGAGGAGGAGGGAAAGACCTGGACGACCAGCCGACTGAACTATAACATCGCCCGTCGTAATTCCTTTGCCGCTGACGGCCTTCTGGCAGAGGAACGGTTTCCCGCGCTCTTCGACTATGCCGATGAGATCGGTGCCGATGCCACTTTCCTTACGGGTGACCTCATCGACTTCCCTTCGGAGACGGGTATTGCTATGCTGTATGACAACGCCACCCGCATCAAAGCCAAGCCCATCTTCTGTCTTGGTAACCACGACTGGAACTATGCCGATGATTATATGACCCCAAACGCCGTGGCGACCTATATGCCCAAGTTTGCTGAACTGACGGGCGGAGACCCCCAACTCTCGGTTATGGAATACGATGAGTTTATCGTGGCCGCCATCGATAACAGTTCCGATGTGGTGACTGATGCCACAGTACAAAAATTCTTGGCGCTTTACGAGAAAAACAAGCCCATCATCCTCCTGCTCCACGTACCGCTCCATGCGGATACCTTGGCGCCCGATGTCAAAAAGGCCTGGGGCGGACGAAACATCACCATGGGTCCCGGTGCTATGGGTAGCGATTGGGGGTCTGTTCAGCAGTTCTACAATGCCGTCTGCGTGGCTGAGGATACCCCCGTTGTGGCGGTATTTGCGGGTCACGTTCACTTCAACCATGAGGACACCTTCCCCAACGGCGTGCCCCAGTACATCACCTCTACGGGTTATACGGGCGATTGCCGCGTGATCACCGTCAAGGGTGAGTAAGTCCTATGAGCTTTCCCAAATATGATACACACCCTGAGGCTTGGCACGGTATTGACCCTGCCGACTTCGAGGTGAAGATCAAGGGCTTGACCCGAGATTATATCTTCTTCCATCTCACTGATCTCCACATGGGGGAAATGACTCCCGAGGAGGCGGCGGAGATGCCCGAAGAACGCCGTGCCTACGCAAGGCACCGATATGAGGCTTTTTCCCGTGAGGGGCAGGGAACTGCCGCTCTTTGGGATGACTATATGACCCGCGCCCAAGCAGAGGGCACAGATCTTCTCCTGCTCACGGGGGATATCATCGACTTCCCCTCGGATGCCAACGTCAAGGTCCTGAAAGACGGCATAAAAAGCAGCGGCATCCCCACCCTCTTTGTAGTAGGCAACCACGATTGGAGCTTTGCCGACGATTACCACACGCCCCACGCCACAGAGCTACACTACCCCAAGTTTGCCGAGATCTGCTATGGCAATCCCAATATATCATGGGTGGAATATGAGGATCTGATCGTTTGTGCCGTGGATGACAGCCGTGATCGTGTCTCGAAAGAGACTGTGGATAAATTCCTTGCGCTTTACAAAAAGGGCAAGCCCATCATCCTGATCATGCACGTGCCCCTGCACGTGGATTCCATGGAGGCTGACTCGCGCGCCTGCTGGCAGGGACGAAATCTCACGATGGGCGGTGCTACGGGCTTTTACGGCGATGACCCCCACGTCAAGCGCTTTTATGAGTCCGTTGCCCTCGATCTTAATACGCCTGTCAAGTTGGTGGTCACAGGCCACCTCCACTTCCATCACGAAGATATCCTCCCCAACGGTGTTCCCCAGATCGTCACAGATAAGGGCTACACCGGCGGCTGTCGGGTGATCCGCGTTAGGAGAGAATAAGACGGTAAATTGTTGTTTAGCGGGGTAAACCCCGTACCTTTCGGGTGGCGGATGCCGATGGGGGTTCAGGGGGCGAAGCCC
>JAZSFA010000130.1:0-48740 GCA_045531965.1 Eubacteriales bacterium
GCCAGAGCCGCCCCGCAGGGGCAAACAACAATTTACATTTGTCTCTCACCCCACACATGGGTGGTCAACTGTCCCTCTACCTGCAATCCGTCGAAATCATACTGCCGCAGTACCTCATACACCGCGATGGCCACCGAATTGGAGAGATTCAGCGACCGCAAGTGGTTGCGCATGGGGATCCGCACACAGGCGTCGGGGTGGGCAAAGAGCAGATCCTCGGGAAGTCCCCTTGTCTCCTTGCCGAACATGAGGAAGACCTCCTCGGGGTACTGCACGTCAATGTGTCTGTGCTGTGCCTTGGTGGTGAAGTAGTATACCGCCGCATCGGGGTGTTGGGCATAGAAATCTTCCAGCCCGTCGTAGTAGTGGACGTCCAGCTTGTCCCAGTAGTCCAGCCCCGCCCGCTTCATGCGCTTGTCGTCAATGGTGAAGCCCAAAGGGCGGATGAGGTGGAGGGACGCGCCCGTGGCGGCGCAGGTGCGGGCGATATTGCCCGTGTTCTGGGGGATTTCGGGTTCGTGTAGCACGATATGGATATGTGACATAATGGCTCCTTGGCAATGTAAATTGTTGTTTGCCCCTGCGGGGCGGCTCTGGCTCGGGGATGTTCAACCCCTGCCTGCTTCACGCCTCGAGGGGGAGTTAATCGTATAAATTGTTGTTTATCGGGCTGAAGGAGTGCAGAGGCGGAGCCCCTGCACCTCACTTAGAAGGCCGGCAGTGCCGAGGGCGGCCGGGAGCGCCTCGGCGCGCGGCGGAAGCCGCAAGAAAGATTTTCGAAAAACATAATTGCTATCAACTTGATTTTGCAAAAGCAAAAAATCCTTGCTAAAAAAGGAAGTTTTGCTACGCAAAACAATTTTCATTTGATTCAGGGCGCTCAAGGCCGCCCCCGAAACCGCCGGCCTTTTCTCACAGGTTCAGGGGGCTTCGCCCCCTGATCCCCCATCGGCATCCGACACCCGAAAGGTACGGGGGTTACCCCGCTAAACAACAATTTATACGATTAACTCCCCCTCGCGGCGTGAAGCCGGCATGGATTGAACATCCCCGAGCCAGAGCCGCCCCGCAGGGGCAAACAACAATTTAAAATCAATAAGGCTTTCTCAGCCCCTTGGGGTAATGATTTTTCATCATCCCTCCGCTGGCCTTGCCCCAGCCTAGGGCAAAGCCGTCCATGGTGACGAGATGCCACCCCTTCTCCTCCCGGCAAGGGATCACGTCACCGTGGAGATAGGCCAGGGCAGACGGAAGATCGACAGCAAAGGACTTCTTGGCTTCACGCATATCCAACGCCAAAGCCAGCGCGTGGGATGGCTCAAAGCGGTCACCCTTGACCGTCCCCAGATGCAATCCGTGGCGCAGAATGCGAAGCCCCTTGGGCGGCGTGGAAAGCTCATGGGGGCACAGATAGAGCTGGTCACCAAAGAGACAGGGCACACCGTCCAAAGTCTCTCGGGTCACATCCTTGGAGAATGGTTCAAACAGCTTGTAAGCCTTGTCTGCCGTCATCTGACCGGTCATCTGACCCTTGCCAAAGTCCTTGCCCTGCCGCTTGGGCTTGCACTTATCCTTGGATTTGATTGCCGGCACGGGCGCGTCAGCCGACTTGCGCAACAGTGCGGCGAAGTGTCCCTCGCCGTCGGCGTGATGTGGGAACAGACGAACGGTCTTTCGGAGCGCGTCAGCGTAAGACTCACCGCCCTCCACCCAATCGGGATTGCCTCGGTCAATGAGTCCCCGTTCGATGCAGGCAAGCACCGCGGGATTCACAGGCTCCACTACCTCAAATTCGGGATGGGACGTGAGAAAATCCAGGATCACACCCTCGTTCTCCTCGGGGGCAAAGGTGCAGGTGGAATAGGTCAGATAGCCGTCGGGGGTAAGCATCTCGGCGGCAGACGCTAAAATCTCCTTCTGCCGTGCGGCGCAAAGATCCACGTTGTCTTGGCTCCACATGGTCAGGGCTTGTTCCTCTTTTCGGAACATCCCCTCGCCTGAGCAGGGCGCATCCACCACGATCTTGTCAAAGAAGGCAGGGAAGTGACCCACCAGCTCGTGGGGGGCGTGGTTGGTCACCACGGCATTTTTGATGCCCATGCGCTCGATATTCTGGGACAGGATTGAAGCGCGCTGGGGGTGGATCTCGTTGGCAACAAGCAGTCCTTTACCGCCCAGAGCGGCGGCCAATTGGGTGGACTTGCCACCCGGCGCGGCGCAGAGATCCAGCACCTTGTCCCCCGGCGCGGGAGGGCAAAGGGAGGCGGGGATCATGGCGCTGGCTTCCTGGATGTAGTAAGCGCCCGCCTCGTGATAAGGATGCTTGCCCGGACGCAATTCGGCGTCGGGATCGTAATAATATCCGTCAGCCGCCCACGGGACAGGCTGTCCAAGGCAGGGGAGCAAGGGCTTATCCGTATCGGCATGCCCAACGTTTTTCATAGGATTTAACCGCAGGGCAGGGGTGTTGGGGCGATCGTAAGCGGCAAGAAACGCTTCAAAATCGTCACCCAGCATGGCTTTCATGCGCGCGGCAAAGGCTTCGGGTAAAATCATACGTCTATCCTTTTGATCTCAATAGCCAAAGTGCCATATTTCTTGATCTCAACTTCATCGTAATACTGACTCATGTCGCGGGGATCAGCCGTCTCCCCTTCGCTATAGCCCATGGCGGTGGGATTTTCAGCCGCGTACAAAGCTTTAAAATCGGCGTATTTTCTAAGACCTGTTACCTCTGCGCGGATGGTCTCTTCCGTCTCTGTCTGAACGAAAAAGATGATATCACCGACCTTGATTTTTTGACGCTTTTCATCATACAAGCGCAGCTCTACCGTCTTTTTGCCGCTTTGAATGGCGTCGAAGGGGATGGGCCTCAGTTTCATGGCGTGATCGGCTTCCTTCTTTTCCTCAAGTCGGACAGCTTCCCCGGTTTCAGCATAGCAGAGGATGGGGAAACGGACAATGACGTCTTGATGGAAAATGTCAACAAAGCATATGCTGTTTTCCATGATCTCCACACCTGTGCCGTGCGTGTCTACAAATCCGAAGGTCTCTTTTAACTGTTGTTGCTCGTTTCTTCCCGTGGAAAAGACGCAAGACATGATCTCACCGTATCCATTAACGTATACCAATTTCTTATTCATTTTGATTCTCCTTTATAGAGTTTTTTGATTATTCAAACATTTCCGCCGCCACAACGATAATTATTTAATTGCCTGCCATCCAAATGATCAAAAAGACCAGCACGCTGACGCACAAGAACCCGACGGTAATACCCCATACTAACCGATTGGAGCGCTTTTGGTAGGCTTTATAAGCCTCCGTATGCTTCATGGCTTCGGTGGGAAAGGGACGGGGAGCCGAGGGAATCCCCAACTCGCGGAGCCGCTTTTCCAGGGTGTCCACGCCCACGTCGGTATGGTCAAAACCAAAAAGCGGGATGCCGTTTTCATCAAAACCGCTCAGAAAGCCCTCGGCGTAGGCTGACAGATAGGCGATCTTTGAGAAGGGAATCATGCGGTTCTTGCCGAACAGCCTGACCAGCAGAAGGTGAT
The DNA here is from genome assembly GCA_045531965.1 of Eubacteriales bacterium. GTDB lineage: Bacteria > Bacillota > Clostridia > Oscillospirales > CAG-272 > CAMEON01. The sequence goes on from JAZSFA010000130.1 coordinate 3,555, forward strand.
CATCAGCAACGACACAGTAGTTGAAGCGGGCGTAAAAGTAACCGAAAAGAGATATGGCGGCAAAGAAGCCGAGAACACCCAAACCGATGAAAAGTCCCAAAGGATTCGGCTCGAAAAAGGCATACAGGGCTAAGGCAACCATGCCGGCGACGGTTATAACAAAAAATATGATGAAAAAGATGCGTACCGCCCGAGCGGCTTGTACGCGAAACTCCCCGGGGTCGGCGTACTTTCTGTCTTCCCTTTGGATGAAGACACCCATCACCGCCCATACCAATAAAAACAGGAGCGGGAAAAAAAGTGCAAACAACGCCTCCATTTGTGTTGTCCTCCGTACCCAAAATGATGGATTAACGCCCTTCAAACAGTTCGATCAACCTCCGCCCTACGACCTCAGCCATTTTCAACGCGTGAGGCACAGCTTCGTCAGGCAGATTTTGATAGTATTTGTAGATCTCAAAGGTTAGATCCCCCGCGTATCCTGTCTCTCGCAGAGCTTTCATGATCTCCGTCCAATGATACTGACCGAGAAAGGGCAGATTATGCCGATCCTCAATGTAGTCTCCGTCCTGAAAATGAACGGCGCCAAGCACACCCGCATCCATGGCGCGTACAAAGTCCTCAGGCTCATACCCCACCATGGCGGCGTGACCCATATCCAGACAGGCCGTGAACCAAGGGGAATCCAGTTCGCGCACCACACGAGAAAGGGTATCCGGACGATTCAGGCGTCCTGAATACACGAATCTCTCCTTATGGCGTACGAAAAGATTCTCTACTGCAATACGGATGCCGAAATGCTGGGCATAGGGTAGCAAGGAGCGATAATAGGTCATGGCATATGCATGGGTTGACTCGATGTCCTCGGTCAGCTTGTAAGGCATGGCAACGCTGTGCACCACGATTTGATCAGCGCCAAGAATGGAAGCTACCTCTATAGCACGGGTCACGTTGCGAAAATCAGGATAGGACTGATCGAAGGGCTGACCGTATTTCATGTCAAATGGGGCATGGGCTTGATTGCAGAAAAGTCCCAAACTGTCTAAATGAGCGCGGAGGGTATGGGCATACTCTCGGTAACCATCCTCCAAGGCATAAGCCTGCTCCTTCCAGTAGTAGCAGGAATAGTCTATACAGTCAAATCCTGCCTCGCGGATAAGCCGGGCTGCTTCAAAGTCGCCGTATCGGCGGCGCAGACCGTAGGTCTCCATGGAAAGTCTCATAATGTTCTCCTTATTTATCGGTGAATAGGATGCAGTCGAACGTTACTTAGACCACCTCGTCAACGATAGATGCCAACTTGGCAGTCACCACACTGTCCAACTTCAGGGCCGACAGCTCATGGGGCATCTCTCCGAAAACCGTCTTGTAGTGGGAAAGAGCCGCCACACAGCTGCCGGCATAGGAGGGATGGGACTTGTCGGGATCGTACAGGTCGATTTCGGGGACGGTCTCCACCGCCTTGGCAAAGCACATACCCACGGGGGATACCTCGCCGTGGATCAGATCGGCGGCCTTGCAGTAAGCGTCGTACAAGCCTTTAGTCATGGACTCACGTGTCCAACCGAAATAGGCAAGATCCTCGCTGCCGTCCATGCGTCCCCAGGTGGCGTACATGACCGTGCGGTCAGCACCCACGATGGAGGAAAGCCCTACCGCCCCGGCAAAGAACAGCTCGGGATTGTGGTAAGGCAGGCAGGACTGCTCCTGCAAAATCAGCACGTCATATTTTACCTCATCGAGCAGCTGGGCGATACGAACGGCCAACCCGTCGGTGGGATGGAGCTTTTCGTGAGCATCGTCCAGACATTCGTGCAGCTCACGACCGCCGGCGGTCACTGAATCCACGCGGACGTCATGGCCGTTCTGATGGCAGAGGTCATTGAAAAGGGCAGGAAGATCAAAGAAATAAGTATAGCTGTTGCCGATAAACAGGATGTTCATGGTGTGGGTCCTTTCTACGAAATATTATTCAGGGGTTGATGAAGAACGAACAATTTGATTGACGTAAACAGAACAACCTTTAATTTTTCGCACAAGTCGGAGATTTGGAGGGCAAATTCTATGGCATCTTCGCGGAGTCGGTTTTTATTATCGTTCATTTGAAAAAAGTCCTTTCTTTTTGTCGATATGTTGCTTCGCAACTCGATATTTGCTCGCATTGCGAGCAATCGATATATGCTCACTTCGTTCGCATTCGATATGTTGCCTACGGCAACGAGAGTCGACTGCGCCGCTGTTGTTACTTATCTCGCGTTGCCCGTTGGGCAACGCATATCGAGTCGCAGACATATCGAGCGACGCGTCAGCGGCGCATATCGACGTCGAGTCGTCGTGTGAGACACACGACGGACTCGACTGTTGTCCCTAATTCCAAGGGGTATTCCGTCACATTCTTCCCATCAACAGGAATAGGGAAGTTGAAGACAATTTTCTTTATCTGACAACCGTCTTTTCGCTTTTCAGGATAGATTTCAATCCGCTCTACAAAGGCTCGTATCAAGTCTTTTTGTTCAACTTCTGTGGCGAAATAATAAACCTGATCGAAAGCAAGCAGAAGTTTGAGCTTTGGAGACATTACCGTACATACTTTTGCCACATACGGGACATTTCAAAATGCCGGACAGGATATGAGCGTGATGGAAGTCGCTGACTTTTCTCAACCGCATCGCACTCTTTTTTCGTTTGTCTTGAGCAAGATGCCAATCCTCCTCTGAAACGATTGCTTCGTGCTGACCGTCGTAAATAGGGAACTCGGATTGCTCCACGATGTGCATTTCGTTTCGAGTCCCTTGCTTTTTGACGGTTTTTCTTCTGCCATAAGCGATCTTACCCATGTAAACCGGATTATCCAATACGTCCTGAACGAAGGTGGTAGAAAAGCCGGGGATCGTATTGTTTTGTCGGAGCTTTTTCACGAAACCGCTTCGGTTCAAGTATTTGGTTATGGCGACGATTCCCTCAGTAGTATGGATAAAACGATCGTAGATTGTACGAATGACATCCACTTCGTCTTCCGCGATGAGAAGCTCGCCATTTTCCAACTTGTATCCGTATGGTGCGAAACCACCGTTCCACTTGCCTTCACGTGCCTTCTGCTCACGTCCTGCCATGGTCTGCGCACGGATATTCTCTCGCTCGATTTCTGCGACTGCGGAGAGCACTGAGATCATCAGCTTGCCCGCTTCCTTGGAACTGTCAATCCCATCTTCAACGCAAATCAGATTGACACCAAAATCCTGCATGAGCTGTAGAGAATTCAAAACATCTGCCGCGTTTCTGCCAAAACGGGATAGCTTGAAAACCAGAACGTAGGAAACGCCACCCTTTTGGTTTTGAATATCATTCAGCATTCGTCGGAAATCTGCTCGCCCCTGAATGTTCTTTCCGGAAAATCCTTCGTCGGAATATTCGCCGGCTATGACCATATCCTCGTAGGCGGCATATTTACGAAGTTTGTCTCGCTGGGCATCCAGACTGTAACCCTCTACCTGTATGGAGGTAGACACTTGGGTATACAAATAACATTTTGTAGTTTTCTTTTTCATAATTGACACATCCTTTCATATTTCGTGTTATATATACAAAAAGATACGTCACGCATTATTATAGCATAGCCACAACAAATACGCAACGTATATTTAGTAAATTTTTTAAGTTCTACCATTCTGAAATGATTTTTCCTACTTGCCATCCTTGTATATGCCCGCTATGTGCGCAGACTCTTTTTCCATTCTTTCCAGTATCTGTGGTCCGTACTTTAAGATTAGTTTTGTCATAACGTCTATGCAACGTTCAAAGGCCGCATTGTGCTTGGGATCGTCATAGTATTTGGTCAATAGGCATTACCTCCTCCACATTTAGATTTTACCGGTGAAACATGAGTATTCAGTTCATGTTCCGTACCGTGTGTTTATCATAGCAGATTTGGCGGAGAAATGTAAGAAAGTTTTCCCCAACTCTTTCAGAAACTTTTAGTACAAAGTTGTATGAAGCAAAACTTTATCCCAACTTTACCCCAACTTTTCCTGTACCTTCATTCACTCTTTATACCTTCCTGCCATCAGAACCCACCGAAGCCGTCAAGGGATAAGGAAAAAGTATTGCAGTCTTGTCACGTCAAAAAGCCGATTTGAACGACAGATCATCTGTCAATCAAATCGACTCTATGAATTTGCTGCGATACTTTTTCCCCCTTGACGGGGGCGGTGGCGTTCTGATACAATCAATTATCCATTTATTCATAAGATGAGAATGGCAGATATTTTTGAAAAGGTAAAATATCGACACGATTTTTGCAAAATAAACCGGATTGACGAGCCATGTTGGCCATGGTATAATACTAATATATTTGTCATTCTAATGCTTCATTTACAAGATACATCTTGAAATCAAGTCGAAAGTATGCTACAATGTTTAAGAAGAAGCTTGATTTGTACAGCAATACGTTTGATATTTTTTCAACAAATCCACCGCGAAAGGATTAAGCCTATGAAATACCAAGTATTCTCTGAAAATCAATGGATTTATCCCGACACTGAGCTGACATATCCCAATAGCGCCGAGCTGTACGCCCCTCGCGGCGCCGACGTCTGCTTTCAGGTATTGACCGATCATGCGCTGAAAGGCGGCGAGAACATCACCGCTGAATTTGCCATGGAGGGCTGTGAGACCGTGGTCTACCAACTCCTGACCGCCACGGTCCCCCTGAACAGCGATGCCAAAATGCTCTGCACCACCGACTACGAGTCGGTCAAGCATTTCGTCACCCGCAAAGCCCCCTTCGACGTCTACGAAATTACCCGTCCTTTGGACGAAGGGGAAACAGAGGAGGGCAGAGCCGCTTTCTATGTCCGTATCAACGTGGCCGCCGATGCTCCTGTAGGCGTGCTTGAGAGTGACCTAACCATTACCGTAGGAGGCGAGACTCTGACCGTGCCGGTCTCCATCAAGATCTACAACGTCTGTGTCCCCACTTTGGCAGACTCCGAGTTCCACATGGTCAACTGGATCTACTACGGCCGCTTGGCAAATGACCACAAGGTGGAGGCCTACTCCGAAAAGTATATGAAAATCCTGGATCGCTATCTGGACAACCAGATTGATATGCGCAACGATTACCTCATGATCCCCTCGGGTTCACCCATCCGAGATGATGAAGGGAAGGTCATCGACTTCGACTTTACCGCCGCCGAGCGGGTGGGCAACCGCGCTCTGGCCCACGGCTTCAAGTATATCATGGGCGGCTTCGTGGCCCGCTTCAAGGTCTGGGACGACCCCGATCACTTCCTTCTGTGGGACAGAGACATCACCGCTTCCTCCATCGAGGGCTACCGCCAGCTGAAGAACTACTTCACCCGCGCCTATGAGTGCATCCGGCGCAATGGCTGGGAACAGAACTATATGCAATGCCTGGTAGACGAGCCCCAATTCCCCAACAGTCTGACCTACCGCGCCCTGTCGGGCATCTGCCGCAAGTGTATCCCCGGTGTCATCATCAACGACCCCGTGGAGTCCTCCGAGCTGGCGGGAGCGGTGGATATCTGGGTGGTCAAGCAGGCGGTGTATGAGAAGTACCTCGAGGACTACAAGCGCCTGCAGGCCTGCGGCGAGACCATGTGGATCTACACCTGCGGCTTCCCCGGAGGCTACTGCATGAACCGCATCATTGACCTGCCCCTGACGGCCAGCCGTCTGCCCATGTGGATGTGCTACAAGTACGATGCCCCCGGCTTCCTCCATTGGGGTTACCATGTCCACAACCCCGAGGGCCGCTACGACACCAACTACCATCCCGATGGGCTTAACTACCCCGCAGGCAACGGTCACGTGGTCTATCCCATGGGAGATACCGTCTGGTATGGTGTCCGCGCCCACCTGCAACGAGCAGGTGCGATTGACTACGAACTGCTCCACATCCTGGGTAAGCGAGACAAGGCCAAGGCTCTGGCACTCATCGACAAGGTCTGCCGTACCTTTGACGATTACGAGTTTTCCTATGAGACGCTGGACAGCGTTCGCCGAGAACTGTTGGAGGCCATCGGATGAGAAAAGGAGGATATCATGCATAATTTCTTTTACGATTGGGATCATGATATCGGACCGGAGTATTTCTCGCTTGAGTATTACTATGGTTTAAGTTTTCCTTTGCATATGCACCGTACCTTTGAACTCATTTTGGTTTACGAGGGTGCGATAAAGATGCGTGTTGAAAAGGAGGAGTACGAGCTGAAAGCGGGAGATATGCTTCTTGTGAAGTCTAATTACGTGCACAGCATAACAACCGACGAAGCAAGCCTTACCGGAGTTTGTATCTTTTCACCCGAGCTGATCGGAACAGTTTCCGCTCATTTCAAGCAGTATCCCTTGACCTCACCCGTGATCCATGATGTTCCATCGGTGTACTGGGAACTCCTCAAAGGCATAGACCGATCCTCGTCTATCAGCAAGATCAAGGGTTTCCTATACAGCGTTTGCGCCCTTTTCTATGAGAAATTGGATCCTACCCAAGAGGAAAAGCTGATGGGGCGAGACCGTATGCTTCGGGAAGTCCTGTACTATATAGAGCAAAACATTCACACGCCATGCGCCCTGACGATCGTGGCAGAGGAGCTTGGATACTCCGCCTCCTACTTGTCGCGGGCATTCAGCACCATGGTGGGGCTCCCTTACACGGCTTACGTCCGAAATGCGAAGGTCAACCGCGCTTGCTATCTTTTGAAGAATACCAACGGCAAGATCGCGGATATTGTGACTCAGTGCGGATATACTTCCTTGGCTACCTTCCACCATAATTTTAAGGAGCAGGTCGGATGCAGTCCTACAGAGTACCGTCAACGTAATCAACTATGATGGAAGATCATCATGACTCGAACTTCCAATAATTGCTCCCGAGATAAAAAAATGAAAATGAACAGGCTCCCGCTTCGATACTCCGAGTTCGTCGGAGAACGCGGTGGGAGCCTTCTTTTTTATTCATACACGAAGGGCAACAGATAAATTCGCAAAAAGGTAAAATTTCGACACAATTATAGCAAGAAAAACTGGATTGACGAGTAAATCAAGGCATGATATAATATACATATGCTAAAGTTTTGCTTGCTTTATTTTGCCGTAGCCCTTTGTGCGGGGCAACCGACACAATAAACGGTCGGCGTAAGCTGAAGCTAAAAAAATCAAGAAAGGAAATCCCCCCATGAAGAAGCTGCTTTTGATCGCAATTCTCATGCTCGCTCTGGTGATTACCGTTGTGGCTTGTACCAGTGACAAAAACCCCGAAGACACCACGATTGGCGATACCACCGTCGAGACTCCTACCGAGGCTCCCACCGCAGAGCCTGACGATCCCACCGAGGCTCCTACTGCTGAGCCCGACGATCCCACCGAGGCCCCTACCGACAAGCCTGAGGATCCCACAGAGGCGCCTACCGATAAGCCCGAGACTCCTACAGATAAGCCTGAGGATCCCACCGAGGAGCAAACCACGGCGGATCCTATGGAGCCTGTGAACGTATTTGATGCCGAAGCGCTGAATACTCTAACCGGCGCAAATGAGGTTGAGTCCACCGAGGTTGTCAACGGATATCTGCACATTGTTCCCAAGGGTCCCGATCCCTATTGGTATCCCTTTGCGAACGTAAAGGGCGCACGCTATGTGGTGATCCGTTATCGCACCGCAGATGCAGTTGGTGCAGATGTACAGCTCTACATCGGTTCTCACGGAACTGCTCCCATTGATGACGGTTCTATGCTCCGTCAGCCTGCTATTGTGGACGGCGAATGGCATCTTGCTATTTTTGATACCCAATCTCTGATCGATGCAGGCATTTACAACGGCCAGCACGTTTCCTTCTTCCGACTTGATCCTATTGAGGCTGGTTACAAATTAGACGAGAACGGTCAGCCCTATAAGCCTGACGGTCTTGCCTACGCTCGCTACGAGCTTCCTGAGGGCTGCTCCGTAGACGTGAGCTATGTCGCTTTCTTCCATTCGATCGAAGCAGCTGAAGCGTATGAGTTGAAGGTCAATCCTCCTTACGTTGAGCCCGATGCAGCAGGGAAGGTCAATCATTCCTTCGACACTTTCTATGTGAACGGCCAGATGTATTTCCCCGAGGACGGCGGCGCGGGCGATAAGTTGACCGCGCAGAACAATACAGTCACCTTCGGTATGGACAATCTTTGCGATTCTATGATGCTTCGCGGATGGATTGGATTTACTCAACCCATCGTGAGCTTTGGCTATTACATTGATAGCTACAAAATGATCTACAAGGATTTTGCAGCTGCTACCGGAGACGATGTTAAGGCCGCCGGCGGCGAGCACGCTTCCCGCTTTGAGATTCTGGTTCCCCTGTCAGAGCTGGAAAGCGGCGTACATACCGTTGGCTTCGTGGCTATGTTGGAGGACGGTACCGTGGTTCGTCTCCGTGAAGAATTGAAGGTGGTCATTGTTCCTTACCATAAGGATGAGACCTTGATTCTTGGCATCCGTGATCCCGCCGGCCCCCCCTTCAGCGGCGCCCCCGACATGAAGTTTGGTCAGAGAGGTCAGATTGGTGAGAATATCTTGAAAAAGGTCACCATCATGGATCTGGCTACTTACGCCGATGGTAATACCAACACCTGGTCCTTCAAGGTTTGGCAGTGGAACACCGATTACGCAACCACTGTTGCGGGTGAACCTTTGTTTGCAATCACTGGCGAAAACCATCAGGATAACGCTACATTTGTGATGGATATTCCCGTTGAGCTCTTTATCGGCGGTGACATTTATTACGAGATTGAGTACCTGACAGGTACGGGTTGTTTCACAGCTTGGCCTGCAACCGATGTTGTTGCCGGTTTGGAGACCTACGTCAATGGTCAGTTGAAGGAAGGTGCTTTCGCAGCCACTATCACCGTTGGCGTAAAGACTGAAAGACCTGAGAATCCCGATGCAGAAACCATCATTGATGTGAAGGGTGACGAGTCTACTCAAATCGTTTTTGGTGAGCTTTATGAGGATTTCGACAAGGGAACGTCCTTTGACGGCAATCTCTATATCGACAGAAATCAGGGTGCACCTTACTTTGATGGCGTCCGTAACGGTGACTGGATGGAATTTAAGATCAACGTAGTGCAGGCAGGCGACTACAACGTTTGCATGGTATTCGGCTGGCTGGATCACACTGGTGTGTATACCATCAACGTAGACGGTACAGAGGCAGGCAAAATTGTGAACACCATTCCCGGCACAGACTGGAGAGCATGGGGCGATTCCAGCCCTGTCAAGATCAATTTGACAGAGGGCGAGCATACCGTTCGCGTGGTCATGGGCTCTGACGGTCCCAACATATATGGTATCAAATTTACTTATGTTGAGCCCATGCCTGAAAGCATTGCTTTGAATAAGCCCATTTCCGCCGACAGCGTTGAGAAGCCCCAACATGAGGCGATTTACGCAAATGACGGTGATGAGAACACCCGTTGGTGCGCTCTGCCTAAGGGTGCAGCAAATCTGATTCTTGACCTTGAGGCGGTTTATACACTGGATAAAATTTATCTCCTGCTGGAGAACGCTATGGGTGACTTCACGATTTCAGTTTCCGAAAATGGCGAAGAGTATATCGAGGTTTGCGCCTGCGAGGGCAAACCCATGTCCCCCGTCGCCTTTACTTTGGATTTCGATCTGAACGGTGCTACCGGTCGCTATATCAAGATTTCCCGCGGCCCTGCTGACGATCAGGATTATTGGTTCTCCATTTATGAGCTGTATGTATATGGCACTTGTACTGAGGAGCCCAAGGATCCTACTGAGGAGCCCGAAGTTCCCGTGGATATGCCCCTTGTGAATGTAACTGCCGAAGGTGAGACCAAGGTCATCTTCGGTGAGATCTATGAAGATGCTGATAAGGGCACTCTCTTCGGAGGCAATCTGGTCATTGAAAGAAATCTTGGCCCCGCCTACTTCGACCTTGTCCGCAACGGTGACTGGATGGAGTTTAAGATCAACGTAGCTGTTGCTGGAAGCTATGACGTTTACATGAGCTTCGGTTGGTTAGATCATACCGGTACCTACACCATTAACGTGGATGGTGCTGAAGTCGGTGTCATCAACAACCGGATCTCCGGTACTGATTGGAGAGCTTGGACTGATTCTACCTCTGTTAAGATCAGCCTGACCGAAGGCGAGCATACCGTTCGTGTGGTCATGGGTTCCGATGGCCCCAATGTTTATGCTATCAACTTTGCCCCTTCAGCTCCCGAGCGTGAGAATATCGCACTGAATAAGCCCGCCACCTCTGATAGCGTAGAGAACACCTATCTCTATCCAGCATCTAACGCTGTCGACGGTGACGAGTCCACACGTTGGTCGGCTCTGCCCCGAGGTGAGGCTAATCTGATCATCGATCTGGAGGCAGTTTATACTTTGGATAAGATCGGCTTCCTGTTGGAGAACGCCATGGGCGATTTCACCATCTCGGTTTCTGAGGATGGCGAAGCCTACACTGTGATCTGCAACTGCGAGGGTAAGCCCATGTCTCCCACCATTTTTACATCGGAGTATGATTTGAATGGTGCCACTGGCCGCTATATTAAGATCACTCGCGGTCCAGACGATGGAACTACCGACTACTGGTTTTCCATGTTCGAAATGTACGTATATTCTGCACAATAACGTCTATCTCCTTAAATGGAAACGTTTGGAGAATTTGTTTCTTTCGACGCTACATTTGACATTTATTTTCGGAGGGGGACGCTTGTCCCCCTCCTTTGCCTTTTTTCGCCGTATTGCCCATACCTTGTACGCTCAAGGCTTTCTTTCATCTTAAGGAGCACATATGAAAAAGCTAAATTTTAAACGAATTCTGGCAGCAACTCTGGCCGTTTTGCTCATCATGAGCAATTTCGCCGTTCTGCCCGTCATCGCGGAAGACGCGACTTCGGTCAGCGGCTCACAAACTACCGAAATCGTCTTTGGTGAGATTTTTACCGATGACGATAAGGGCACCGCTTTCGGAGGCAATCTTTACCTTGAAAAATCCATGGGCCCCGCATATTTTGACGGTGTACGCAATGGGGACTTTTTTGAATTTGAAATCAATGTGGAGACGGCAGGGGATTATGATCTGTGCTTCTCCTTCGGGTGGCTTGATAAGACAGGCACCTATAACATTTCCGTGGACGGCGGCGAGCCGATCCGTTTGCAAAATACAATCGCAGGTCGCGGCTGGCGAACCTGGTGCGATTCGTCGCGTGCGCAAGTTAATTTTTCCCAAGGCAAGCACACGATCCGCGTCACCATGGGCGGCGACGGCCCCAACCTGTATTCTATGAAACTGATCCCCGAGGGCGTGAATGCCGGGAGTAACGCCCAAAATGACGCCGCTTTGCAGGATGAGAATTCTTCTGCCGGAGCCAAGGTGATCTCCTCCAGCGCGGCCATCCAGTTCAATTGCACCGCTACCTTTTTCGCGTTGGATCTTGCCTCCGCCAGCTGGAACAACAATTTCGGCTCTCTCCGTTTATCCCTGTATAAGTGGGACACTTCCTATGACAAGACCCTGAAGGGCGAGCCTCTCGCCTCCAAGGACTATATAGATTTCCCCGATAATACAGTCTTGACTTTTAGTTTTGACGATATGGAAGCAGGTGAATATCTGTTGTACATCAAGAATATTTCCGAAAATCCCGCCGAGGAGGTGGGCTCTTGGGGTAATGAAAAGCCCCGTGAGAACGTCAGAAGCTATCACGCCGATGCGATCTCGGATTTCTGTCCCGCTGTGTGGCTGAAGTACAGATCCGACGCGGAAGCACCTTTCGGTCCCATCAGCGACGTGGATCCCAATGCCGTAGAACTGGCTCCCTCCGAGTCCGATCTCTATCCTTGGGGAGACACGGTGGAATACAAGATGAACGCCGACGCTAAATATGGCGTACAGTTCAAGGCTACCAAGGCTTTCGGCGGCTGTGAGGTGTTCATCCCCACCGTTCCCACGGGAGATAACACCCTGACCCTATCCCTCTACAAGTGGGACGGCAACTACAGCCAAAGCGTCAAGGGACAGCCTTTGGCTAAGGCAGCCCTGAGCAATGTGTCGCGTAGCAGCTGGGCGACCCTCAGCGGTGAATTTGCTGCGGGCGAATACCTGTTCGTGGTCAGCGGCGGCACCGAGGGCATGACGGTCGCCATGGTGGAGCAGGCCTCCGACAAGGCCAACCACTACCTGTACACCTCCAAGGCGGGCATCAGCCTTGTTGCCCGTACTGTGGGTAACGCGGAGGTCACAGTCCCCACCGCCCCCATCGCCCAGGATTTCATCACCGATGATTCTGTCTACTGGGTGGGTACCGACGGTCTTGACCGCGTTCTGCCCAATGCCTCAGAAACGGGCGAGAAGCGCGAAGGGAAGTATGTAGGTATTTTCTACCACACCTGGCACTCTGCCTTCGCCTACCGCGACGTTATCAACGTCACCGAGCTGCTCAAGCAGTACCCCGAGGCAAAGAACGATTTCTATCATTCCGCATGGAACGGTCAGACCAACTGCTTCTGGAATGAGCCGCTGTGGGGCTACTACAACAACGGCATTGACCGTTGGGTGCTCCGCAAGCAGGCCGAGCTTCTGGCCGACGCAGGGGTGGACGTGGTGTTCTTCGATAACACCAACGGCACCATGAACTTTATCGATGCCATTATGACCCTCAGCGAGGTCTGGGCAGAAGCCAGAGCCGATGGTGTGAGAACACCGCAGATCTCTGCCATGCTGAATATGTATGCCTACAATGAGACGGCCATTCAGATCAAGGAGCTGTACGACAAGATCTACTCCAAGGGGCTCTATCAGGATCTGTGGTTCTACTGGGAGGATAAGCCTCTGCTGCTGGGCTATCCCGAGGAGTTGAAAAAGCTGGAGGGCGGCAAGGAGGCTTACGAGTTTTTCTCCTATCGCCCTATCAATCCCTCTTACAATGAAAATCAAGAGCTGATCAAGGAAAGTGACGTATCTGACCGCATCACCTTTGCCCCTCCTGCAGGCTTCCGCAGATATACACAATGGAAGTGGATCTCGGTCTATCCTCAGGAGAAGATGTATCTGAGGGGCACCAAGGATGTAGAGGAAATGTGCGTCTGCGTGGCTCAGAACTGGTCGGATAAGCAAGGCCTTACCCCCATGAATGCGGGTGACATGGTCTTTGGCCGCGGATATACCAACAAGTACGGCGTCAACACCTCGGATGAGGCTGTGATGGCGGGTCTGAACATTGCCGAGCAATGGGAGTATGTACTTGAAGTTGATCCCACCTTCGTGTACATCACCGGCTGGAACGAGTGGCAGGTGGGCCGCACCACCGATATGTGGGGCTATCCCAACGCCTTGCCCGACAATGCCACCGACGGCTATTCTCGCGACATCGAGCCCTCCACGGGTATGCTCAAGGATCATTTCTACAACCAAATGGTGTCCTATATCCGCAAGTTCAAGGGTATGAATACCCAGCCTGTGTCCTCGGGGGCTGTCAAGGTGGATGCCGCATCCTCTATTGACTGGAGTGCCGTGACCCCCGTCTACCGCGCCTATGAAGGCAACACCCTCCACCGCGACTATGACGGTTACAAGGATTACCATTACACCAACACCACGGGTCGTAACGACTTCGTGGAGTCACGCGTGACCTACGACGCTGAAAACCTGTACTTCATGGTCAAGACCGCCGAGGCCATCACGCCTTATACCGATCCCGCATGGATGCGTTTGTTCATCGACGTGGTCGGTGCGGAGGATGACAAGCACTGGGAGACCTTTGAGTATATGCTCAACCGCGAAAATCCCACCGCCGACAAGGCCGTGCTGGAGAAATCCACGGGCGGCTGGAACTGGGAGAAGGTGGCTGAGGTGGTCTACACCGTGGATGGCGACACCATGGTGGTGACCATCCCCCGCGCCGCCTTGGGAATCAGTGAGGGTGACTTCACCGTGAACTTCAAGTGGAGTGACAATATGCAGAAGGACGGCGACATCATGGAGTTTTACGTCAGCGGTGACGTGGCACCCGGTGCGAGATTCAAGTACAGCTTTACCTCTTTGAGCGCATCCGTAGAGGATCCTGAAACAAGCGCACCCGCCGAGACCGAAACCGTCCGTGAGCCCGAGGCTGTCGTTACGGAGACAGATGCCGAGACCCAGCCTTCGAAGGATAAGGGTTGCCGTTCTGCCGTAGGTGCTACCTGCGTCGGTACTATGATGGCCGCCGCTGCAGCCGTTGCACTGCGAAAAAAGAAAGAAGAAGAATAACTCGAGAGTCTTTCTTTGAAACGTTCCAATGCTTATGTGAACCCTTTCTAAATGGGAGCTGCTCCCCCGCCCGTAAGGGTGGGGGCGTAAGCATTGCAAATGAAAAACAGCAAATTTATCGAAAGGAGAATTCGTTATGAAACGATGGCTTTCTTTTTTTATGGCATTTTTAATGCTTTTCTCCTTTGTTTCTTGTGCTACGGTTCAAGAGCCGGAGGATACTCAGGCCCAAACAGCAGAGGGAAACGTTTCTACATCGGATGAGACAGAAGAGGAGGAGGAAACCGATTTCTTCCCGAATATAGAGCGGAACGATTATAAAAAAGAGGTATTCCGCATGATCGGTTTTGATGCCCCGGGTTACTGGTATTATTCCGAGGAATACAGTACTCAGCAGGGAAGTAGCCATATTCTTAACAATACCATCTACGAAATGAATACGCTTGTTGAGGAATACCTCAACGTAGAGATCGAGTATGAGCAAATATCACACGTCTCTACCGGTGGCGAGGTTTTTGATACGGTTCAAACCACCATTATGTCGGGCGATGATATTTATCAAATGTGTATTTTGCATCCGTACTACAGCTACACGAACTTTATTAGTAGAAATTACGTGATGGATTTTTATGAGCTTCCCGATGTGAACGTAGAACAGCCCTACTGGAATAAGGATGTGATGGAGAAGCTCTCCATCAACGATCACGCTTATATCGGTCTTGGCGATATTTGCAAATACACTGTTGGAATTATCTATTGTAACAAGGATATGCTGAATCATGCAGGACTTGCGGTTCCATATGATAAAGTTCGCAACGGCGATTGGACGCTGGATGAGTTCTTTTCCATGACGACAGGACTTTATTCCGATAACGGAGACGGCAACCGAGACAATAAGGACATTTATGGATTTGCCTCCTTGTGGGATGCCAACGCTTCGTCTTTTATGCAGGCATGCGACATTTATATTGCCACACGGAATGAAAAGGGAATATTTGAGCTTTCCATGTACGGAGATCGGTTGGTCAATATGTACGATAAGCTTTATAACTGGACCAAAAATGAAAGCACATATATTTGGAACTTTGGGAATAAGTACAACGATAGCGTAAATATTGACTTTTTAAACAGTCAAGCCTATTTTACTCATGCTGATCTGGGAACTCAATATCTATCCGCAGAGTTTGATGTGGGTATGTTACCTATGCCTAAATACGACAAGCAGCAAGAGGAATATGCTCATGTGAACTGGGGTAACAACATCGTCCTGCCCAGTACCATTAAGAATACGGAAATGGTCGGTCAAGTGTTGGAGCTCATGGGGTACTACTCAAAGACCATAGTACAACAGAAGTATTATGATGAAGTTCTTAAACTGCGTGTATCCGATGCGCCCGATGATCGCGACATGGTAGAGCTTATTTACAATACCATTGTTTATGATCCCGGTATTGCATTCTGCGACGGTAATACCGCACTTTGGAATCTTGTCTACTTGCCTTGTTTTGCGGTCCATAACAACTCAGAGAGTATCGCATCCTATTACAAGGGCAATTCGAGAAGTGCAGAACGCTGGCTTGCGAATCTGTTTAAAGAAAAATAAGGAATACATAATAAAGTATGAAACATCAAAAAAAACGTAGGTGGCGTTCTGCCGTCTGCTATCTTGTTGTTGGGGTTATGTTTATGTCTACTGTAATACCCGCTATTTTGCCTCCTCTTAGGAGCTTTGCAGAGGAAAACAGTTACGAGGCTAAGAAAGCCGCGTATCGCGCAAAGCTCAAAAACGATGACGTGACTACCGATGATCTGCTCATAGGTTCATGGGTATCCTTCTATTCTTTTGAGAAGGACAGTTATGAATATCAGTTGGATCAGATGGCTGCGGCCGGCATAAATTTCAATATGTTCCCCCGTGATTTTGGTGCGGGTGCTATGTATGATGCGGAATATTGGAACAACGTAGAAGAGCAGTATGCCAAACGAAACATGATTTATCTTATGAACGGTAACATGGATGCAGCAAATATTGCTATTGGCGTAAAATATGCTGCCTACAAGGAGCATTGCGTTGGTTATCATGTCGTAGATGAGCCAGGTGGCGCAGCTTTGCAAGGAGTTGCAGATATCATGCGTCAATACCGTGAAGCAGATCCAACCCGTTATCCCTATACCAATCTGCTCCCCAGCTATGCGGGAAATGCATGGTTGGGTGGGACATACCGCGAGCACGTTGAACGTTACGTGGCATTGGTAGGTGCAGAGAACATGGAATACCTGTCCCACGACTTCTATCCCTTCCAATCAAGGGGGAATAACACCGGCATTTTTGCCGACATGGAAGTGCTTCGCTCGGTAGCCTATGAAAACGGTAAACTTAAAACCCATGCTTTTCCGCAATCGACAGCATGGAACGGTATGCGAATGCCTAACATTGATGAAATGCGTTGGAACGTTTATGCTTATCTTTCTTATGGCTTCAAGGCGCTTTCTTGGTTCAATCTTGTCTGCCCCGGAAATTCTGACACCGAGGGTGAGGGATTCCGAGATAGTTTGATCTACAGAGACGGTATCATTCGCGATCCTGAACTTTTTGCCGCATGGAGTGAATTGAACTGGGAGATCCGAGGTCTGTCCGATGCGCTCATGAATTTGGATACAGTTCACGCATATCATACAGACAACGCCGTGTCAGGTGTGGAATATTTGCCCGCTGACTTCTTTATCGTCCCCAACGGACGAGCAGAATTTGTCATCAGCTATATGGTGGCCAAAGACGGTACCGAACCCTATATGATGCTTTTCAATAAGTCCCTGCGACGTGGCGCCGATATGGAGTTCTTTGTGGATCTGTCTACGGGGATTGAAGCGATCGAATATCTGGATCCGTACACGGGCGAGTACATTCCCATGGATATTTCGGAGGGAAAGCTCAGCGATTCTTTTGAGATCGGTCAAGGTAAGCTTTATCGTCTGAAGGGTGACTTCGCATTGAGTGAAACGCCTCCCGAGGTACCTTCGGTTGATCTTGCGAGCGGCCTTTACGATGGGCCTCAAACCGTGACGATCACTCCACCTGTTGAGGGCGCAAAGGTCTATTATACGTTGGACGGTTCGTATCCCACATCAGAGTCTACTCTTTATGAAGGTCCCATCACCATCGGTAAAGCTGGTGAAGCTTCCTTCCACACGCTCCGTGTGGCGACCGTCAGAGGTGCTTCTATTAGTAAGGTTCTGACCCGCCACTTCGTCATCAGCAATATTTCCACAGACGATTCAGAGGTGCATTCTCTTGCCAAAGTACCCATTGATAAGGTGCTTTCTGTGGGTAATTGGAGTACCTCAGGCGGAAAAATTTCA
Organism: Eubacteriales bacterium; assembly: GCA_045531965.1. GTDB lineage: Bacteria > Bacillota > Clostridia > Oscillospirales > CAG-272 > CAMEON01. Next base: position 21,194 of record JAZSFA010000130.1, read on the forward strand.
CTCAAGGGCGGCGCTGACGATGCATTGTTGAATTTCTTTATAGACACGTCTGTGACCTACGAAAATTTCCATGCTACAGGTCATTTCCGCTTTAACGAGGGATGCGGTTCAAATGCCTCTGCCGGCTTTTTCATAAAAGCCTCCGAGGGAGATGGTCATCTCTATGTCGGTATTACGCGAGGAGGTAATCTTAACGTATATTGCAACGGTAAACGGATCCAGCTTCCGGATGTTCAAGGTAAGACCGTAAATGTGTTGGATGGATTCACTCTATGTGTAACGCTCGCAGGGAAGCGTCTGCGAATTGAAGCCAACGGACAACTGCTCAGCGAAACCGTATCGGATCAGTTCGCCATCCAAGGTTGTGTAGGGGTCAATGCTACGGAGAACGGTGTTTTTACCGCCGAATCGGTCTATTTTACACCTTTAGCATCTGCCGCTCCCGAGATACAGATAGCGATGACCAAGGTACAAGATGATCCCTTGACTCTCGTTGTGAATCGCGGTATCTCCAAAGAGGAACTCCTCGAAAAACTGCCCGAAACGGCAAAGTTTTCAGACGAGGAAGGAAAAACGGCGGGATATACCTTGACATGGGAAATGGAGGAACTTGATACATCTTCGGGTGGAACGTATGTTCTGAAGGGCTATCCTGTCATTCCCGATGGAAGCTTGACAGTAAATCCTTTACAACTGTCTCTCCGTTGCACGCTTATCATTCTCCATAACCCTGATCGTACTGAGCTAAATGATGCCATTTATCTTATGGCATCCCTCAGGGAAGAGGATTATTCTCCCGAAACATGGGCTGAGGCCGAACAAGCTTATGAAAATGCCTTGGGGCTTATGGATGCCGATGTTCCGCAAAATGCCGTAACCGTGGCAGCCGTGTTCCTAATGGAAAAAATAAACGCCTTAAATCCCACGGGTATTGACTTTACTGCATTGGATGTTGCCATTGCTTCTCTCAAGGCCTATGATCTGTCTGGGATAAACAACGAAACACGAAATGCTGTTGAACAGATTCTTGCTGAAGCTGAAGCTTTCAGTCGTACAGGTCCCATGACCCAGAACGCAGTCAATGATCTGGTCGCCCAATTGACCGCTACCGAGGAAGCTTTGAAAACAGCGGAAACGGTTACCGAAAATAACGTAGCGGAATCTGGTTGTTCTTCTGCCATGGGGACTACTTGCTCTGGGATTATTCTGACGACAGGTGCCGCTGTGGCGCTTAGGAAAAAGAAAGAAACCCAATAGTCATTTATTTGATGAATAAAACAAAAAAAAGCGCGCAACTCATTTCCGAGCTGCGCGCCTACTTGTTTTTTGAAAAGAAAAAACCAACCTAAATTGAGCGGTTCAATTTAGGTTGGCAATGGTGAGCCAACTTCAAACTAAATCGAATTTGATTTATACGCTTTCTACTGCATTGCTGTCACTTTCTATTACCCTGCTCAATAGCAACATAACAAATAATATCAAGAAATTACAGCTGAAAAATTGACTTTCTTGTTTTGCTCTTTTCAAACACATGAGCTAAGAAATGCGGTAAGCACTGGGTGTATGTCCCGTTTGCGCCATAAACGCCTTGTAAAAGGAGCTACAGCTCTCAAAGCCGACCTCCGCGCTGATGTCTGACACCGAAAGCTCGGTCTCCTTAAGGAGGCGGCAAGCCTCGTTGATTTTAAGTCTACGCTGAATAGAAACGAAATTTGTTTGTGTCTGAGCCTTAATCAATCGGCTGACATAGGACGGAGAATAATTGAATGCCTTGGCCACGCTCTGCAGGGTTGCCTCCTTATAGTGCTGCTTGAGGTAATTGAGTATGGAGGGAACCGCTGAATGCGGATAAAGGGGAAGATTGTCCGAAGAGCCGTTCTGAGCCGCCGATCTCTCGGATAAAAGAGCGAAAAAGCTTTTCATCATCCAGACATAGGGCAGATCATCGGCATTGCTGTTTTTTTGACGGAGTTTTTCCAGTATCAGGAGCTGCAAGAGCTCGTGAGCCGCCTCGGGACAGTCGGTGCCCTTAATAAAATGGTACTTGGAAAGGTTGGAGCAGAAAAAACTATGGTAAAGAAATGACACAAGAAGGGAGCTGTAATCATTCAGTAAGCTGCGATAGGTGACCTCAAAGGAGGAGGCCTTCAGCAGTATATTGAAGAGCAAGCCGTCGCAACGGATCATGCTGTGCTCGGTAAAGGGCGGGATCACACACAGATCCCCCGGATTCATAGCCAGCACTCGTCCGTCAATGGTATGCTCCGCACGGCCGTCCAACAGATAGGATATTTCGAAAAATTCATGGGTGTGCAGAAACGGCGGCATATGACGGACGTGATGGGACACGTAGATCTGACGGTTATCCTCCGGAAAGTAAAACTTTTCCAACAACAGATCCACAGGACAGGGGGTGAGCTGGGGCAAATACATATGGTGCTGTCTTACATCCTCCATATTCGTGGATGCCAGAAAGCCCGACAGATCGCCGCTTTGGACGGCTCTGTGGTATTGCTCATATATTTCCTCGCCGTACATATCGGGACGGGTTAATTCATAAAACTCGTCTTGATGATTATTTCGGAACATAAAGGCCCTCCCCCGGTAATCAATATCCGTATACAGTATAGCACGGATGAAGCCCTCTGTCAATAATAATTGTTAGCCAATGACAAAAAATGACACAATATTTGTCAACGGTGAGCATTGCAATCAGCGTAGTTAAATAATATAATAAAACTGTCATTTCCAAGCATTCATATGACGAAAACGTAAGGAGGTTGCAATATGAAAAAACGCTTAAACGCCGTACTTGGCATCATCGGTCTGGTTTTGCTTTGCCTTGCCCTCTTTGTGGGATGCCGCTCCGAGGATCACCCCCAGGACAGCGAATCCCACACCGAGGAACCGCCGACCGAAGTACCAACAACCGAAACGGCTCCTATCGACACCCCTGCTTCGAATGAGACCGAAACAGATGAGCCTGAGACCACCACAACACCCATACCGGAGGAAGCTATGTACGCAGATAACATTATGTCCCAAGACCCCGCCGTTGTAATAATGTATGCCGATGTGTATCCCGAAGGGGCGACAGGGCCGACTCCCCTATGGATCCCCACCGGAAAAAATGGAATCGCAAGTCGAGTGCAGTTGAATGCGCCATTCTCGGGGATCCGCATGGGCTTCCCCACCGCCGGTGCCCAGAACACCTACTGCACTCTTTCGGTCTACCGCTGGGATACGGATTATAAGACCACTGTTGCCGCCGGGTCCCTGCTCGATTTGTCCGTTACAAATATTCAGGACTGCGCTTTTCGGGATATTCCCTTTGATCGTCAGTTCGAACCGGGCGAGTACCTGTTCATGGTACACAGCGCCGGAGGTCCCGACGGCAGGCAGCCGGGTGTCTGGCAGTTCGCGTCTAACGTCAGCGGCGGTCAGATATATAATAGGGGAAGAGAGTTAAGCGGAGAGCTGCAGATCTGGGTGATGTTTGACAAGACACCCATCATCCCCTTCGGCTCCATGGAAAACCTGTATACCAACGAGGCGTCGGCAATAGAAAAAAGAGATGCTGTCGTCGCCTACCGCGCCCTGCTGAAGAATTTGTCCGCATTCCCAACCTCCTTCAAGATCGGGGACACCCAATACCACGGCTTCGGTAAAGATTTCAAGGTGCTGGACCGCAATGTGGAAACTACCGATATTTCCGAAACCACTACCATCCGCTTCGGCTATCAGGATACGCTGGAGATCCTGCTGGTCGCCACCCTGTATCCCGAACACGCCGCCTATGAGTGGACGGTATATTTTACCAACGTGGGCACAAAGAATTCGCCTACCATATCAGAGATCAACGGCTGTGATTACACCTTCCAGGCCGTCAATCCCCATCTGCGGGGCATATACGGAGACGGCGGCTACGACGGCATGGCCAATATGCCCTACGACATCAACATATCGGGCATGAATCTGGAGATCAACAACGAGACGGGACGAAGCACCTACGGCCGCTTCCCTTATTTCCAGGTGACCCATAGCGGCGGCGGTATGTTCTTCGCGGTGGGTTGGCCGGGTCAATGGCGTGCAGGCTTTGACTCCTGGAACGGAACTCTGCGGGTGTACGACGGCCAGGTCAAGCTGAACACCTATCTGCGCCCGGGTCAGACCATACGGACACCCCTCTCCAGCTTCCTGTTCTATAACGGAAGCGACAACGACCGCGCCACCAATCTTTGGAGAAAATTCTACATTGACTGCAATATGCGGAAACCCGGTGGAGAGACCTTTGAACCGGCCGTGGCGGCGGTCACCTCCTGGATGTACGGTGAAATGGTGGGCGCGAATGAGGCGAATCAGATCGATGCCATCAAGACCTATCACGACAATGGTATTGCTTTGGACTACTTCTGGATGGATGCCGGCTGGTATTACAAGACGGGAACCCAATCCTTGGACGTTTGGCTGCCTACGGGCACATGGTACGTAGACGAATCCCGTTTCCCGACCAAGTTCAAGGCTATTTCGGATTACGCCCACAGCAAGGGAACCAAGACCATTCTGTGGTTTGAGCCCGAGGTAGTGCGCTTGGATCCCGCCCTGTTCGGAGAGACCAGCGTCCGCAAGGAGTGGTTACTCCCCAACAGCGCCACCAAGCTGATCGATTACGGCAATCCCGAGGCTCGAGAGTGGCTGCTCAACCGTGTTTGTACCATTCTGGAGGAGGGCGACATCGACCTCTACCGCCAGGATTACGGTGTTGCTTCTCCCGCCTCCGAGTGGCAGTCCAACGACCCCGCGGGGCAGATCGGTATCACCGAGAATCTCTACGTGCAGGGCTACCTCTGGTTCTTGGACGGCATTATTGCCAGATTCCCCGACATGATGATCGACTCCTGCGCGGCGGGCGGCGGTCGTAACGATCTGGAGACCATGCGCCGTGCAGTGCCTCTCCATAAGAGCGACAGTGCCTATTCGGAGCATGATATCAAGCAGAGCATGAACGCATCCCTGTTCGCCTGGCTCCCCTACTTCGGTACCGTTGTGGATGGACCTGCTACTTGCAACCGTGTGGATCGCTACGGACTGCGCTCCTCCTTCTGCAGCTTCCCCGTACTTGAATACAATCTGAACTCGTCGGAGCTGGATTGGCAGACCGCGAAGGCCTGTGTCGACGAATGGGAGCAGATCAAGGACTTCTACGACGACGATTACTACCTCCTCTCGGAGTGGAACCGTTCGGACAAGGAGTGGACGGCCTGGGAATTCTACGACCCTGCAAGCGGGAAGGGATTTTTCGAGGTGTTCCGCCCCGCGAAAGCGGTTGACAGCAGCTTTACCGTTAAGCTGAAGGGCCTAAAAAATTCCGCCTCCTACAAACTGACTGACACCGAAGGCCGCTTTGAGGTCACTGTCTCGGGCTCCGAGTTGAAAAAGGCAGGCTACACGATTACGCTGGCAGAGGCGTACAGCAGCGCCGTGGTGCTGATCGAGGAAGTACCCTCCTGACAGAACTTCATGAGCAGTTTGCAGGCTTCGGATTAACGAAGCAAATCATCAAAATAAGCCTAACCCGAAACAATTCGGATTAAGCTGTTTTGGTGAAATGCGTGAAGCGTAAAACATCCCATCTTTCTTGCCTTTTGCCATCACCTTGTAGAGGTAAGTATATGGAGATTCATATTTTGTTAGCAGTTTTTTCTCAGCGCTTCACAAAGAGTAGAGAAGGGAACGACATTAGGATACCGATTCCGCATTTCATTTTGGACTCCCTTCGTTTGGTACATATCTGCTGTACCCAAACATCAAAAATTTGTGATGAATATAGATATATGGTGCCATTGACAAATGAAAAAAACAATAGTATAATACAAATACCCCAAGAAAAAAGTCTTGCGCTTGCTTTTTTCTGTGCAAAAAGGAGACTTTGTCTATGAAACGGAACATTCTGCGTACTCTCTCATGCCTGCTGGCGATCCTAAGCTTCGCCGCATTGACCCTTCCTGCCATGCTGTCCGTATCTGCTGCCGATGAGGTCGTGTATCTGGGCGACCGACAGGATCTGTTCATTGCCCGCGACAGCCTGGACGCTTTTGGGTGGAACACCGCCCATTCGGGAGAACCCATCACCATTGGTACCCAAAAATACGACAAGGGCATTGGCTTCCATTGCCTGCCCGACCGCGATGCTTACGTGGAGTTCGACATCTCCTCTTTGGGGATGAAATACTTTTCCGCCTTTGTTGGCGTTCTTCAGGAAGCAAACTATTTCGTAGAATGGGGAAGCATCTCCTTCCACGTCTACGGAGACGGAAAACTGCTGGCTTCTTCCCCTATGGTGGAGTGGAACAACGAGCCCTACTTCCTATCCTGCGCGGTAGAGGGTGTGAGCACCCTAAAACTGGTGCAGAAGAACGAGAACGGCCATGCCTGCGATGCAGGCGTATGGGGCGATGCCCGTCTGACCGTTGAACAACCCAAGACCCCCGCCGCAGGGGAGGAAGGAGAGACCACCGTGAATCCCGACAAGACAAATCTGCCACAGCCCTCAGAGCTGGTGAGCGGCGACTACGCCTACATCAGCGACCTCTACTGGATGGACAACAATACCTACCCCGGCAATGTGGTAGGTCGTGACTGCAATACCGCCAACGAGATCATCTTTTCCAACGACGGCAAGTTCTTTGAGAAGGGCGTGGGCTTCCACGCCACCTCTTCGGATTTTACTTCCTACGTGGATGTCAATATTGAGGGCCTGGGCTTTACGAAGTTCGCCGCCTATTACGGTGTTTGCGAGACCCTGACCGCCCACGACATCACCATGGCTTCGGTCAAGTTCGCAGTCTTCGGTGACGGCGTAAAGCTCTGGGAGAGTGACGCCATGAAGTTTGGACAGGATATGGCCCCCATGGACTGCGATATCAGCGGCGTTTCCGTCCTTCGTTTGGCCGTTGCGGGTGCGCCCGGCATTGGCGGTGCGTGGGGAACCTGGGGCGGTGCCGTGATCTCCAAGAGCGGCAATATCACCGACGGTATGCTCTTCACGGATCCAGCTGCCGAGACCGAGCCTCCCATGGAGACCGACGTTCCCACGGAGCCCGAGACGGATCCCGTAACCGAGCCCACGACGGTTCCTGAGACCGAGGTAAAGACCGCCGACCCCGCCGAGTCCGAGGCTACCGTATCCGAGACCGACACCGAGTCCGAGACCCAACCCCCAAAGAAGGGTTGCGACGCTGCTATTGGCACGGCTTCGGCGGGTGTTGCCCTGACCGCCTGCGCCGCCGTTTTGCTGAAGAAGAAAAAGGAGGACTGAATCATGCGCAAGTATCTGCTTTTGATTTTGACCGCGGGACTTCTGCTCCTGTGTCTGACTGTCGGTCTGGCTTCCTGCACCGATACCGATCCCACCCCCGAAACCTCGGATACACCCGCTGATACCCAAGAACCTACCCCGGAGGATACTACCGTGACCGATGAAACTATCACCTCTGCTGAGACAGAACCCGAAATCGAGCTTTTCCAACCCGATCCCGAACGCGCTGTTCCCCAATATGACGCGCTCATGTCGGATCTGGACACCTTCCCTCTGTCCTTCAAATACGGCAAAAACGCATTCAAGGGCTTCGAGGGCTTTGCACTGGAGTCCGAGACCTACGAAAACGTGGACAGAGGCGTAAAGTCCACGCTCGTTCTCCGCCATCCCGAGATTCCTGCCTCCTTCAAGCTGGTGGCCACGGTCTATCCACAGGAGTCTGCCTACGAGTACGTGGTCTATATCACCAATGACGGACAGGCAAATACCGAGATCATCTCCGACCTTTGCTTTTCCATTCAGTTTGAAGGCGAGAATCCTGTGATCAGCGGCATCAAGGGCGATGCGGGTGGTGTCAATTACACCCCCTACGAGCATGATCTGTCCTCCCGCTCCCGCTATAACGATCGCTCCACCTCGGGACGCCCTTCCCACGGTGTGTTCCCCTACTACAACCTTTCCTATGGCAACGGCGGCACCTTCATCGCCATCGGCTGGCCGGGTACCTGGTACGCGAATTACAGCTACAAGAAATCCTCCAAGGTGACCACCCTGGAGGCAGGCCAAGGTGACGTCGCTACCTACATTGCCCCCGGTGAGACCCTCCGCACCCCTCTCATGGGCTTTGTGGAGTATGAGGGTGTGGATGCCGACGAGCAGGCCAATATGTGGCGCCGCTACTACATCAACGATGTCATGCGCAAGATCGACGGCGAGTTGACCCCTACCTATGTGGGCGTAGCCAATATGTCTCAGGGTATGACCACCAAAAAGGAGCTGCTCATGCTGAACGCCTACAAGGCTCACGGCATTGTTCCTGATGTCATATGGATGGATGCGGGCTGGTATACGGGTGCTGACGGTGAGTCCGTCGCCTGGTCCCAGACCGGCTCCATGGACATCGACTATACACGATTCCCCGACGGCATGGCATCCATCGGTGAGTTTGCCGAGAAGAACGACGCCATGTTCCTCCTTTGGTTCGAGCCCGAGAATATGAGACTGGACACCGAGGCGTTCCTCGCCGGTCAGGAGGGCTTCAAGGAGGAATGGCTGCTGTCTACCGTGGCAGAAGGAAGCTGGCTCCAAAGTCGCATCATCAACCTCGGCGATCCCGAGTGCCGTGAGTGGATCTTTGCCAAGATCAGCAAGGTCATCGATACTGCGGGTGTCACGGGCTACCGTCAGGACTTTAACAACGATCCCGCCCCCGCTTGGGCAGCCGCCGACGAAAGCGACCGCAAGGGCATGACCGAAAACCAGTACGTCCAGGGCTATCTGGCTCTGTGGGATGCCATCATTGAGAAGTACGGCATCTTTATTGATTCCTGCGCCTCGGGCGGCGGCCGCAACGATCTGGAATCCATGAAGCGCGGCGTTCCCCTCCACTATACCGACTGGTTTGACGGCAACCACGAGGACTACAACATGAAGGGCAAGAATACCCAAGTCCTCTTTAAGTGGTTCCCCTATTTCAAGAACGAGGTCTACCAGAACAGCCTCTATAAGCTCCGCATGAACTATGCGCCCTTCTCCTTGCTCAAGGTGGAGTCCGCGCTGGATAAGGATACCGATTGGGTGCTTCTCAAGCAGGCATACGACGAGTATGACCTCATCCGCAAGTACTTCTATGGCAATTACTACACCCTCACAGAGTGGACGGCGAACGCCGACCGCTGGGACGGACGGATGTTCTTTGATCCCGAGCTGGACGAAGGCTTCGCCTCCATCGCCTGCCAGGAGGCATCCTCCAAGCTGACCAATACGATTTGCCTCAAGGGTCTTGATCCCGAGAAGCAGTATCATATTACGGACTTTGATGGGCTCGTGGATATGACGGCGAAGGGCGCGGATCTTATGGAGCAGGGAATTACCGTAACGGTACCCGAGAAGCCCTATGCGGTTATTCTGCTGATCAAGCCTGCGGAATAAGCGAATCGTACATACGCAGTGTGGGGATAAAGTCTATTACTTTTGTGGAAACAGTTGACTTATGGATACACTGGTATGTTCATCAACACTACACCGGACACGCCGAAGGGTGAAAAATCGGGGGATATTTTCTGTCATTTTCACTTGAATTATCAGCCGCGAATATGCTTTGGCCTTTTCAAAACACAAAATTATTATGGGACAAGTTGTATGAAGTACATAAACAAAGACAATTTATACGATTATGCTTTTTTGAACCAAGATACTCTCGTATCCCCGCTCCGTGCTATCTGCGTTTGCTTTCACGGATACACCGATGCGACTATGTATCAAGAAAGCCCCAAAATCGCCAAGGTTTTAGGAGAAGCGGGAATTGCCTGGGTGTTTCCTTACTATAGCGTCTGGGCGTGGATGAGTAAAAGCTCGAGGGAATTTAATGAGCAGGTGATTGATGCGGTTTACGAAAGACTTGGAGCCTCTGAAAATATTCCGCTTATCGTAAGCGGAGGAAGCATGGGGGGACTTACTGCTCTGAATTATCTTGTATACGGAAAAAGAAAAGCTGTAGGCTGCGCGGTAAACTGTGGCGTTACGGATATGAAAAGAGTATTTTTCGACATACCGGATTTCAGACGCGCGATACTTTCGGCTCATATCGAAGAGGATGAGGATCTTTTATCTGTTATGAAACGGTATTCTCCGGTAGATTTTTGTGAGCTTATGCCGAAAATTCCTTATTATTTCGTTTATGGAGGAAACGATTCTTACTTCACCGAGAATCATATGCCGCCGCTGATTGAGAGAATGAAAAAAGAGAAGTTTAACTATGAACTTCGTATAGAAGAAGGAATGAATCACTGCGATATCGAAGGCCATCCGGATGCGTTTACGGAATACTGCAAATTCATAATAGATTTAGTAAAAACATATGGTTGATGTTTTAATTGTTGCTCTAGCAGATGTCAACCGTTTAGGTGAAAAAATATCGCCGAAAAATGAAATAATCAACAAGAAAGTCAAGTAGCAATACTTGGCTTTTTCTTTATCCACAAGCAATATTTTTCCGTGTACTGAAAGCGAGCAATACCTCTCGTTGACATCTGCACACCTCACTCGGAATAATCGCGATTTTCTCCCGACCTATGCTCCCCCGACCCTGCCGAAATGGCGATCGAGCAGCGAAGCTGATCAGAAAATCGGGAGGTATAGAAAATGAAAACAGTTAAGCAAGAAAGAATCACAAACGAGAACGTACTAGAATGATTGAATATAAAAAATTGATGTACCAGATTGCCTTTGGCAAATAGAAAATACTAAAAGCAGATAGGCGCGCAACTCATTTTGAGCTGCGCGCCTACTTATTTTTTGCAAAGAAAAAACCAACCTAAATTGAATGGTTCAATTTAGGTTGGCAATGGTGAGCCATTCTCAATAAGTCCTGAAAAAGATCATGATTAGATCATCCCAAAATACTTCAACGCCTCCATGATCGCCTTCGCCTTTTCCGGCGGACACTTCGGCTGTTTATGATTCTCCGACTTCGGCTTATTATAATTCTCACGCTCAATGATCCCGCACTTCTGCTTAACCTGCGCGATATAGAGACTACTGACCTTCAAGCCCGTATGCTCCAACACGTACTCCTTGATCTGCGGATAGGTCGCGTCGTTTTGAAACTCCGACATATCCATGTCCTCCAAAGAGAACTCAATGCGGATTTTCTTGGAGTCGATATTTCCCTTGGAAAGTAAGACAACCGTCTCGACGTGGCTCGTATACGGAAACATATCCACCGGCTGAATCCTCCTCACCTTATACCCCCCCTTGGTAAGCGTATACAGATCCCTCGCCAGGGTCTCAGGGTTACAGGAAATATACACGATCCGTGCGGGTGCCAAGGTCAAGAGACTCCGTAAAAACTTCCCGCTGCACCCCGCACGGGGCGGGTCGGTGATGACCACATCGGCTGTCTCGCCGCGCTCTGCCATCTCGGACATGAAATCTCCTGCGTCGGCGGCGTAGAAGGTGGCGTTTGCGATGTCGTTTCGTTTCGCGTTTTCCGCAGCGTCCGCCACAGCATCGCGGTTGACCTCTACGCCAATGACCTCTTTCGCTCCCGCTGCCACGGTCAAGCCAATGGTCCCCGTGCCGCAATAGGCGTCGATCACCGTCTCCTTGCCCGTCAGCGCGGCAAACTCACGCGCCTTGCCGTAAAGGATCTCGGTCTGCACGGGGTTGACCTGATAGAAGGAACGTGGGCTGATGCGGAAATCCAACCCGCAGAGGCGGTCGGTGATATATCCCTCGCCAAAGAGGATGTGGCTCTCATTTCCCAAAAACAGAGGGGTGTCGGTGGGATTGATATTCCACACCACCGTGGTGATCTCGGGATGGCGGCGGATCAGCTCGTTAGTCATAGATTGCGCCTGTTTGAATTCACCCTTGGCGGTCACCAGTACCACCATGATCTGTCCCGACGAAAATCCGCGACGGATCAGCACGTGGCGCAAAAAGCCTTGTCCGGTTTGGAGATCAAAGGACCTGATCTTGAAATTCACGCACAGCTTGCGGATGGTTTTAAGGATAGGCGCGGCGCACTCGTCCTCCAGCATACAGGACTCCACCTCTACGATACGGCGGGAGGCAGATTGGTAGACCCCCGACACCACCTTGCCGCTTTGGGAGCGGAAGGCCGCCTGGATCTTGTTGCGATAGTGGGTGGGATCCTCCATGCCGATGATCTCGTCCACGTGACCGTATCTGCCAAGGAGCTTGATCAGCTTGGCCTGTTTCAGATGTAATTGTTCTTCATAAGGGAGGTTCTGCAGGGAACAGCCTCCGCATTTTTTGGCGTAGGGGCAGGGGAGCGTTTGATTCATATGTATCCTCTCAAAGGCTCGTGGAGGCCAGCGCTGCCCTCACGTCCTCATCCTCATAGTCAATTTCCTTATCCTTATAAAAATACGTTCTGTCATGCTCACCGATCTCTCGCAGGACGCGGCAGGGGTTGCCCACCGCCACCACGCCCGCAGGGATGTCCTTGGTGACCACGCTTCCCGCGCCGATGACCGTGTTGTCTCCGATGGTCACCCCGGGGAGAATCACAGCCCCCGCGCCGATCCAGCAATTTCTACCGATATGGATGGGTTGGTTATGCTGAAAGGCCTTTTCCCGCAGCTGGGGACAGATGGGATGCCCCGCCGTGGCCACCACCACGTTGGGGGCGAACATGGTATAATCTCCCACGTAAATATCGTTGTCATCCACCAGGGTCAGATTGAAATTGGCATAAACGCACTTACCGAAATGGCAATGCCGACCGCCCCAGTTGGCGTGGAGGGGAGGCTCGATGTAACTGCCCTCGCCCATCTCTGCGAACATATCACGCAACATCTCCGCGCGCTTTTTCGCCTCGGAGGGGCGGGTTTGGTTGTAATCGTACAGCTTTTCAAGGCAGGCGGTCTGCTCGATGACAAGGCTCTCATCGGTGGGCAGATATAGCTCGCCGGATTTCATTTTTTCGTAGGGGGTCATGGTATGGTTACTCCTTTAATTGATGGTCAGTTTTCTTCAAATTTATAGATCAAGTCGGTGCCTTCGTAGTACCAAAAGCGAAGGAAGCGATCATGGAAGGTCGCTTTGATCTGTTTTCTTACCGCGTTATCGGGAAAGATCGTGAGTGTCTTTTTGTCTCGGCAATTTTGTGGATAAATATACAGATATTTCTCTCCCGTGTCCGAAAAGAGCCACACGCCCATAATGTCAATGGCGTCTTTTCCTCTGAACACCCACAGCTTTACTTTGACACAACGCATATGGGTCGGCAGAGTTTTGGGAGATCTGATACGCAGGATATAGCCATACTTTCTCTTCTTGATAAGATAGATAACGACGGCACAAGCCACAAGTAAAAGACAAAAGGCAGAAAAAACGGCCATGACGAGCGAGGTTTGGCCATCGCGGTCTAATAAAACGATCAGCAGGGAGAAAAGTATCAGTATGCCCATCAGTACCCCTACGATGACGGCTTGATTTTTCAAATTAGATAAATATCCCTTGATGCTGGCCTGCTGATTGGTCAGGATTTTCTTCTTACTGATTTTTTCTTGGGGGTTAGGATAGTAGGGGTGGTTCACGTAGAATTCTCCATTTCTATGTTGAATAATCGGCAGATCCTGAACTATCTCCGTCCGGAACATAGAAATACTGTTCGGGACCCGTGTCGCGCATCAACACCCGCTTGTCCTTGAATTTGACCGCAAGAAGATAGAGCACGTACAGATCTCCGCTGCAGCCACCGGCATGGAGACCGAAGATAAAGGCCACGATCAAGAAATACAGCGGGCTGATGAAGTAAAGCAGCACAAGAAGGGGAAGGAGCAGCACCGTAAAAACGGCGAATGGCGCAATGACCGAAATCATGGCTGTTTTGCGATAGGTATAGATATTCGGGACGCCACAAAACGCGCAGCTCCAGCTCAAACCGAAGGTCAGCTTCTCACCGGTCAGCGTCTTGTAAGCAATACCATGCACAAGCTCATGCAGGATGATATAAGCGACCATAGATCCAAAGAAAACGACATACGCAACCATGAGTTGCACGTATTCCATGTCCAGGATGTCGGAGGACAGTTTGCCACCCAAACGCAGGAGAAGAACGGCAAGAATTATGACGACTGCCAAGACCGCAAGGGCGATCAGGTTGAAAATAATGCCGAATTTCGCATCCTTCGCGTTGATGTATAAGGCTTGCTTGTAGCCCATGGGTAAATCTCGTTCAAAATGATGTTCTTTGGCTTTTTTCATGGTATATTTCCTTTCGTGGGTATGAATCGGGAAGGAAGATTTGTCTTTATTTTTTCACAGCATCGTCATAGAGGCTGCCGAATAGTGTAGAAACGCGCTCACCATCAATGCCGCATTTCCGAGTCCAGCGATAGACGGGATAGGCAGCATACGTATTTTCGCTCAAAGGCGGCAGCATATCTTTTTGACACGTATGCCTGAAAACCATCCCGCGGGCATCTTCGGAATGAAGAATATCCAGATATCCCAGCATATCAATGAAATTGGAGATCTGATCCAAGGTCATGGTCAAAAGTCCTGATTGTTTCAGTATCTTTTTAAGTTTTCCGGAGGTTGTGTTTACGGGAGCCTCTTCTATCACCGCCAAAACTCGTTGAAAATACGAAAAGTCATCTGCGTCATGGGGTGGATGGGGGAGTTTTTTGTATTCCTCCAGGAAAATGATGGCTTGATTGAGAGAATGATCGGACATCCCCGCCGACAGATAAAAGGCGGACATATCCATGTTGATATGCCAAAAACGCATTTTTGGCTCAGCACTGACCTTGTGTTGATAGCCACAGATCTCACAGCAGTTTTCGTTATAGCGGTCTATCATAACACCGGTTTTGTCGGGAGACTGCCCGACCCAACGTTTGATAAATGTATGCTCAGGCAAATTTTTGATATAGTAATAACAGGCAAGGGCAGTTCTGTATTCAGGGGCATTGTGTGCCACGCCATAGAGAAAATCTTTTGCCAATTCATCAGCCGAGAGTGTTCCGATCAACTCTTTCGCATGGCGAATCGCTTCATCGTGGGGATAAACAGTTTCGCATAGCTTCATCGTTCCTTCGCTCAAGGCGGGCAAATACTCGCTGACGGGAGATGTCCAGAAATCATGAAAACTTTTGCGGGTAAAGCGTTTGAGCAGCTTCACGGCATTCGCCTTGTCGCAAGCCGCGACGGGCGCTGACAGGTAGCGTTCGATCTCTGTTTCATACGCCGCGTTGATGACCTCAGACTTTACCCCGGAGGTCTGACAAAAAGCCAGCGGCAGGGAAAACGTCTCGGTATCCTGCGCGGCGTTTCGGATGGTTTCAGCAATCGCTTCCGTGACGTTTATAGCTTCGGTATACAATGACTTATCTTCGCTATGATGCTGTGCTTGCTCCTTCTTATGTACGTACATACGACGCGGATAATCCTCCTTAAAAGATAAGTTTCATAGAATACTTATTTTGGTTAGAAACGCAAATTAGAATATACTGACATAATATAAGACAATCATAGTATCAGACAATTTCCACATCACACGCTGCCATCTCCAAGCACCCTCTGAGCCCCCCCAACGGCATAAGGCAGGGCAGGAAGAAGTCCTTCATGTAATCCTCGTCCGAAGAAAGTTCTAAGGCCGCGCCCTCCAAAGAGGCAGACTTAACGTTCTCCAAGAGCGGCAAAGCACAGGCTGCCGCGCGTGCGGCAGTTCCCGTGGCACGAAGAGAGACTTCCTTTGCCATCGTCTCAGCCAGTCTCCGGAGGAGGGATACGTCCTGCGCTTGATGAGCCGCGGCGGTATAGTGGAAGGTGGTAAAATAACGAGTAGCAAAATCAGATCCCAATATCACGGGTTGGATGTCAGCGTATTCACCTGTGAGGAACAGATCCCCTGACAGGACGGCGATTCCCTTGTCCAGCAGCTCCTTAACGGCAGGAGAATCCACACATTCTTTGCCTTCGCTTCCAAGGACGAGGCAAAGGCAAACACCGTCCCAATCCTTCGGAGTGAGCTTCACCCAAGGAATCTGCTCGCCGCGAGCCGAGGTGAGGATGTTTTTCTCCACCGTGATACCGTCTACCTCCTCGACAAGGCTGTCTGCTACGTTAAACTTTCTCGTATCTATCCCCGTAACCCAAGAAAGCATCTTCTTGCGCTCTTGAATGGAAAGAGTAGCCACGCGAGCTATTAGCTCTGTCTTGTGAGCGGCGAAATATTCGTCGTCACCTGCATGACCGGGGGCTTTCTCACTGTCCTTAAACCAAACCATCTCCGAGAGATAAGGCGTATCAATGGGTAGCTCCTCCCATGCCAACTCTTTGCCCATCAAATGTCGGGCAAAGAAACTGTACACGCGGTGACGGGTCTTGTGATTATACTGGTGCGGCGCGATCTGGAAGTAATGCTCCGCCAAGTTTTCTGCACCAAACAGGGCGTATACGTCCCGAATGGCGGGATATTCCTCGGTTTCCTGATACTTGGTCCAGTCTCCCGTAGAGCCTGCGAGAAACAGGGGACGGGGGGCAAGGACGGCACACATCTCTGCGTTGGTGGTGTGGCGGCGGAGTCCTGCGGCGTTTTCGCATTGACAGCCGCCCTGCATATGTAGGGAGATCATATTGATGGGGGCGATGGCCTTTACACGGTCATCCGCAAGACTCAAAAACAGGGATTGTGAGCCGCCACCCGACGCGCCTGTAACACCAATGCGGTCAGCGTCCACCTCGGGGAGGGAGCATAGCAGGTCAATGGCGCGGATATTGTTCCAAAGCTGCACACCTAAACCGTTAGAACTCCAAAGTTCGCGCTCATCGCGGCCGTAATTATGGGAGAGCTGGCGGTTATCCACCTTGCCGATCATATCGGTGACAAGACAAACAAAGCCCATTCGCGCGAAATTGGCAATCTGCTGGGGGTAGTCTCCCTCCTCGGTTCGATTCAGTCGTTGAGGCTCCCAGTGT
This sequence comes from Eubacteriales bacterium, assembly GCA_045531965.1. Classification (GTDB taxonomy): domain Bacteria; phylum Bacillota; class Clostridia; order Oscillospirales; family CAG-272; genus CAMEON01. The sequence continues at coordinate 38,187 of JAZSFA010000130.1, forward strand.
CCGATCACATTGAGAATGGCGGGGCATTTTTCGGTCAAAGGACGGGGCAGATAAAGATTGCCCGTGGACCAAAGCCCGGGATAGCTTTCGAACATGATCTTATAAATGGCATACCCGTCGTACTCACCCACAAGCTCCTTGCGGGTGTTGAGAGGCGTCTTTTCAGGCCAAGGATAAAGACCCGCAGACATACGCAAATTGAACCTCAGCTCCTCGCGCCGTGCTTCTACCTCTTCACGGGACGAGAACCGGGGGGCAGAGAAGTGGGTATCGGTGTGTCGGTCTGCGGTCAAACGCAGATCCATGGAAGGATGAGGCAGAACACGGTAGTGTGAATTCATGGCGGACTCCTTTGATTGAATATGAATTAGATGTGATTTCACAACCATTTGAATTTATTTTCTTCGAAAAATATTCAACTCTCCTAAAGAAACAAGACACTCATCTATATCTCCGTATAATAATTCAATTTCATTATCCTGTAAAAAAAACGCTTCACCATTTGAACCAAGCGTTGCGTTAAACAGTTTTTGAATCAACGAAATCTGCTTTAAATCCAAATCATAATAATCACGCCATTCTTCCATAGCCTCATTAAAAGGAAGTAATTGAGAACGAATGATATGACCGCCATTTTCGACAATAGAATCAAAAGATTGCAAACTATACAATTTATCCCAAGTTCCCCAGAAAGCTGCTGAAATCACAGGTTTTTCAACACCATTGACATTTTCCAAAACATATTGTAAGGTTTCATTTTCAGCAATTTTTATGACTTCTTCAGGTGCTCCGTCAAAAAAGACCAATGCATTCTTATGACAATCTATTTTATCAACGTCTTGAAAAACACCTATCACGTATTTTTTATGAAAGGTAATAGTTGCTTTGCAACCTTGAGCATTATTCATACAGTAATTCATATTGTCCCACGAATGTTCGTAGTTCAATTCAGGGTACATTCCTACAGCAATGGCATGAGTAATTGCTGCTTGGATACACCCCTCATAAAGCTGTTTGGGTTGAATGCTTATTTTCATCATGGTTTTTCTCCTTTTGATAAATCCAACTGGAGCGGTCTTCTTTTATATTACTTTTATCCTGCTCATTTTCTCGTCAAATAAACGACACTCTCGACATGCCCCGTCCTCGGGAACAGATCCACCGGCTGCACCTCGCCGATCACATAACCCTCGTCGCGGAAAACCTTGCAATCCCTCGCCAGCGTTTCGGGATCGCAGGAGATATAGACCACGCGCCGGATATCCCGTTTGGAGATCTCTTTGATCAGATCGGGGGTGGTGCCCTTGCGGGGGGGATCGATGATGACAATGTCGGGGGAGGGAACTTCACCCTTGTCGGCGGGGGCAAAGATGCGGGCGGCCTCGGTGGCGTCGGCGCAGAAGAATTGTGCCACGCCCTCGGGGATCAGTCCCAGATCTGCGTTGCGCTTGGCGTTCTCGCTGGCGCAGACCACCGCCTCGGGGACGATCTCAATACCCACCAAGCGGCGCACGCGGTCAGCCATGGAAAGCCCGATGGTACCCACGCCGCAGTAGAGATCCCACAACACCTCATCTCCCTTGAAGTCAGCCATCTTTGCGGCGGTGTTGTAAAGCAGCTCGGCAGCATCGTGATTGACCTGATAGAAAGCGCCGCCGCTGATACGGAAACGCTTGCCGCAGAGGGTATCCTCAAGATAAGACTGCCCCCACAGGGTCACGTACTTGGCTCCCAGCACCACGTTGGTCTTTTCAGTGTTGATGTTCAGCAAAATTCCCGTGATGCGAGGGAACTTGCCGATCAGGGTACAGACAAGATCCTCTTTGGTACGCTTCCCGCCAGGCAACTCGCGGGCGTTGATGACCAGGCACACGTACAAAGCCCCATCCACAGCGGTTCGGAGATAGATATGCCGCAAAACGCCTTTACCCGTGATTTCGTCATAGGCAGGGATGCGGTTTTGATTAAAAAACTCACAGATGCAAGCCACGATCTCTCCAAACGCGTCGGGCTGAAGCGCGCAGGAACGGGCAGGGATGAGTTTATGGGATTTGGCGGCAAAAAAACCTGCCTCCACACCGTTTTTCCCTTGTCTGACCGGATACATTCCCTTGTTGCGATAGCCCTGAGTTTTACCGGTGGAGAGAACGGGAAGAACGGTAACGTCGGTAAGACCTGCCATTTTGAACGCTTGCGACACGCGGTTGCGCTTGGACACAAGCTCGTCCTCATATTTGAGATGACGGTACACACATCCACCGCAAGCCTCGGGTGCTGTGCAGAAGGTATCCGTCTCTCGCATAGGGGATGCCTTGATCACCTCCACAAGCCTGCCCACGGTAAAGGAAGAGGTCTGCTTGATGATCTCGGTTTTGATCACGTCTCCCGTGACCGCCCCGCGAACAAACACCACCAAGCCTTCGGCTTCTTTGGCTTCCTTGGGGAGGCGACCCACGCCGCAGCCTAAATTATTCAAATCAGTGATCTCTACCGTGTAGAGCCCATAGGACTTGTCCCCCTTAGGGTTCTTTCTTTTCTGATCAGACATAAAATTCCTTTCCGTCCTCCAAGCGCAGACAACCGAGACGACCGCCGCGACCAAGACCGCAGTCAATGAAAATACTGCCGTTACCGTAAAAAATACGGTCAGCGCCGCCGTTTCCGTCGGTGGTGGGGGTGTGACCGACAATGATGGTCTTGTCATCAAAATACTTTTGGGTCGGATCCAATGCCTCGGAGAAGAAGTCTTCGGCTTCCAACCAGTCAAGCTCCAGATCGGGGGTAAAATCGTAGATGCCGCAATGAAGCAGGAGATAATCCTCGCCGTTGACAGAAATCTCCTCATAAAGGGGCATATCCGTCAGATAGTCGAGAATACCCTCACGTGCATCATCGTCGGGCAACTCACGGTAGGCTTCCATGGTTTTGGCGCCTCCTTCGCTGATCCAGGCGGTGAAGGCTTCCACAAACTCAGGATCGGGCGTTTCACCGCTTTTTCGGGCTGTCATCATTTTCTCATAGCCGGAAAGCATCTGTGCGGCTTTCAGATCATGTTCTCCCGCAATGGCATACACGTTGCTGCGTACCGAGAGATCATTGATGAGTTCAATTGAGGCTGGACCCAGATCCACCAGGTCTCCGAGAATATACAGAACGTCCCGCTGCTCGCTGAAGCGTATGATGTCCAAAAGTTGTTGAAAGGCTTCCAAGTGACCGTGAAGGTTGGATACGACGTATGTCATGATGCTGATTCCTTTCTGTTATGTGTCGATAGAGGATTTGAGCGCTTGTTCATAAGCGGCTAAAAGCTTTTCCAAACGGTGATTCAGTCCAGATTTGGATAGAATGGGATCATGGACATCGGCAAGCTCCCGAAGACTGATCTCGGGATGCATCAGCCGAAGCTCGGCTGTGACTTGAAGATCCTTCGGCAAGGTTTCCAGCAAATGGTGATCCTTGAGATAGGCAAGGGCATGGATGTATTTTGCGGAGGCGGAGATGGAACGGCTGATATTGCCTGTATCGCAATTGGTGGCGCGGTTCTCGTTGTTTTTGATTTCACGCTCGACTTGGGTGTTGAGAATATCGAACAATCCCGAGGTGACTCCCATGTAGTTCAGCAGTTCAATGACGGCGGCGCCGCTTTTCCAAATAAAACCTACGTCACCGCTTCTCCGCGTACTGCCGGGCATAGAGTCGATATTCATGAACAGGGAACAGAGCAGATCCGCCCGACCGTCGGTAGGTGCTTTGATCTCCAAATGATAGGATTTTTGTGGATCGCTGATGGTACCGTAAGCAAGAAAAACGCCACGCACAAAATGATTGGTACATTCGGGATCACGAAAACCCAAAACATGAGGAAGCACCGATTGATCGGCTTCCTTAGCCTGAGAAAGTTGCAGGAGTGTTTTGAAAATCTGTTTGTGATAGAAATAAACGTTGAGATATTTGTGCGCGCCTCGCGTCTCGGGATAAATGTCCGGTGTCAAATGGTACTGACTCTGAAATAGGTCTGTGATATAAGCTTGAAAGTCACAGTCGGAGCCCGAAGGGACTGGAAAACGGAAATAGATCCGATCATTTTTGGTTTGCGGTAAAGAAGAACCGTAAAGAAGACCGTATAACAGCGATCGACGGCAACAGGGCTTGGCAGTGTTGTGCCCCGCCAATTCTTCTTTGATCTGTGTACAAAAAGACATACTTACCTCTGTTGATTCGTATGAGATATGAGCTTGATTTCTCGCTCAAGTTGAATGCCATGGTTGATCCTGACCACGTGCTCTATATGTTCAATCAGGGAGAGAATATCGTGAGACGTGGCGTTCCCGAGATTGACAATAAACCCCGCGTGCTTTTCGGACACTTGGGCACCGCCAATGGTAAAACCCTTCAGTCCGCTCTCTTCAATAAGCTTGCCGGCAAAGGTACCTGTAGGGCGCTTGAATACGCTTCCCGCGCTGTGCTGATTCAAGGGCTGCTTTAATTGCCGTGAAGTCATATTCTGGGACATCTCGTTGACAATGATGTCGCGCACGCCCGTCTTCATGCGGAGCGTGGCAGATAGCACCACGTATTCGGGATGTTCAGAAAACAGACTGTGCCTGTAGGCATAGTGAAGCTGTTCTCTTTCAGCCGTTCGGACTTCACCTGCTTGTGTGTCAAAAAAGTCAACCGAAACGACCACGTCGGACATTTCGCCGCCATAGGCTCCGGCGTTCATCACGACAGCACCGCCTACGAAGCCGGGAATGCCATAGGCAAAGGCAAGACCATTCAACGCGCGACCATCGGCAACACATTGTTTGGATAAAATGTGCAGGGAAGCACCGCATTCAGCCTCGACATACACCCAACCGTCAGGATCAGGGGAGGAAAAGGAGACGTTTTGAAGACGTTTTGTCATGATGACAAGACCGCGATAGCCCTCATCCTCAAACAGGACGTTGCTGCCGTTACCCAAAATGCAGACAGGAAGCTCGGGATGCAGCTGGTTGACCAAACGAAGAATTTGGAGTAGTTCCTCGCGATTTTCAGGGGTTACAGTGATTGCCGCCGGACCGCCTACACGGAAGGAGGTGTGTTGGCACATGGGGACATCCAGTGCCACGGAAGGGGTGATGAGGGATAAAAGATCTATGAAATGTGAAAATGGATACAAGTGAGGGGGGATAAACATAAAAAACTCCTGTCAGTCAAATAATATGATTCGTTCAATTTCAGAAAAGCTTTCGGCAACGTAGGTGACGGGAAGATTACAGGGCAGGGGCCGACGTAGAGGATTGAACCAACAGGTATCCAGTCCCGCGTTGATGCCTCCTTGGATATCGGAGGTCAGGGAGTCTCCTACGACGATGGTGTCTTGAGGATCAAAATCGGGGATCTCCTTCATCACTGCTTTGAAATATTCAATGTGAGGTTTCTCATAGCCGATCTTTTGGGAGATGAAGCAGTTTTCGAACAGTGGGAACAGGGGGCTCGGATCAAAACGTCCCGCCTGCACCCGTGCGTTTCCGTTGGTAATAAGAAACATACGGCATTCCCCGTATAAATGCTGACAAAAATCCAAGGCGCCGGGCAGAAGATAGGATTTTGTACTCAATGCCTCCATGTAATCGTCTGCCATTTTTTTTGCATCGAAAGCATACCCATAGTTGTGAAAGAAATCCGCAAAACGGTTGATGCATAAAGCCTCACGGGTAACTTCACCGCGCTCCAGGCGCTTCCAGTATGCATCGTTGATGGCGCTGTAGCAGGCGATGATCTCGGGGTTGGTGGGGAGTCCACGCGCGCGCAGACAATCGCACAGTGCATCATGCTCGGAACGTGAAAAATCCAGCAAGGTGTTATCTGCATCAATCAGGGCAATATGGTACGACATGAGGTTACTCCTAACATATGAAATAGAGAGAAAAAACGTGAAATTGAACACACGTATTCAACATTATATTATAGCAGAAATTCACGATGATTGCAAGGGGTTACACGGATTTACCATTGACATTTTTGTTGAGGCGTGTTAAAATAAGTCAAGAAAACGTAAAGAAAGGAACCATAAATGAAAATTGGCGTTTTAGGAGATATTCACAGTAATTTTGCCGCGCTGCAAGCGTGTCTTGAATACATGGAAAAGGCGCATATTGGAAGTATTGCTTTCCTGGGGGATTATATCAGCGATTGCCCCTCCCCTCAAAAGACTTTGTCTCTTTTGAAACAAGCCTCTACCGCCTTTCAGACCGAGTTTATCCGAGGTAATCGTGAAGAATATATGATCAATCAAAAGGACTGTCCCAATCCCGACTGGCAGTACGGTTCTGCCTGGGGGTCCTTGTTCCATACCTTTAACCGCTTGACGGAAGAGGATATTCAATGGTTTCGCACGCTGCCCATCTATCGCCGTGTTTCTCCGACGATCGGTCAGCCTTATGAGATGTGCCACGGCACACCGACAGTGGCTCGAAAGATCGTCTACCCCCAATCCGAAGAAAGTAAAATCCTGTCTGAACAAATGACAACACCTCTGCTATTGTGCGCTCATTCCCACGTGCAGTTTATGGAAAACTTTCAAAACGGTGTCATTCTGAACTGCGGCTCCGTTGGCATCCCCTGCGACAATGACCCCTGCGCCCGCATGGCTGTGCTGACCGAAACGCGTGATGGCTGGGATGCTGAGCTTGTCCGCATCCCCTATGATATCTCACCCTTGGAACAGGAATTTATGGAGAGCGGATTTATGGAGGAGGCGGTTGTTTGGGCAAAGATCATGTTGGAAACCGTCAGAACAGGCCGTGAATATAGCTGGAAATGTATCAACGTGGTCAATCAGTTGTGCAAGGAGACAGGGGCTTCACGCAACGAGGAATGGCTTTGGCAGACAGCCGCGAGACAGGTTGGCATCCTTTGACAACTTGTCAAGGAATGCGTTCGTTTGAAAACTTTCGAGAAAAAATAAAAAAAACAGAAGAAAAATTTTGCAAAACCTCTTGACAAATTCAAAGAGGTATGCTATAATACACGAGTGCTCAAGAGAGCATCCTGCGGTGTTAGCTCAGCTGGATAGAGTGCCTGGCTACGAACCAGTAGGTCGGGGGTTCGAGTCCCTTACACCGCGCCACTAAACCTCGTCTTCGGGCGAGGTTTTTTGTTTCATGCCGACGATCGAGAACTGACAAAGAAAGGGGAAGACCATGAAAATAAGCATGACGGTAAAAAACCTGATCATGACTACTTTTTTGGCAATTGTTGCCAACGGATGGCTGCTTCTCCGACAAAACCTTTTGTGGCTCATCCTGATGATCCCTTTGTTTCTGATCCTTTTTCTTCTCCCTTTGCGTATCCTGAAGAAAACCAAATCGAAACGGTGGATCTTCTGCCATCTGGGTGGGGAACTTTTGGCATATTTCGTATGGTCTTTGATTCCTTCCATCATTTATCATGTGGTGTTGATCGTTCTTTATTGGGAAACCAACAAAATGTCGGTGATCCACAGTGCCTTGTTCTGTATCGCGGTGTCGGCTTTCGTCTTTTGGTTCGGTATCATCTGTGTTTATTGCTCATCTGTACAGCTCGGTATCAAATGGCGGGTGGTTGGCGCCCTTTGCGGCATGATCCCGATTGCCAACCTCATCATTTTGGGGCGGATCATTCGAACTGTTGTGACAGAAGTGGCATTTGAATGCCAAAAGGAACAGATTAACAGGGATAGGAAAGCGCAGCAGGTATGCGCGACCAAATATCCCATCCTGTTGGTACACGGTGTCTTTTTCAGGGATTCCAAACGGTTTAACTATTGGGGGCGCATCCCCAAGGAGCTGATACAAAATGGTGCGACCGTTTTTTACGGAGAGCACCAGTCGGCACTCTCTGTGGCTGACAGCGCCGCTGAGTTGAATCTACGGATCAAGAATATCATCGAAACCACAGGCTGTGAAAAACTGCATATCATCGCCCATTCCAAGGGAGGGCTTGACTGCCGTTATGCCATCGCCAAGCTGGATGCCGCCCCTTACGTGGCTTCTCTGACCACCATCAATACGCCCCATAAGGGTTGTCTGTTTGCAGACCGCCTTTTGAATTTTGCGCCTGATCCCATCAAAGAAAAAGTGGCGGATATCTACAACGGAGCTGCCAGAAAACTGGGGGATCTGTCGCCCGATTTTCTTGCCGCTGTCAGCGATCTCACCGTTGCCGCGTGTGAACGCTACGATCAGGAGTTGATTGTGCCTGATCCGATTATCCGAAGAAGTGTGGGTTCTAAATTGAATACGGCGCAAAGCGGGCAGTTTCCGCTGAATTTTTCCTACCGGTTTGTCAAATATTATGACGGTGCCAACGATGGCTTGGTGGGAGAAAATTCTTTCCCTTGGGGCGATAGCTATGTGCTGCTCACCCATGAGGGCAAGAGAGGTATTTCTCACGGTGATATGATCGATCTGAACCGCGAGAATTTGGAGGGCTTTGACGTGCGGGAGTTTTATGTCTCCCTTGTGTCCGAGCTGAAACAGAGGGGTTTATAACCCATGCTTTAAAGGGCAGACACAAGGTCTGTCCTTCTTTTTCTTCTTTACCCTTGACAGACCGCTTGTCATGGTATATAATAAGATCAGATTTCCAGGAAACGGAGCATTGAATCGTCTATGAACAATTTAACCGAAATAAAAAAGCACCTACGAAGTGCCTTTATGTGGGAGCGCGTCATTTGCCGATTGATTGCCGCGTGGTGTAGCTTTGCTGCGATCAACCTGTTCAGCCATGACGGGGATTTTTTCAAGCTGATGTTTGCCCAGGACACCTCCTTGGTGCGCGCAGCTTTGATCATTATTCTATTTTTCTGTATTGATACGGTTGTGCAAACCTTGCTGCCCGAGTATGAAAGTGATACGTGGTCTCTTATGGTTGCCGCGACTTTCTGTGTTGCCCGCTGGCTATCGGTTTATGACAATAGCAAAAATCAATTTCTGTTCATGATGGCTGTGATCGCCATTTACAGCTTGTTCGTCGTTTATTTTGTGCAAAAAAATGACGCGCTTTGGAAGAAGTGGCAGCCCGGAGAAAAAACGGTGTGGACGACCACGCTGGTTTTGGGTGTGGTTTGCGGATTTATCATTGCCGCCATTACCTGTTGCCGCTATCTGACCTTCTCATCTCCCAATTTTGATTTTGGTTTATTTGTCAATATGTTCCACAACATGAAGGAGACGGGACTTCCGCTGTCCACTGCGGAACGTGACGTTCTGCTCTCCCACTTTGTGGTGCATATCTCCCCCATTTACTATGTGTTGTTGCCGTTCTATTTCATTTTTCCGTCACCTCTGACGCTGCAGATCGGCCAGGCGGTGGTGCTGGCATCGGGTGTGATCCCCGTCATGCTCCTGTGCCGCCATTTTAAACTCTCGGGCAAAGTAACCATGCTCGTGACCCTGATCTACGCTCTCTATCCCGCCCTTTCCGCAGGCTGTTTCTATGATATCCACGAGAACTGTTTCCTGACGCCGCTCCTTCTTTGGATGTTCTATTTCTTTGAACGTGAAAAATACCCCTTCATGTACTTGTTTGCCTTTCTTACCCTCATGGTCAAGGAAGATGCCGCCATTTACGTGATCCTCTTTGCGTTGTTCGTTCTGCTGTCAAGGAAGAAATTCCTCCATGGCGGAATCCTCATGGTTGGTTCTTTGGCATATTTCGGTCTCGCGCTTGCCATTCTTCAAGTGTCCAGTGCCCACTATGCCGAGTTGTATGCCAACGCAACACCTAATCCTTCCATCAGCGGTCCTATGATCAACCGTTTCAATAACTTGATCTTCAATGCCGCGGACGGTCTGATCGGTGTCATTAAAACCGCGCTGGTCAATCCCGGTTATCTTTTGACTCAGCTGTTCACAACCTCAAAGAGCGGCTGGGAAAAGTTTATCTATTTCTTCCAGATGTTCCTCCCCTTGGGACTGCTTCCGTTCTGCACAAAGAAGGTATCCCGTTGGCTCTTGATCGTCCCCGTGCTGATGAACCTGCTCACCAATTATCAGTATCAGTATGATATCGGGTTCCAATATCACTTTGGCATCATCGCGTTCCTCGTGTACGTGGCAATCATGAATCTCCCCGAGATGCACGCGCCGAACCGCAGGATCCTTGTCAGCATCGCCGCCGCCGCTTGTTGCTGTATGTACCTTGTATCGGTTCTGCCCAAATACACCACCTATACCCAAAGATGGGAAACCGGAAAGGACACCTACCGTCAAATGGACGCCATCCTTGACACCATCCCGGAGGACGCATCGGTCACCTGTTCCTCCTTCCTCTTGGCACACATCGCCGACAGAGAAGAAATCTATGAGCTGAAATACCACGGAGACGTGGGGGACACCGACTATGTTGTCTTTGATGCCCGCTACAAAATTGACGAAGAACAGCTCAACGCCTACCTTGCACAAGGCTACGTGGTCAAGGAAGAGCATAAGGGTATGATTTTGATTTTGGAAAAAGCCGAGAAGGCATAAAAAATCACCCAGAACTCAGGGATTTGGGGATTTTTTTTTATCTTGTTATGTGTGATCT
>JAZSFA010000064.1:0-6445 GCA_045531965.1 Eubacteriales bacterium
GAGGCACGAAGAAAGGCTCTCCCTCTGGGAGAGCTCCCGCCCAGCTTTGCGACGGGCGGGTGAGAGGGTAAAAACGCGAAATGCCGCTAAATACCCTCTCCGTCACGCATGAAGCGTGCCACCTCCCCCGGAGGGGGAGGCCTTACAGCGGGCTTCGCCCGCCATGACACTCAACCCGTAAACAACCATTTACCTACCAATTCTCCCATTCCGAGAGAAATTCTCGCCCCTGAGGGTGGTAAAATTTCTCTCGCTGTGATAGAATGAGCCTGTGCCGAGGGATTGCCCTCGCATCAGGGACAGCCGACACCCTGCATTCTTATTTCAGAAAGGTATCTAAGTCATGGAAAAGAAAACCATCGGTAAATTTATCGCCGTTCTCCGTAAGGCAAGCGGCATGACTCAAAAGGAACTGGGCGACCGCCTGTACGTTTCGGATAAAACCGTCAGCCGTTGGGAGCGGGACGAATGTACTCCCGAGCTTGCCCTCATCCCTGTGATCGCAGAGATCTTCGGCATCACCACAGACGAGCTTCTGCGCGGGGAGCGCAACACCCCCGCGGGGGAGGGGACTGCCCCCGAAGTATCTCCCGAAATGGCGACCTATCAAAAGAAAAAGAGCGACAAACAATGGAAGTCCCTTCTGCATCGCCGCATGACCACCTATCAAAACCTTACATACCTCTCGATGGGGCTGCCCATCGTGGGCCTTTTGGGCGCCGCTATTGCCGACCTGGCACTCACCCGAGGACTTGTGGGTTTTTGCATTGCCGCCGTCTTCGTCCTCGCCAGCGTCATTTGCCAGCTCTGTTTTGCCGCCAATGCCAAAATGCCCGTGGATGATGAGGACGATGCTGATACCGCGCGGACTGCCGAGCTTCTTATCTTCAATGATCGGGTGGTGCTCTCCGCCGTTAAAATACTGTTTTTTGACCTTGCCATCCTTGCGTTCTGTATGCCGATCATGCGCTATTCTCATTTTGGCCTGACCTTTGGCGCATGGCTTTTGGAGGGCGCTGTGTGTGTCCTTCTTGCCTTGGCGGTTGGCTGGGCGATCTACGCCTTTGGTATCCATCCCGCGTTTGTCAGAAACGGCATTTTGTCGCCCGAAAGTGGAGAGACGATCACCCGCCGCCGCGCCTGGCACAAAATTCTTCGCAAGCACTTGATGGTGGGTGTGATCATCGCCGTGGTTTTGTGTATCCTGTCTGCCGTCGCGATCGAATTGCCGGGGCAGTTCTTTGTCAAGCCGCTTGTTTTTGAGAACAGGGAAAGTTTTCAAAATTTTATGTGGGATGAAGCTTTGAAGGTGCGGGAGGAGGAAAAGCAAGAGGAAGGCTACTGGGATGAAGACGGTTTTTTTGTCAATGTGGAGATGGATACGGAGCTTGTTTGGGAATCGAATCAAAAGCCTTCTTATGCTCCCGATAAAAATGGGATCATCTATGTGGAATGCAGAGATCTGACGGGGGAAAAAGTATTATTTACCTATGCATACGTGCCTGATTATCAGGTGAGATTTGACGTCGACAATGAAAACCGTATGCCCGTGAAGGTCTACAAGGCAGAAGACTTGCACGCGGCGTACGCGATTCTTGAAGGTGTATCTATGGGGCTGCTGGCGTTCGTTGCCGTGGATGTCCTCGTGGTTACCCTGCTCCTTCTTCGAAAGAGAAAAAAACTTTATCAGGCATAAGAAAAAGCACTTGCGGTCAAAATTGCCGCAAGTGCTTTTTGATTACCAAGGAAACTCGGTGAAAAGCCAGGTTGCCCCCGAGGAGGCTGCCGCCGCGATCAGATAACCGAGCACCGAGCGCCAGCGCTTCAGGGGCACCGCTTCCAGATCACTGACCTTTGTGTTGATGGTGTCGATCTTTTCTGTCATGGTCTCCTGTTTGGTGGCCATGACTTCAATGGCGGTTGCCAGTCGCGCCAGCACTTCATGGTCTCCCTCCAGCTTTTCGAGACGGCGCTCCGTCTCCTCCATTCGTGTTTCAGCCGCCGCCAGACGCACGTGGATGTCTTCATTGGAAATGATGGTGTTTGTCATATGCATGCTCCTTTCTGCCCGCAGGCAAATATATAGAATGCCTCTGCCCGCCATTATTATAGTGGAGAGTCGTGGGAGAAGTCAATCCCCACATCCGGGGATTTTTCTTGACAAGACGGATGGAGGGTGATATAATGAGTAAAAAGTAAATTGTTGTTTGAAGGGGTACGCTTGGAGGAACCTTCTTGCAAGAAGGTTCCTCCAAACCACCTCCAAGAACTTTCAAAAAAGAAAAATAGTATTGATAATATATGTTTTTTGAAAAGTTTTTGGAGTTCCAAGAACCTTTTTTCAAGCGTTGCTTGCAACGCGAGGTTCATTGGTGGGGTCCAGGGGCGATGCCCCTGGTAAACAACAATTTCTATGACCCACAAGGAGGTTTTCATGTCCAACACGTTTCCTCAACGTATTTTCAGCGGTGTTCACCACGGCGGGCACGTCCAAGGCATTGCCATTGACGAGGCACGCGGGCACATCTATTTTTCTTTTACCACGGAACTTGTCAAAACCGACTTTGAGGGAAAATGTCTCTGCACCGTCAAAGGACTGGCGGGACATCTGGGTTGCATCGTTTTTGATCCCGTAAAACGTAGGGTCATCGGCTCGCTGGAGCTGAAACACGATGCCATCGGAAAGGGCATTGTCTCCCGCACAGGGCGGGCGCTTGCACAAGAGGACGCTTTTTATCTCGTTGCCTTTGATACGGATCTCATGACTCACCCCTGCATGGATGCCGAAAAGGACGGTGTCATGAAGGCAGTGTGGCTCCGCGAGGTGGTGGACGACTACAGCGTCATCGACGAGGTCAGCGGCAAGCCCCACCGCTATGGTTGCAGCGGTATTGACGGCACCGCTTTGGGCCCCGTTTTCGGTGCCGTGCCCCATAGTCCCCCAAAAATCATGGTGGCATACGGAATTTACGGAGATACCGACCGTGGGGACAACGATCATCAGATCATCCTTTCCTATGATCCCGACATTTTTGACACGTACGGTCGCCCCCTCCATCAAGATGAACCCCACCACATAGGTCCCGATGCCCCCGAGGCAAAGTATTTCTTCTATACGGGCAATACTACCTACGGCGTGCAGAATTTGGCGTATGACCCCTTCACTCGCACATGGCTTTCGGCGGTCTACACGGGTAAAAAGCCTCAATTTCCAAACTATCCCCTGTTTTTGATTGACGGTCAGATTCCCCCTGTGCTGTCCCCCCTCAAAGGGCGCAACGGCGAGTATGGGCTGACCCTCACCCCTGCCCGTCGGGGACTCATGACCGACGAGCCGACTCCCGGCTGTCATTTTCCCCTCGGTTCCACGGGTATCTATGCTTTTGGCGACGGCACCTACGCTTTTTCTGTCCATGGCAGGGAAGGGGACGGCTTTACGTCCATGGTGGTGAAGTATCGCTTGGACGAGAATCATCCCCTGCTGTTTATGGAAGCGTAAGTCATTTTTATAAGCTAAAATGTGGCAAAACGTTACAAAACAACCGATGGTTGAGGGAAAAATCCCCGTTTGGTTGAGAGAAAACAACGGATGATCCATTCAATTTGATGACAAGTCGTGGTAAGATGAGGTTGCAAGGGCATGAACCCATAAGAGGTCCTGCCGCAGAAAGGAAGATACATATGGAACAAGAAAAGACTTTGGGCGCGCGGATCGCCGCCTACCGCAAAGAAAAGGGCATGACTCAAGACGAGCTGGCAGAGCGTGTGGGTGTTTCTCCCCAAGCGGTTTCCAAGTGGGAAAACGACCTGACCTGCCCCGATATCATGATGATCCCCAAACTGGCGAAGCTGTTTGACATCAGTTCGGACACACTGCTCACAGGGGAAGGTGCTGATGAGCAGCCCGCCACTCGATGCCTCTCCCCCGAGGAGCGGAAAAAAATGGACGACATGATGCTCCGTATCAAGGTGGATTCCGCAGACGGCGACCGCGTGCGCGTCAATTTGCCGATTCCCCTGATCCGTGTGTTTTTGGAGTCGGGTTTTAACGGCAAGGCAGGTCCCATCAGCTTGGGTAAGGTGGGGGATCTGAATATCGACTGGGACACGGTCATCAGACTGATCGATAACGGCGTGATAGGAAAACTGGTAGAGGTGACAACAGCCGACGGCGACACCGTGGAGATCGTTGTGGAGTAAGGCGTCATGAAAATCACGGTCAAGCATGAGAAGCATCGGTTTTTCTTTGTGTTTCCGAATATCTTTTTCTTGAATGCGTGGGTAGTGAATCGATTGTTCAAGGACAAACGCAAGCCTGATCATGAAGATGCGGCGGTGACCTTTCGTCTGTCAGGGAAAGATATGCGCCGCGTAAGAAAGATCATCCGCAAGACCCGCCGCAAGTATCCCGATTGGTGTTTGGTGGACGTCAAGTCTTCAAGCGGGGAAACCGTTAAGGTGAAATTATAGCGCTATGGTGGCACTGCTTTTCGGCGGTGTCACCATTTTCTTTGGGAAAGCATGAGAAAAATTGACGCGAAAACGCCTTTTTTTTTATCCATCCTCTTGAAATTTGCGGCGGGATGGGTTATAATATAAAGGATTGTGATTCATTCCCATAAGAAAGGAATTTTACTATGAACAAGCTGAACAAACTCGAAAGCTTTGGTGGCGTGAAGGGCCCCGTACTCACCATCGTCATGGACGGCGTAGGTCTGGCGCCCGATACCGCAGGCAACGCCGTTTCTCTCGCCTACACCCCCACCCTCGACCGCATCATGAAGGAATACCCCATGGTGACTCTGAAGGCCCACGGTACCGCCGTCGGTCTGCCCTCTGATGACGATATGGGTAACTCCGAGGTAGGTCACAACGCCCTCGGCGCAGGTCAGGTCTTCGCTCAGGGTGCCAAGCTGGTCACTCAGTCCATCGAGTCGGGCAAGATGTTCGCCTCCGAGACCTGGCAGACCCTCATTGGCGGCGTGAAGGACAACCACTCCACTCTGCACTTCCTCGGTCTGTTCTCCGACGGTAACGTCCACTCCCACATCGACCACTTGAAGGCCATGCTGGTGCAGGCCAAGAAAGAGGGCGTCAGCCGCGTCCGCATCCACATCCTCATCGACGGCCGTGACGTGGGCGAGACCTCCGCTCTGGAGTATATCAACCCCTTTGAGGCGTTCATTGCCGATCTCCGCGACGAGTCCTTCGACATCGCCATCGCCTCGGGCGGCGGACGTATGAAGGTGACCATGGACAGATACGAGGCCGATTGGTCCATGGTAGAGCGTGGCTGGAAGACCCATGTGCTGGGCGAGGGCCGTCAGTTCGCCTCTGCCGCCGAGGCCGTGGAGACCTACCGCGCCGAGCTGGGCGTCATCGACCAGGATCTGCCTCCCTTCGTCATCGCCAAGGACGGCACCCCCGTTGGTACCATCAACGACGGCGACAGCGTGATTTTCTATAACTTCCGCGGCGACCGCGCCATTGAGATTTCCAAGACCTTTGACGCCGCCGCCGGTGAGTTCGACAAGTTCGACCGCGTCCGCGTACCCGCCGTGCTGTACGCCGGTATGCTGGAGTACGACGGCGACCTCCACATTCCTCACCGCTACCTGGTCAATCCTCCCGAGATCACCAATACCATGGGTGAGTTCCTCGCGGGCACGGGTGTGAAGCAGTACGCCATCTCCGAGACCCAGAAGTACGGTCACGTCACCTATTTCTGGTACGGCAACAAGTCCGGCAAGTCCTCCGACGAGCTGGAGACCTACGTGGAGGTTCCCTCCGACGTGGTTCCCTTCGTGCAGAGACCTTGGATGAAGTGGGCCGAGATCACCGACAAACTGATTGAGGCTCTGGAGGCGGGCGAGTACACCTACTACCGCGTCAACTTCCCCAACGGCGACATGGTGGGTCACACCGGTTCTCTGTTGGCTACCCGTTGCTCCATGGAGGCGCTGGATCTCCAACTCGCCCGCATCCTCGCTGTTGTGGATAAGCTGGGCGGCGTGGCGCTCATCACCGCCGACCACGGTAACGCCGACGAGATGTACGAGTGCGACAAGAAGGGTCAGCCCAAGGCAGGCAAGGACGGCAAGTTCAAGGCCAAGACCAGCCACACCCTGAATCCCGTTCCCTGCATCGTGTATGATAATACCGACGCGAAGAACAGCTACACCGTGAAGGCCGATAACGGTCAGTTCGGGCTTTCCAACGTGGCAGCTACCATGGTCAACCTCATGGGCTACGAGGCCCCCGCTATGGGGGATGAGTCCATCATTGAGGACAAGTAATTTCCCATAAGAGTACCGCCGCTTCTGTAAGTGCAGAGGCGGCGGCTTCTTTGCGGGGGACTTGACAGAAACCGAAAAAAATGGTATGCTAATAGCCGAGCACCCCATTAAGCGATTGCATAATTACTCCAAATTGCAGTTTATCGGTG
>JAZSFA010000063.1:0-4821 GCA_045531965.1 Eubacteriales bacterium
GGTGGAGATGATCTCGTCATTCTTGACGATCACCGCGCCGTAATGCCGCCGCAGGCAGGTACAGCGGGCGGCCACCACCTCGGCAATATCCAGATAATAATTGGTTTTCTCGATACGCGTACTCATACTGAATCCTCCAAAATTGCAGGCACCCCGGTAAGGTCGGCCACCGCATAGGCGGGCGGCGGAGCGGGCATTTTCTGTCCTTTGCGGTTGACCCAGCAGGTTTTCATGCCTGCCCGGGCGGGGCCGAACACATCGTCCGTGAGGGAATCTCCCACGAACAGGACCGCCTCCGGTGGCAGGGACAGCTCCGCCAGAATGGTTTCATAAAAGGCCTTTTGGGGCTTATAAACCTGCAAACCCTCTGACGTAAAAATATGATCCACCGTGATCCCGGCACGCTCCAGATCCCGCATCAGCGGTTCTGTATCGGTGGTGGACCCGATGCACACCGTGACCGAGCGCCTCAGCCGCTCCACCACTTCCCGGCTTTCGGGAAAGGCGGTGCGGTTGCCCAAGGTATCCAGCATAATGTGCACATCCTCGGCGGCATTGCCCGGCAGGCCGTACTGCTCATACAGCCGTTCCAGATCCCACCGAAAAATAGTTTCTTCCGTTACAAAGTGGGTCAGCCCGTCCATGTGCGCCCGGTGATACTTCTTCCAGTCGGCGTAAAAGTCCTTTGCCGGGATGGCCGAGCCGTGGAGATCCAGGATCTTCCGGGCGGCGTCCACCGAGCCCGTGCCGGTGGAGATCAGCGTGCCGTAAGCGTCAAAAACCACCGCTTTGATCATCGCAGTCACCTCCGGCATTTTCTTCATTATCCTATATTCCGGCCGAAAAGACAAGCCCGTTGCAAAGATTTCCCAAGTCTGTTATCATTCTGTTTTAAGAGGTGATGTGCGATGGCAAGAGCAAAGTATCAGGTGTTGGTCATCCCCTATGTACAGACGGTCGACGGGGTGCTATACTGTATTTTCCGGCGAAGCGACATGGACAGTTGCTGGCAGTTCGTGGCCGGCGGCGGTGAGGAAGAGGACGGAACGCCGGAGGTTTCCGCCCAACGGGAGGCTTTTGAGGAGGCTGGCATCCCCGTTGACGCCCCTTTCTCCCGGTTGGAGACCACCAGCAGCATTTCCACCGAGCATTTTCCAAAAGCCCGCCTCCATTGGGGTGAAAGCTGTCTGGTGATCCCGGAATACTGCTTTGCGGTGGAACTGCCCCACAAGAACATCCGGCTTTCCGATGAGCACACCCGGTTTGCGTGGGTGGATTACGCCACCGCCATGCAGCGGCTGCAATACGACAGCAACAAGGTCGCCCTGTGGGAGCTGGACAACAAAATCAAAATGGGAACTGCCTCCCTCTGACGCGGGAGGTGGATTTTGCGAAGCAAAAGACGGAGGGAGAGAAGGTGTATTCTCTCCCCCAGTCAGAGGGGACCTTTTCCTATACGCTCCAACCTGAAAAAACGCCCCGGCTATGCCGCAATGTCATTAAGATAGTGGCAACGTCTAACAAGATTTTTCAATAATGAATGAGTGCATCCTGAGAGGGATGCACTTTTTCCGTAAAAAGAGCATGAGAAAAAACGGATTAGAAAATCCGCAAAAAAGCTATTCAAAAAGCAGAACTTATGCTACTCTGTAAAGGAAGCTAACCGCATGTTTCGCGGACATTTTACGAGGCCTGCTTCTGCCTGGGCGAATGGGAGAAACGTGTCTCCGAATGAGAGCTTCAACATCAGGTGGAGAAACATTGCCAAGAAAGAATTGTCTGCACACATGTACTGCTACTGTAAAGTTTGCCTTATAAACATACTTTGCGATAGCGTTCTGAAGGATTACGGGCGAGGTAATCAATTCTGAAAAGTTGTACATGATAAGTCTGGCAAAGATTTCTTGGTAAATGTACTCCACCTTTTTTGCATGGAAGTGAAGCAGGCCAACAGTATATTTCAATTGGCGAAACGAGGTTTCAATACCCCAACGCATATTATAGAGAACTTTCAGGTCATTGGCTGTGAATGATGATGGATCAAGGTTGGTGATAACGGTTTCATAAGTATCGTCGTTGATTTTGAAGCGAACAATGCGAAACTGCAGTTCGTAAAAGATTAAAGGATCCTCTTTGCGCCTATTTTTTGGTAAATAATCAAAGGAAGCAGTCTGAGGGAGGAAACGATACTTATTTCGTTCTTTACACAGTTGTTTGACTGCGTTAGTAGATTTTCTGGTCAACGATAAGTTTATAGAGACATCAAATTCGTCCTTGTCCGGAAGATCCAGACCGGCAGCAATACCACGAGAATGAACAATATCCTGAATGCGAATGAGAAAACACCATTGTTTTTCTTGTAAATGAGCCATGAGATTATATCCCTCATACCCTCTATCAGCAATCAACAGAGCCTTTTTCATAGGAGATCGATCTATCATAGAACAGAGAGCATCTCGTTCATTTACCTTTCTTTGACCAATAAGAGTTACATCCGTGTAAGTATGGCTTTGTAAATCATACATGGCATCCATGTGAAGTAGATTGTAGGGAGCAGAGCCACCCACTCCAGGAAAATAAGAGTCTGCGTCATTGGGATTTGTAGGGATTTGAATATCAGAACCATCTGCTGCGATCAAACGATACCCCTTATAAGACTGATTAGAATCCGTTTTCTTGACGAATAGATCAAACAGTGATCTCATAGCCGAGGGATCCATTTTCCCTCTCTGCTGAACAAAGGCAGAAGGAGAAGCAATCTTTGCAGAACATCCAAAGTGACTTAACATTTCTGTTGCAAGAGAGCTTCCTTCCATGGAAAGCAGGAAGCTTATAACTTTACGAAAAGGCAATTTTCGTGTTCTGGAAAAATCCTTGCCTGGATTCTTTGAGAACATCCATGAAGTCTCACACAGCTGTGAGATAGCCGCATCTAATTGTCTCTTGACAAAGCTGATTTTGTCTAACATTTGGAAAGCCTCCTTGTAATTAGAGGTGTCCCCACCGAAAATTACAAGGAGGCCTAATCATGTCAAGTCAAATTCAAGTTGTAAAAGAGAAGCTTTCCCAGGCAATTTCTCAATTATGCGAAACATCATGGATGTTCACAAAAGATCCCGCCCGGAATTTTACAAGAGAACGGAAACTTCCTCTTCGTGAGGTTATATCAGTTCTGCTCTGCATGGAGGGTGGTAACCTTACTGGTGAGCTGCTTCGTTATTTTGGATGCAGTCAACATACAGTTTCCAGTTCAGCATTTATACAGCAACGTCAGAAGATCAACGAATTTGCGTTTCCTTCTCTTTTTGACATCTTTATAAGAATGACCGACAAGGATAGATTATACAAAGGATATCGTTTGCTTGCGGCTGACGGCTCAGATATTCAGATCCCTACTAACCCTAAACATGAAGACAGTTACTTCTCAGGGGCGAATGGTCAGGCTCCGTACAGCCTTCTTCATTTAGATGCTGTTTACGACTTGCTGCAACATACCTATGTTGATGTGGCCGTGTGCGGCCGACGGGATTGGAATGAAAAAGGGGTTCTTTGCAATATGGTTGACCGTTCTAATATTGCAAAGGCTTTAGTTATTGCTGACAGAGGTTATGAAAGCTATAATCTTATGGCCCATGTCCAGGAAAAGGGTTGGAAATATCTCATTCGTATCAAGGATATTCATTCTTCCGGTATTGCCTGCGGTTTGGACTTGCCTGATCGTGATGTGTTCGATGTGGCGATTGAGCTGAATTTAACGACTCGGCAAACAAAAGAAGTGAAAAAGCTTTGCCAGAACAGAAATCGTTATCGTTTTGTTCCGATTGGCAATGCTTTTGATTTCTTGCCCAGAGAGAATCGTAAACATGATCCTGTTGTATTCTATCCCCTGCCTTTCCGTATTGTCAGGTTCAAAATATCTGACGCTGCTTACGAAACGGTTGTTACAAACTTGGGTGCAGAAGAATTTCCACCGGATGAACTGAAGCGCCTTTATGGTATGCGCTGGGGAATTGAAACGTCTTTCAGAGAATTGAAATACACAGTGGGCTTGCTCCATTTCCACGCGAAAAAGGTGGAGAACATTACCCAGGAGATATTTGCCAGACTAATCATGTACAACTTCACTGAATTGATTACCTCGCACGTAGTCATTCAAAAGCTCAACAGAAAATACCCTTGCAAAGCAAATTTCTCTGTTGCTGTACAGGTTTGCAGACAATTTCTTCTTGGTAATATTTCTCCACCAGATGTTGAAGCTACCATAAGCAGGAATGTTTCTGTCACTCGCACTGGCAGATCCAATCCTCGTAATATGGTTGTAAAACACGCCGTTAGCTTCCTCTATAGAGTAGCATAATCTTTTGCTTCTGAATAGCTTTTTTTAGTGGATTTTTCAATCCGCTTACTTGTCATGCTCTTTTTACAGAAAAAGTGCATCCCTCACGGGATGCACTCATTCATTATGGGACTACCTCTTGGCCCAATGCCACTAACTTAGTGACATTGGTCAAACGACCTGTCATTTTGTTTAATCTTTACTTTTGTAATACAGTCTGCAATGGCAGTAGCCTTCGAAGTCGGGGTCGGCCATCTGGGCCTTGAACTCCTCGCAGATGCACTTGTACTCCTCTTTCCGCTCAAAGCGACAGGGGCAATAGCCGTCCTTCTGCTTCAGACCCTCCCGGATCATGGCCACGATCTCGGCGTCCTCGTTCAGGCGGATGCTCATTTGCGGCACTCCTCGATCAGCGCTTCCAGCTGGGCCTTGGAGTGCAGGCCCACGGCCTGACGGGCCACGCGGCCCTCCTTGAAGAACAGGAT
>JAZSFA010000061.1:0-7061 GCA_045531965.1 Eubacteriales bacterium
GAATCCGCCCCTACAGTGATATTTTTTAAGTTTTTGGAGATGCGAAAGAACCTTTTTGCAAAAAGGTTGTTTGTTGGGGTCAAGGGGTGAAACCCCTTGCGTACTCTCGCATGAAAAATCTCCCAACCTTTCCCCTGTATACATCTCCTACCCGTGGCAAATACTTCTTCTGAGATCAGAGGACGCGAGACGCCCTCCGAAGCAGGAGTTTTGCCATGTATAACAACCATAAAGTTGTCATCTGCGGTGTCAACACCTCGACCCTCAAGGTGTTGACGGAGAAGGAAAAGCAAGCACTCATGATTCGCATCCGCCAAGGGGACACTCAAGCGCGGCGGGACATGATCTGTGGAAACCTGCGGCTGGTGCTGTCCTTGGTACAGCGCTTTGCGGGACGAAAAGAAAATCCGGATGACCTCTTTCAGGTCGGTTGCATCGGCCTTGTCAAGGCGGTTGACAATTTCGACGTCACGAAAGAGGTCATGTTTTCAACCTATGCCGTGCCCATGATTTTGGGAGAAATGCGGCGGTATATGCGTGATAATGCTACCGTACGGGTGAGCCGCTCTGTCAGAGACCTCGCCTATAAAGCCTTGCAGGCACGCGAGGAATTGGCATCCGCCCTGTCCCGTGACCCCACCCCCGATGAGATCGCCGAAAGGCTGGGCGTCCCCCGTGAGCGGGTGGTCGCCGCCATGGACGCCATCGTGGAGCCCATCTCCCTCTATGAACCCGTGTTTAGTGAAAACGGGGACTCCCTGTACGTCATAGACCAGCTCTCGGACACTTCCCGCGATGCCAGCGATGAGTCCTGGCTGGAGAACATCGCCCTCCGTGAGGCGGTGGCGACCCTGACCCCCCGTGAGCAGCACATCATAAGGCTCCGCTATTTCAAGGACAAGACCCAGATGGAGATCGCCTCCGAGATCGGCATCTCCCAAGCCCAGGTCTCCCGCCTGGAAAAGGCGGCGCTGCAGAAGCTCAAGAAGCAGTTGTAAGGTAAATTGTTGTTTGCCCCTGCGGGGCGGCTCTGGCTCGGGGACGTTCAACCCATGCGAACCACATACCGCGATGGGATGTAAACCGATAAATTGTTGTTTATGGGGGTTACCGCGAACCAAAGCCTCCCCCTCCTGGGGATGGTGTCCTCCTCGCAAGCTCGGGTGACGGAGAGGGTATTTAGCGGCATTTCGCGTTTTTACCCTCTCACCCGCCCGTCGCAAAGCTGGGCGGGAGCTCTCCCAAAGGGAGAGCCTTTCTTCGTGCCTCCGCCGCTAAACTACAATCTATTTGATTATCTCAGAACTATATCCTAAAACAAAGGAACGTACATATGAAAACCATTCTCCAATGGCTCAAGCGCGAGCGAGAGGATATGAAGCTCCTGCTCCGCTCTATCCCCGCTACCGTGGTGACCCTTTTTGTGGTCTCGGTCATCTGCATGAATCTCTTGGCAAATAAGACCCTCCTCCAACTGGATTGGATTGCCTTGGACGGCGGTATCCTCATCTCCTGGCTGTCTTTCATGTGCATGGACATCATCACCAAGCACTTCGGACCCAAAGCCTCCAACCGCATCTCGCTTTTGGCGTGCGGCATCAACCTTCTCACCTGCGCCATCTTTTTCGTCGCTGCCGCCATCCCCTCAAACGCGGAGGATTATACCGCTTTCAACGACATTTTCGGCGGAACGTGGTTCATCCTCCTGGGCAGTACCGTGGCGTTCCTCGCCTCGGCAGTCATCAACAATACCCTCAACTGGATGATCGGTAAGAGCTTTAAAAAGAACCCCGACGGCAAGCTGGCGTATGCCATGCGTACCTACGTTTCCACCTTCATCGGTCAGTTTTTGGACAATTTCATCTTCTCGGTCATCGTCTTCGTGGTCTTTGCCCCCATCTTCTGGGACGGCTTCTGCTGGACGGTGCTGCAATGCGCCATGTGCGCCCTGACGGGAGCCGTGGCAGAGCTTGTTATGGAGATCCTCTTTTCCCCCATCGGCTACCGCATGGTGCAAAAATGGAAACAGGAGCGCGTCGGGCAGGCATATTTGGAACACAGATAAATGGTTGTTTACCAGGGGCTTTGCCCCTGGACCCCACCAAGCACCTTTTTAAAAAAAGGTGCTTGGAACTCCAAAAACTTTTAAATAATCATTCTTTTTAAAGTTTTTTGAAGGGTTCAAGGGAAACTTTTTGCAAAAAGTTTCCCTTGGCCGTACTCTTGAAAGGAGACGCCACATGAAGATCCTCATCACGGGCACCACCCAAGGTATCGGGCGTGCCATTGCCGTGAAGTTCCTCAGCGAGGGACATACCGTTATCGGCATCGACCGCCAACCTGCCGGCATTGAACATACAAGCTATACCCACCATACCTGCGACATCCGCGACTATGAAAGCCTCCCCGCCGTCGAAGGGGTGGAGATTCTTGTCAACAACGCAGGCACCCAAAACGAAAACGATATCGACACCAACCTCAAAGCCCTCATCCATATGACCGAGACCTACGGCGTCCAGCCTGCGATCAAGTCTGTCCTGCATATCGGCTCGGCAAGCGCACACACGGGCGCGGAATTTCCGGAGTATTGCGCCTCCAAGGGCGGTGTGCTGGCATATACCAAGAACGTCGCCATGCGGATTGCCAAATACGGCGCCACCTGTAACAGTCTTGACCCCGGCGGCGTGCTGACTCCCCTCAACGAGTGTGTCATGAATGACCCCGAGCTGTGGGCTGAGATCATGAACGAGACCCCCCTCCGCCGCTGGGCGACCCCCGAGGAGATCGCCGAATGGGCGTATTTCCTCACCGTTGTGAATACCTTCTGCACGGGACAGAGCATCCTCGTGGACGGCGGCGAGGCGATCAATTATCATTTTGTGTGGAAAGACTGACGGAAGATACAAGATACACGCCGAGCAAGCTCGGCAGATACGAGATACAAGATATTTCACATAATGCTATCTCATCTCGTATCGTGTATCTCCCCATGATCTGCTTACATAAAAACTCATCTTATTAGAAAGGCAGGTACCCCCCATGAACAAACACTTCAAACTCATCCTCCCCGACGAAGGACGCGACATCTACGCCCCCCGCAAATCCCAGACCTGGGGCTATCGCTACGGCCCCACCCTCATGGTGGAGGACGGCGTATGCCACGCCTGGTTCGCCTCTCCCGGTGACGCCTTTGAGGCAGACTGGTTCACTTATCGCAAGTCCACCGACGGCGGCAACACCTGGACCGAAGAACGGGTGGTCATGGCGCCTACCGCCGACTCCAAGGACTGGTTCTCGGTCTGCGATCCCGCCGTCATCAAGTACGGCGACTACTACTATATCGGCTATACCTCCACCGTCTTCGCCAACGGCGGCGGTGTGTGCAATAACGGCTTCATCGGCCGCTCCAGGTCCCCCACAGGCCCCTTCGAGCGTTGGACGGGTGACGGTTGGGGCGAGCATCGCGTGACTCCCGACGGCACCCTCCATTGGCTGGGCAAGCCCGCTCCCGTCATTTATTTCGACGAGGACTGGCACAACTGGGGCGCAGGCGAATTTTCCTTTGTCATCAAGGATGAAACCATCTACATCTACTACACCTGGACCTCCCGCACCATCGACGGCAAGGGCTTTTCCCAGACCCGTGTCGCCACCGCCGAAATCACCGATGAGAACTGGCCGGGCAAGATTGTACTGCGCGGCGTGGCGGTGGATCGTCCCTCGAGCGGCAACGATTCCTACGACGTGGTCTATTGCGAGGATAACCAAAAGTTCATAGCCCTGTCCACCGACCGCCGCTTCTCCGAGGACAGTATGCTGGCGGTGTACGAGTCGGATGACGGCCTCCGCTTCACCCGCGTGGGTGAGAGCAAGGTGAACACGGGCTGGATGTGCCACAATTGCGGCATCTCGGGTGACCCACAGCACCACATCAAGAAGGGAGACACCATGCTCCTGGCGTATGCCTACGGCAACAAATGGGGATTTTGGGGTACCCGCCTCCACAAGTACGATTTTGAGCTGATGGAAGAGGACTTCTACAGCGAAGCTCACCTGCAGAACGTCCATCGCTCCCCCGAGCCCATGGAGGATCCCGCCGAATACACCCCCACCATGATCTATTGCGGCAAGCCCCACTTCCTGCGGGTCAAGAAGGGTGACACCGTCACCATCCCCATGAGAACGGGCAACGTGGCCTACGCCATGCGCCCCGTCACCGAGGGTGTGGATTTCACCAATTATGACAAGTCCATCGTGTCCATCGCGGGCATGAGCTTGACTGCCCTGGAGGTGGGCTACACCTACGTCACCGCAAACTACGCCGACGTCCGCACCGAGTTCCCCGTGTACGTCACCGAAGAAGAACCCGCCCCCTGGTGCTATATGCAGCCCTATCCCGACAAGAAGGTGGTCTCCTTTGAGCCGATTTGGACGGACTACCGGGTGAGCCTCTCTGCCCGTGAGCTGAAGCAGCTCCGTGGCATCGCCACCTACGAGGACGGCTCCTGGTTTGAGCTGGCAGGTGTGGTTGACAAGGTGACCTTTGAGAACCACAACCCCGAGCTGTTCCGCATGAGAGCGGACGGCCACGTGGAGCCTACGGGCAAAACGGGGCAGGGAACCGTCACCCTCATCTGCGGCGAGCACAGCTTTGACGTGACCGTGACCATCCTGCCCTGATCGGATCAGGGGGCTTCTCCCAAGCTTTTCATCACTGCCAGCGTAAAGAAATCATCGGTATCGAAGGAGCCTTCCTGTTCTTGGGATTCCGTAGCTTCGTCGGCTGTTTCGGGCGGTGTTTTCGCTGACGCATTTTTATAGTAGAGCTTGTTCTTTTCGTCGTGCCACCAAGCGGTCAGTGCCGCCACGTGGTCGGGGTATTGATACCCCCGGGAAGCGAGCTTTTCGGAGAAGTGGTTGATAAACGCCTCGGGGATCTCCAAACTTTCGGTGATGAACTGATATCCCTCGGGGGTCATCATCACGTTACCCAAAGATCCGTATCCCCGCTTTTGGGAAGATTTTTGATCGCTTTCTGTTTCTCGGGGAGCGGGATGCACCGCCCCGGGAGGGCAGCCCTCAACGGCAGTCCCGACGGGGCGGTCTGTCTTACACTCAACTTGACTTAGCGTTGACTTATGTTTATCTTGTCTTATCTTATCTTGACTTAACTTAGGTGTCGCAGGGGGTGCAGCACCCCCTGTTACACCCCCTGCAGCACTCCCCGTGGGTGTTGAGACAGGAGAAGTCATGGGAGACGCAGATGCATCCTCGGTCTCTCCGCTATGAGTGGTAGGTGGGAAAAATCCTGATGCCGCAAGGCGGTTTTCCAGTTGGGGAAGGATAAAGGAAACCAAGGCGGCGAGCAGCAAATGCTCCTCGTGGGCGGGGACTTGTGTCTTTCCTCCGCTCATTTGGAAGTCATAAAGCTCCCAAAAAAGCAGATGGAAATCTTTTGGTTTCAGCTTCCTCATGGTGGGTTCCCACTTCTTATCGAACAAAAATCCTGTGGTAACGTTGGGTCTTTGACTCATGGTTTATCCTCCTTCGAAAAGTTAAGTATGCTTAACAACGGGTATATTATAGCACAACTCGCCTGATTTTTCTACCCCCAATTAGAAAAAATTTTCTCTGTCGCACAATGTTTACAAAAAACCTCTTATATTGGAGCGAAGTTTGTAGTAAAATAAAGAGAACAGCGTGATAGTTCAATGATCTAAAACCCAAGGTTACTGTTTCACGCACAATTCTCCCTAAAATGGGTTTTCGCCCATTTTGTCGCAAAGCGAGACGGTCGAATTTTTTACGATATTTGCGCCACTTTAAGGCGGCGAATGGATATTAAGATGTTTGTGAGGTGGTCAGTATGAATCAACAACCCAGATACAAGCGTATTTTGCTGAAGCTGTCGGGCGAAGCCCTTGCGCCCAAGTGTCGTGAGGACGGCATTTTAGACTTTGCTTTTATGGATTCCATCGCCGAGGTGCTGAAGAAGTGCCGTGCGGCGGGTGTGGAGATCGGCGTGGTCGTCGGCGCGGGGAACATCTGGCGCGGCGTCAGCGGCTCTGTGAAAATGGAGCGCGCGCGTGCCGATCACATGGGTATGCTGGGCACCTGCATTAACGCGCTGGCACTGCAGGACGTGTTCCTCCGTCACGGAATGGACACGGTGGTGATGTCCGCCGTGGAGATGGACACCTTTGCCGACCACTACAGTGCGCGCAACGCCAACCACGCTTTGTCCGAGGGCAAGATCGCCATTTTCTCCTGCGGTACGGGTGCGCCCTATTTCTCTACCGACACGGGTGCGGCGCTCCGTGCGGCTGAGATCCACGCTGACGCCATGCTCATGGCAAAGAACATTGACTTTGTCTATGACGCCGATCCTCGCAAGAATCCCAATGCCAAGCCGCTCTATGATCTTACATATGCCGAGATCATTGAGAAAAATCTCCGCGCCTTTGATATGTCCGCGGTGATCTTCTGTCAGGACAACAACATTGAAGCCTTTGGATTCGGTCTTGCCGATCCCGAAAACATCTACCGTGCCGTCATGGGCGAGCCTGTGGGCACCCGGATGCATAATTGAGTTCTTTATCACTTTCTTCGCAGGGGCTTTGCCCCTGCAACCCCACTTGAAACCTTTTTGGAAAAAGGTTTCAAGACTTCCAAAAACTTTCAAAAAAATATATTTTCCCACTCCCAAGCCTTCCCCAGCGGGGAAGGGGGACCGCCGCAGCGGTGGATGAGGAGAGCCAATCTTCATCTCTCTCCGCCGTGCCATCTCCCCTCCATATATCGACGGGCGGATATGGAATCCGCCCCTACAGTGATTATTTTTTAAGTTTAGGGGATTCACCCCTGCAACCCGCTTTTTTCGCAGGGGTTTCACCCCTGCAACCCCACTTGAAACCTTTTTAAAAAAAGGTTTCAAGACTTCCAAAAACTTTTAAAAAGCATACATTTTCCCGCCCCAAGCCTTCCCCAGCGGGGAAGGGGGACCGCCGCAGCGGTGGATGAGGAGAGCCAACCTTCATCTCTCTCCGCCGTGCCATCTCCCC
>JAZSFA010000149.1:0-8549 GCA_045531965.1 Eubacteriales bacterium
AAATGACCTCCTTTGCTGTTTTTATTTGTGCAGTTGGCAGCCGCACTTCTATTATACAGCAAAGGAGTTGTTATGTCATTATCAACTATGTAATTCTTACCGAACCACGCGTCTAACGCGTGGTTTTACTATACAAAAAAAGACGGCTCGAACGAGCCGTCTTTTGAAATTTTATGGAATCAAGCCTTGTCGATCGCAAGGACGACCTTCTGACCATCAGCTACGGGCTGGTTCTTAATGGAAGCAAATGCCTTATTCTTGCCTTCGTTCTCATAATAAGCGATCCAAAGCTCGCCTTCGCCGGGCTTCAGCTCACCGATGGCGGAGAGAAGGTCGTTATCATCGAATGCCTCTTCGTAGTCATTACCGGCGCAGTAGTTGCCGATGATCTCACCGAGGGTAGCGTTGGTACCGGTGTAGGAAACAGCCTCGTTAGCAACTTCAGCACCGTTTGCGTCCTTGATAATCAAGGTAACAGAGATGGTGACGGAAGTTGCGGCCTCAACCGTGGTTTCCTCACCACTGCCGCTTCCATTACAAGCGATCATCATCGTACCCAGCATACAAACAGCCAGGATCAGAGCCAAAAGCTTAGAAAATTTCATCATAAACCTCCAAGATTCTAAATTTGATGAAATTATTATACTACATTTCTTTAAAAATGTCAACCTTCATGGAAAAAATTTCATGCTTTGCATTTTCAGCCTCAATTGACACAACGTTATTTTGCACAATTCAGATATGCAACATGACCATAATCTGCATAATAGAAATCCATAAATGACTGGCTGTAACGAGCCAAATCAGACAAGATCCTTTCCCGGATACGGTCATCAGTCTGAGTCCGGCAAAGATTTCAAAAACCACGGATAAGATCAGTAGGCACCAAGAGAAAAACATAGCCCCCAAGCCGAACAGCAGTAGATACCACGCAAAGGTTATGGTAGCTGACAGGACGATAAGAAGGGCGCACTGATAGCGTTTTACTTTTGACGGGCAAGGATTTTCCCGGGACGAAAGTTCGCATCCAACGACCCACCCCATCAAGAAAAAGCCCCCAAACCAAAGGAATCCCAGCAGCCAAAGCGGCGGAAGCAAAGGAAAGCTGTCAGTTTGATGTAACAGAAGGTAAGGACTCCTTACGGCAGATTTGACGATCCAGGCAAGCAGAATCGATGCTGTCCCACAGACGCATCCACACAATTTATTGATCTTGTATATTTTTTTCGTCATAATGACATTCTCCCCGTGCGTAGATTTAACACAATCTATGCGCGGGGAGAAAAAGTTATGTTTCCATTATAACAACATTAGGTTGGAGAACGCGAAATCATTTCAGGAAGCCGTTGATGATCTGCTCCTCAGCTTCCTTTTCGGTCAGTCCCAAGGTCATGAGCTTGATGAGTTGTTCACCGGCGATCTTACCGATGGCGGCTTCATGGATCAGAGATGCCTCGGTGTGATTGGCAGAAATCTCGGGAATGGCGACCACGTTCGCGCCATCCATGATGATCGCGTCGCATTCGGTATGACCCGAACAACGACTGTTTCCGTTCACATGGGAAACAAACTTCTGACGGGACTGATCTTTTGCCACGGAGCGTGAGACTACGTGCGCGCCGCAATCCTCACCGTTCATGTCCACCTCAAAGTAGGTTTCGGCATACTGGGTGCCGTGGGTCATGATTTTCTCGTGGATGATGAGAGTCGCACGGTCTTCCAAGGTAGCTGTCGTACGGCGGACAGTGGAATCCACGCCCTTGATCTGAGCGGTCTCCATCTCCATATAACTATCTTCTGCCATATGCACTTCGGTGGTCGGGTTCATGACACGCTCGCCGGTGCCCTCTCCTGAGCCATAATGCTTTTCCACGTATTTGACCTTGGCACCCTTGCCCACGAAAAAGCGATGGATTCCGCTGTGTTCACTGGTCTCTGCGCCACCGTTATGGATACCGCAGCCTGCCACGATGGTGACGTCGCAGTTCTCGCCGATATGAAAGTCATTATAGACCACCTCGCGGATGCCTGCTTGAGACAGGATCACGGGAATGTGGAGACTTTCGTTCTTGGTGCCGGGGGCGATGATGATATCAATACCGGATACGTCCTCTTTCTTCTCAATTGTGATGTGTTCAGAGGAATTTTTGCCGTGGAGTTGACCGTTAATACGAAGGGAGTAGGCGCCTTCGGGGACGCTATGGAGGTCAGCCACTTGTTTCAGCATTTCAAGCTGGATGGCGTCAAGTTTTTTAGTTTCAGCCATATCAGACGCCTCCTTTCACAGGTTCTTTGTTGGCAACTGTCTTGCCGATGGTGCCGTTGCGGGTTTGGCAGCAGCCTGCGCTTTGTGACAGGAGCGTAGGCAGGACGTCTTCTTTTGTGCCGTCGTCGGCAACGGTACCGCCCGAGATCACAATAACTCTGTCGGCAATGTCCAATATGCGTTCCTGATGAGAGATGATCAGGATGGTGCCCTTGGTGCGGTCGTACATTTTTTTGAAGACCTCTATGAGGCTGTTGAAACTCCAAAGGTCGATGCCCGCCTCGGGTTCGTCAAAGACGGTGAAAGCGGTGTTTCGTGCGTTGACCATAGCGATCTCGATGCGCTTCAACTCGCCGCCCGACAGGGACGCGTTAACCTCACGGTTGATATATTCCTTGGCACAAAGTCCAACTTCGGATAGATATTCGCAGGCTTGGTGGATGTTGATATTCTTCCCTGCCGCCATGGAGATCAGATCCTTGACGGTGATGCCCTTAAAACGCACAGGCTGCTGAAAGGCATAACCGATGCCGTTCTGAGCGCGCTCTGTGATAGACATATGGGTAATATCCTTTCCGTCAAGAAGGATCTGTCCTTCCGTGGGGGTGATAATGCCCGCGACCAACTTGGCAAGGGTGGATTTTCCGCTGCCATTGGGACCTGTGATGGCGACGAAGCGTTCGTCGATCTTCAGATTGATCTTTTTTATGATCTCAATTTCCTGACCGTTTCCGTTCTGTGAAGGAACACGGTAAGATACATTTTTAAATTCCAGCATATGGTATATCATCTTTGCGCTACGTGGCATGTTAGAAAAAGCGCAAAGAACTCCTTTAAAATTTCTAACACTATAGTATAGCATATCAAATGAAATTTTTCAACAATTCTTTGGAAAATTTTCTTGTTTTTCCGATGTTTTTTTCTTTCATCCCATCACATGACCCAAAAATGACCTGCACTTGTGCAGATTCAGCAATTTCCACAGAATATAGTGGTAATTTTTGTCAATTATTTTTCGGGTTTGACACTTGCAATTTATGCCAAAATATGGTAATATATAGCTGTTCAAGTAAATACCAATTTTTGGGAGGAAATTATCATGGCGTACACGACACAACAAAATATCAGGATTCTGATCGCGGACGAGAATATGAATCAGCGGAGCCAACTCAAAGAAACCCTGCGGCGCGCAGGTTATCTTACCATTGATGAAGCGGCTAACGGCGACGAGGCACTTCAAAAGATTGATCACAACCATCCCGACATCGCCATTATTGACATATGGCTGTCAAAGCTTGACGGGATCGGCGTGATTCGCGCCAGCAGTCAGTTGGACTATCGAAACGACAAAGCGCCCTCTTTCATCATGACGTCTCCTGTTGCCAATCAACATATGTTTATTCAGGCATCGGGCGCGGGCGCACAGCTTTGTCTGATCAAACCTATCCGAGATGACAGTCTTACAGCTCACATTGAAGAATTATTACGCACAAGAGAGGGGCGGTATGCACTTCCGCAACGTGATCTTTCTCCCAATTCAGGAGATCACATGGACGACATCGAAAGTCGGGTAACGCAGATCATCCACCAGATCGGTGTTCCTGCCCATATCAAGGGGTATCAGTATCTTCGGACGGCGATCATTCTGACCATTAAAGACTCGGATATCATCAACTCGGTCACGAAGGTTCTCTACCCTTCCGTCGCAAAGAAATACCAGACCACCACGTCGAGAGTGGAGCGTGCCATCCGCCACGCGATTGAAGTTGCGTGGGACAGAGGCGACGTGGATACGCTCAATAGTTATTTTGGATATACCATTCAAAATAACCGCGGAAAACCCACGAATAGCGAATTTATTGCGATGATAGCTGATAATTTACGACTGAAATATAAGCTTTACTAAAAAGAGCCTCCCCTGTGCAAGGGGAGGTGGCAGCCGAAGGCTGACGGAGGGGTTGTAAAAGCAAAATTTTACGAAAAAACAATCCCTCACCCGACTTCGTCGGGAGCTCCCTTTACACAAGGGAGCCTTTGATATAGCCGACCAATTCGGAGTTTATCGCGATGATCGCAGATAATTTGAGACTCAAGTATAAGTTATATTGAAATAATGTTGCAGTTCCCGATCTGTTGTATGGCGGCAGATCGGGAATTTTTTATATAGCTGTTTACAAATCTATGGATTTATGATATAATGGAGACACTTTATGATTCAGCTATACAGGAGGATAAGTCATGCCATTTGTGAATGCTCAATGTACCAACTGCGGTGCGGGGCTGGAAGTAGACAGCACTAAGGAAGCCGCCGTATGCCCGTACTGCCACTCGGCGTATATTGTGGAGAAAGCCATCAACAACTATAACACCGTCAACCACATTCAAGCCAGCGTTGTCAACGTTTACGGTGGGAACACGGCTGATTTTGTGATCCGTGCGGGTACTTTGGAGAAATACAACGGGGCTGCCGAAGAGGTAGTTATTCCTAATAATGTACGGCATATCAGTCGTAACGCATTTAGAGGTTGCCGCGGTCTTAAAAAGGTTACAGTGCCGGGATCTGTCGAATGTGTTGAAGGTTTGGGTGCTTCGGACACTTGCGAGGCTCCTGAAAATCTTGAAGAAGTCATCATTGAAAACGGTGTGAAGCAAATTGGAAAAGAAGCTTTTTTCTCATGCCCGAAATTGAAGAAAGTCATAATTCCCGAAAGCGTGATCATAATTGGCGCTTTAGCCTTCCGAAATTGTGTCAGTTTGACTGAAATCAACCTCCCCCCTCACATTCAGGAAATTGGATGTTTCGCATTTTTAAATTGTAGCAATTTAACTGCCATCACCTTGCCCGACAGTTTAACCAAACTTTGGTGGAACGCTTTCGAAAATTGTACTTCTCTGCAAAACATTACTCTTTCTAAAAACATTGACACTCTCTTTGGTACTTTTGCTGGGTGTCATAGCCTAACATCTATCACCATTCCAGCAGGTGTCAAAATTAAGGATCCGGGATGTAGTTACAAAAATGGAGCCTTCTATTATTGTAGTAAACTGGCTACAGTCATTATGGAAGATGGTCAAACGCCTCCTCACAATGCTTTTAAGGGTACACCTTGGTTGCAAAAACAAGAGGAAGCTTACATGAAGCAACAACAAGCTTGGCGCAACGCAAAACTCTGCGACCGTTGCGGCGGTCCTTTTGAGGGACTATTCCAGAAAAAATGCAGTAAATGCGGCGTAAAAAAGCAGTATTAACATACTGATCATCAGAATCCATATCTCTCCTACGTAAAAACGCTTGACCTATGGGCATAGCCGTCCATGGGTCAAGCGTATTTTTAGTGACCAAGCAACCGCTCTTCTACGTGCTTTCTGTAGCTCTCGGGGGTAAACGGAGGATGGCTAAAAGCAAAGTGATAGATCCTTTTGACGGTGTAATCCTTCATATACTTTTTCAAATATTTTTCCACTTCGCCATCCATGGCGACCAGCACAGGCTTCTGATCAAGGGGCTTGCCGTCTTGCAAAAGATCCAGTTCCCTTCTCAAAATGACCAGATTTTCTTGCAAGATTTCAGGTTTTTCTTTAAGCAGTTTCTTTACTTTCCCACCGTCTGTTTGTATGTAGTCTTTGATCAGATCCGTCAGATAGGAGCCACGAAACGGTGCTTTGTTCAATGCCCCTCGAAGGATATAATCATTTCCGTAGGCGTATTCGCTGTGAAAACTGCTCCAAGCGGGCTTGACTTCAGAGGTCCCATGGTTTGCAGGGTTCAAACCAACGAAAACGTATGCCGTATTCAACTCACTGAGGTTAATCGAATCGAACACTTGAGTCCCCAAATTGGATTTGGGCTTTCCTAAGGGGTCAGGTTCATCCCATACAGCCCAGCTTGACAGCTGACCAAATGCTTCTTTCAACGCGTCATACGTATGTTTCGATATACTCATATACTTCTCCGTTCCGCTGCCGTGCGCAGCAAGATGTATTTCCTTCTATACCGAAAGGTAAGTGTTTTTTCAGTCAAGAATTGGACTTAACGCTCGGGGTGTGTCCACTTATCATACGCTCGGTTCAACTGTTTGATGAGTTCCGTGAGTTCATACAAAGCCGCCGTTCTATCGGAACCCTCAAGGAGTACGTTTTTCAGATGATCTTCTGCCTTGATCATCTCATAAAGCAGGTCGATTCTCGTATAAATATCACGGATGACGCCTGCTCTTTTCTTTTGCATCTCCAAAGACGGCAAGTTAACTTCCTGTTCGCCCAGCTTTTTGAGAGAAATCACGGCAGTCGCTTTGGATTTTTCATTCAGACATGCTTGAAATTTCCCGCCTTCGCCCACATATATGTCGCTGCTCAACAGTTGATGCATGTAGTTGATGTCCACTTCCTCGGGGTGTTTGGCTCTCAGGATAGCACAGAAGTTTGACACAATACACCCTTCCAGCTCTTCCGTCACGATGATGCTATGATAGGGATACACCAGGCTGACCAGGATATCGTTTTTCCGAAGGAGCTTTTCGTGCATAAATTTCTCATAAAAAGCAGGTTTTACTGGTTTTCGCGTGACATCTTCAAGATTCAAGGCAGACAAGGACAAATTCTTGTGGGAGATGATCGGTATCGCCTCTCCCGTTTCGTCTTTGTCCAGCACCCTTTGCATCATGTACCCTACTTTCAATTCAAACAAATCACTGAATATTATCATTTTTTCTCCTTTTATTCAAAATCCGTATTTCGTTGCCATATCCCAAAGCCATTCCTCGGCCCTGTGAACGCCATCGTCAGAGCATTCGAAGGTCTCTCTTACCTCGTCTGTTTTCCCACTTCCCCTTTGTCTAGGTTGTATGATATAGGTTTCCACCGTCAAAGAAAATTCGTTTTCCTGCCCTGCACCTGTATCAACAAACACACGATAGTTAAAGGTGCGGGTACGAAAACAACCGCTTTCAGGCGAAGTACCCATTGATCCCGAATACGTATTTTTAACGTATTTGCCTTCATGCTTACTTACAAACCAAGAGATATTCGGAAGGATCAAGTGAGCCATGGTTTGCCTCCTTTTCGACATTTATTTCGCAAAGCTCAGAATGCACATAACTTTTATGTTCGTTTTCTGCGGTTATTATATCATATCGTTTCTGATTTGTCAATAGGTGTAGAAAAATTTTTTCTTTTCAAAGAGAATTTTACTTTTGACAAGTTTTTTGCAGCGGAATATTGATTTTTTCATGATTTCATGGTACAATAAGAGTACAAAAGACAGGAGGTATCCACCATGGCAAAAACCACCATCGGTATTTTATATGATTTTGACAAGACCCTTTGCACCACGGATATGCAGGAATATTCCTTCATCAAGAATCTCGGCATGAATTCCGAGGATTTTTGGGGAGAGGCTGCGGGGATTACCGAAAAGCACGAAGTTGAAAAGATCCTTGCCTATATGTTCGTCATGATCAAGAAGTGCAAGGAAAAGGGCATCCCGCTCACCGAGGCTTACCTGAACCAATGCGGTGAAAACGTGGTGCTTTACAAAGGTGTGCTGTCCTGGTTTGACCGCATCAATGAGTTTGGCGAGTCGCTGGGAGTGAAGATCGAGCATTACATCATTTCCTCGGGAACGTATGAGATCATTCAGGGCACGCCCATCGCCAAGTATTTCAAGCGCATCTACGCTTGCAAGTATATGTATGACGAGAATGGCGAGGCTCTATGGCCCGCGCTTGCCATCAACTACACCCTCAAGACCCAGTACATCTACCGCATCTCCAAGGGGATCCTGGACGTGACCGACGACTACAATCTGAACCGCTTGCAGGACGGCAGTCTCCGTCGTATCGCCTATCACAACATGATCTACATCGGGGACGGACTCACCGACATTCCCTGCATGAAGCTGGTCAAGGAACGGGGCGGCAAGTCTGTGGCGGTGTACCCCTCGGGCAACAGCCGACACGTCAAGCCTCTGGTAGAGGACGAGCGTATCAATTTCGTGTGTGTGGCGGACTATTCCGCGGGGTCTACCCTGGAGAACTTCGTCAAGCTGACCATTGAGAACATGGCGACGCTGGAGAAGCTGAAGGCCAAGGAAGAGGCACAGCTTGCGCAATACAAGCGGAATTTCGATAAAGAAGATGAATAAAAATAAACATCCACCCGCCAAGCGGGTGGTTTTTCACATGCGGGCATAGCCCTCTGTTCTTCGCTATGCGTAAACGCATCTATACGAACTGCCAACTGCGTGGGGACTGTTACTTGCCGCCCGTGAACGGGCCAGGTTCGC
>JAZSFA010000162.1:0-2878 GCA_045531965.1 Eubacteriales bacterium
AAAAAGGTTCTTGGAACTCCCAAAACCTTTAAATAATAAATGTTTTTAAAGGTTTTTGAGGGGGTTTCAGGGGGAACTTTTTGCAAAAAGTTCCCCTTGACCGTACTCCGCTAAACAACATTTTTTCTCCATACATATGAAAAACAGAAAGGGAGCCTTACAACCAAAGGCTCCCTTATTTTTATTCATTTTTCCTTTTCGGTCATTCAACGAGGGAAATGGAACGGATATCCATGGCATCACCGGACAGAGCCGACTCGAAGAAATCGAAGCGGATGACGTTGAGCTGACCCTTCCAGAAATTCAAATGAGATACGGGAATACGAAGGGTGTGATATTCGCCATCGCAAATAAGCTTTGCGGAGGTAGAGTAGCCGCCCTGGGCGTCCATGACAGAGCCCGCGCCAATGAAAATCTCCGTGGAGGTGGTGTTGTCACTGTTCTCGAGAGGCACGCGATAGACGATCTCCACAGCGGTGTAGCCCTCGGTCATAACAGGATCCAACGCGCCCTGATAGACGATCTTGAAGCTGGGGTCTGTTGCCCAGGCTTCGGTCTTGCTGGACTTGACCGTGACCCGCATACCTTCCTCGGTGACGGTCATTTCACAGCTGTTGAAGTGGGACAATACCGTGCGATCGATCTCCTTTGAAAAGTCGAGGGATACGTAGTTCATCTCCTCCACGTCGCCCATGCGGAAGAAGGAATCGGCGGGGTCGGCAGATACCTTGACAGTCACCTTCATGGTATGATCTCCATATTTGACCGTGACCGTTGTCATTCCCGCGCTCTTGGCGGTGATCACGCCCTTATCGCTGACGTGGATGATATTCTCGTCGTAGCCCGTGAAGGTCAGGACGCTCGGGCCGTCGTTGACGTACAGCTCGCTAACCGAGCCGTCACCTACCGTGATGCGGACACGGATCTGGGGACGGTAGATGCTGCGCTCGCCCAAGTAAACGGTGAACTCCGAGAGCGCAAGCTCCACCTTGGTTTCGGCAAGGATGGCTTCTTTTTCTTCATCGGTAGCCACGACAACCACGCGGAACACATGAGCCAGATCCTTATATCGGACAGTGACGGTGGTCTCGCCCACGCCCTCTGCGATCATACGGCCGTTCTTGAAGGAAACCACCGATTCATCGTAGTCGGTCACCGTGATCTCCTTGTCACGCATAGAGCCGTCCTTTCCGTTGACATAGCGATCACGGAAGTAAAAATTCAAATTCTGCTTCTCCCCCTTCGACAGGATAAAGAGATCCTGATGGGTGCGGATCATGGTCCACTCCTCCCATCCGAAGGGCTCTTCCTCGCGAGTGATGCCCACCGACAGTCCGGGCTTGGCGCTCTCGGCGCCCAGGTCATTACCATTGGATTGGGAGAGAGAGACTCTGTGCATACGGGTATTCCATGCCGCCCACCCCGATTCTCCATAAGCGTAGGCAATGCGGAGACGGTCGGCGTCCTCGGAAAGGCGGATATGACCGTTTTTGCGGGAGGACAGCCCCATGGAGAACATACCGGGGCAGGTGTTCTCGCGGACGGCGTCCACCAAGGTGAAGCTCTTGCCGTCCGCCGATTCATAGACCACGATGCAATTGCCGTTGCCCATGACGTCCTCACGGGTGACCAGGATGAACTTGCCCCAATCCTCCACGAACTTGACGCAAACAGAGTCGCTTTTCTTCTCCATGACCGCGCCGTGGTGGGTCAGAGTCGAAGGCCAATTTTCATTGGTCGCGTCTGCGGTAGCCAGCATGATGAAAGACTTCATGGGGGTGGCGTAGGTGTAATAGATATACAGGGTGCCGTTGAGCTCGATCATACTGGGCTCACCGATGCCCCAGTAGCCGTAGGACTGCTCGAAGTAGAAGATGGGCGCGGGAGAACCGCCCCAACCCGAGCCGTTCCACTTCTCAAAGGGGCCGTCGGGCTCCTTCGAGCGGGCAACAAAGATATTATTGCAATAGCCGCCGTCGTTGAGGGTGGAGGTGTAGCCCAGGTAGTAGTATCCGTCGAAGTAGACCACGTCGGGATCGCAACAGGAATGTCCATCCATGCTACCGGGGGTGGGGTAGACCACGATCTTCTCGGGTCCCCAGGTCTCGCCGTCGTCGGTGGAGCTGCGGTGGGTGATACGATCCCATTCGCCGCTGTCGCCGCCCGAGGCGAAGTAGGCATCCACGCGACCGTCGCCGTAGTAGATGTAGGAGGGGCCGTACCGCCAGCCGCCGTTGCCGTTGCCGGGAAGCTGATAGATGTCCACGCCCTCGTCGGTGAGGGTCAGATCCGCTACCTTGGTGGGATCGGGCTCCACGATTTCAATGCGGTTAGCTTCAAAATAATCGGTGGTGACTTCCTCTGTGGGAGCTTCGGTGGTCTCCTCGGTGGGAGCCTCGGTGGCTTCCTCCGTAGGTGCCTCGGTGACGGGGTCGGTGGGAGCCTCGGTCACGGGAGGGGTGTCAGGGAGGGTCTCATCGGTGGGAGGCGTGGTATTGCAGGCGCACAAGAGCAGGACAACAAGACCGCATACGAGCATGAAAATAAACGTTCGTTTCATAGATAATACCTTTCTGTGGGGCGTTTTTCAATATCGTGACAGAACGAAGAGATACAAGATAGCTTGTATCTTGTATCTCTTATCTTTGTATCTTACCTCAGATCGGGATAAGCCTTCGGATGAATCAGCTCAGGTTAGTATGACTCTTCCTTCTTTTTCATCGCCACAGCGGCGGCCATTGCCACCAGCACGGCGGTCGCGCCAAAGCCCAGGACAGAGCCACAGCCCTTCTTCTCGACGGGCGCGTCGGTGGGAGCCTCGGTCACGTCAGCGGGCGCGTTGGTGGGGGCCTCGGTCACGTCCACGGGGGCGTCGGTG
>JAZSFA010000032.1:0-12520 GCA_045531965.1 Eubacteriales bacterium
CCTCGCGGACGCCCACGTCCAGATCCTCCTCCTTGAAGTCGTTGAAGATGTAGTACTTCTCCAGTTTAGAGGTGTCGAAGTAGATGTTACCGCCTGCCTCGTAGGCGTAGCCCTTCTCGATGAGGGTCTCGATGAGGTGGATGTACTCGTCGATGCAACCCGTGGCGGGCTGGACGATATCGGGGGTCTTGATATTGAGCTTTGCGCAGTCGGCAAAGAAGGCGTCGGTGTAGAACTTGGCGATCTCCATGACGGTCTTCTTCTCGCGGCGGGCACCCTTGAGCATTTTGTCCTCTCCCTCGTCGGCATCGGAGGACAGGTGACCTACGTCGGTGATGTTCATGACGCGGGTCACGTCGTAGCCTGCGTAGCGGAGATATTTTTCCAGCACGTCCTCCATCATATAGGTGCGGAGGTTGCCGATATGGGCGAAGTGGTAGACCGTGGGGCCGCAGGTGTACATGCTGACCTTGCCCTCTACGTGGGGGATAAATTCTTCGCGCTTGCGTGTAGCGGAGTTGTAAAGTAACATATGAAAGTCTCCTTTTCTATCGGGTGTTTGAACCCTTGGTGAAATTAATCTTGTGAAAGGTTCTTGAAGGGGGTCAAGGGGGGAACTTCTTGCAAGAAGTTCCCCCCCTTGCGCTCTCCTTAAATCATTGTAGCCAGCCTCTTGGCCGCGTTCAGCGTTCTCGCGGCATAGGCCTCTCGTGCTGATAGGTCGGAGGGCAGGTGGGAGGTCTTGATCTCCATGTTCATACATCGCCAGGATATGGAGGAGAATCCCATGGCGCGCAGTCCCTCGGCGGCATCAAACCAATCCACCTCACCGTCGAAGGGAAGCAGATGGTTGTCGGTCTTGCCGTTGTTGTCATGGATATGTACCATGCGAAGACGGCTGTCTACTGTGCACAACTCGGC
This sequence comes from Eubacteriales bacterium, assembly GCA_045531965.1. Lineage (GTDB taxonomy): Bacteria > Bacillota > Clostridia > Oscillospirales > CAG-272 > CAMEON01. Next base: position 922 of record JAZSFA010000032.1, read on the forward strand.
GGATTGACGTAGCCCCGTTAAGTTAGCGTGACCGAAATCCCAGCAGATGCCCGTGTCCAGCTTGTCGGCAAGCCAGCAAATGTCCTTGGCACGACTGCCGAACACCAGCTCCCTCGGCTGATGGGGATAGGGAATACCCGTCATGTTTTCAATGCACAGAGTCACGTCCTTCTGACCCGCCAACGCTCGGAGGGGAGAGAGAAAGGCGAGATTTTCTTCCTTCCAGCGGTTGTAATTACACACGCTGCTGTGACGCACGATGGGATGGATCACGGCGGCGGGGATCTTCAAGTAAGCCGCTGCCTTGATGCCCTCGGTCAGACCGCGGATAAAAGGCTTCATGGCAGCCTTGTCATCGGGACTTGGCATATAGAAGGGGAGATGACAGGAGGGGATGGTCAACCCACGGTGGGCGGCGCGGTTGCCAAGGCTATACAGCACGCTGTAAATGTCGCCTTCCACGCAGAACGGGTTGCCGAGATCGGAAAACAGATCGAAGGACAGGTCAATGCCGTCAAAGCCGCTGTCAGCGATCAGATCCACCATGGCGGCAGAGGAAAATTTCCGCTGTGTGTCACAGGCATAGGCATGGAAACGGGACGGGACGATCACGGGGATTTTGCTTCCGTCCATCATAGAAACGCTCACGATCTCACCTCCTTGGCGTCATTTTTCATAGGATAAAGCTATCATCATATCATTATACCACGAAGATGGGGATTTGTCAAATCTTTTGGAGGATTTTTTGCGGGGAAAGCATAAAAATCCGACGCCTCCAAGGGGAAGAGGCGGCGGGGGTGGAGTTTTTGCCGTTTAATCGGGGTGCCAAAGTTCTTCGGGGTATTTTTCGTTTAAGTATTCAAGCATATCCTTCATATTGGCGGTGAAGAAGTATGCATAGCCTTCTTCATCTTTGTGCTGCGGGGTGGAATAGTGAGTGCGGTTCCAAAGGGTAAAGGAGGATGGCGGCGTGCCGTCTTTATAGACGATTTCTATATAGTAAAGCACGCCGTAATGCCCCATGGTTGATTCGCCCTTTCTTCCTTTTTCGGTTGCCTCAAACATAAAAGACAAAAGATCATAAATAACCGTCGAATCCGTCACGATGACGGCTTCCTCGACGGGACTGCCGCAGTAGGAGATCTCCAAATGCTGAACCTTATCTATTTCCAAGTCAGATTTCAGGGCGTGATCGCAAGCTGTACAGATACGAGTCGTCTCGTTGTACTCCTTATGAACGATGGCTTGGGAAAATACTTCCTGCAAGCAAGTTGCCAAAGATGACAAGGAAATAAAGGACTCACTTGTAGGATCTTTTGCATTTCCGTAATCAATGGTAACTTCCGAGGCGAGTGAAAGTCTGATCTCATAATATCTGGAGGATAACTGGGGAGTCATGACTTTGTAAACGTTATAGGACACCTCGCATACGTTACCTTGACAATCCCGAGTCGTGACGAGGGCTTTATCGCCCGTGATCTCGACGGTGACAGGAGCCATCTCGCCGCAAACCGTACACAATCGGTGCTCCTTGTCATATCCGACGTGGACAACGGTGTCCACCAGGGACTTGGCGTAATTCAACGCAAGTTCCCGATCTGCAAACGATACTTTGTTTTGATGGGTGACGATGCGATCGGTGAAGACTGCCGCGGCATCGCTCGGAAGGGAGAGAATCATATTCGTTTGATAAAATGTCAGACCCGACGGGTCCAATGGGTAACCGTCGAGGTTGTCATTTATGATCTGATGAGAGGATACAAAGATCTCACATGTGATATCACAGGATTGACCCGTGCAGGTGCGGGTTGTGACGACGACCTGATGATCGTCGATGAATATAGGCTTGGGAACTTTGCTGTGACAAGCGGTACATTGATATCGGGTAGCATCAAAGCCCACGTGGATGGTGGCATTATTGATGTATTCACGGTACAGTGAGATGATATATTCCGAGGAATTAAACAGCAATTGATCGACCGTAGGAGGAGCAATCGAACTTTCAATATAATGGCTGCTATCCTCCAAGGTGATATTCGAAGGGAAAACATATCCGTTCTTATATTGATAAGGAAGATAAAAGGAGACATTGTAAGGTTGTCCCAGACAGTTTTCCGTGGAGATCACGACCTTTTGCAGCTCCACTACCTCAATGGCGGTTTCTTTTTCCACGTGGACGTTTTCAGGTAAGGAATCAAAACCGCTCTCCTGCTCGGTCGCTCCTGTTGGCGGAACCACACCGGGTTTCTGCCGTCCTGCCCACACCATCGCCCCCACCACACTGAGGGACACCACGGCGCAGAGGATAGCCACGAACCAGCCGCTTTCAAAGAAGGCGCGCATAGGGCTATATGGGCGTTTGCGTCGGGTGGATATGACCGCACCGCCACCCACGGGAGGCAGGGAATCCAGTATCAGCTCATCGCTGACGTTTGCCATATGCTCAAAGATCTGCTGTCCGTTCAATTTCATACGTCATACCCCCTTTCGGTGAGATATATGCGGAGCTTTTCGCGGGTCTTGCGCAACCGTAAAGATACGGCGTTGGCGGTCAGACCATAGGCGGTTGCCAGATCCTTTACCGGGCAAGCGTGCCAGTAGCGTCCCATGAACAGACGGCGATCCAACACGTCAATGCTCAGGAGGAACTCCGTGAGCAAATGAGGCAATTCCCCTGCCGCCTCCTCGGGTAAAGCAAGACAGCCCTCCAGCTCATCCCAAAGCTCTTGATTTCTTCTGGAGCGGCGGTTATCGCGGCTCTTGTTCAAAGACAGATTGCGAACGATGCGGCACAAAAACGCCTGCAAAACGGGCGGGCGTTTGGGCGGGATGCTGTTCCAGGTTTTCAGCCACGTATCGCTGACACATTCCTCAGCGTCGGCGTGATTCCCAAGGATATTCATGGCAATGTTCGTGCAAACGCGGCTATATTTCTCATCAGTTGCTACAATTGCCTGTTCATCCCGTGCGAAATACAGCTCAATGATCTCCTCGTCAGAGAGAATTTGGCGATGCTTCATGTCGTGCCTCCTTTCCTTGTCCTTTCACTTATGATAACACCAACCGAGGAGAAAATCTTTCCGATATTTTTGAAAAAATATAAATTTTTTATATTATTTACTTAAGGTCAAAAAACGCCGCCTCCAAGGGGAAGAGGCGGCGGGGGAATAAATTTATGGTGCCACGTAATCGTGGGTCTTGCCGTCGGGTGTCCAATAGGCCCAGTAATCCCCGAAGTTGAGCTTCAGGCTTTCGTCACACCATCCGGCGATTTTGACAACGTCGATCCGCCAGTTGTCACGACTCATATTGACATACAGCACGGAAAGATTGGGGCAATCCGTAAAGGCGTTGGCTTCGACGCGTCTGATGGTGAACGGAAGCTGCACGCAGATCAGATCGTCACAACCGGCAAAAGCACCTTCGGCAATGGTAACGACCCGGTCACCGTTGGGCGCGTACAGCGGGATGACGGCCTGGGTTCTGTCAGAGGCATCCTCGGCAAAGCCCGCGATATAGCAGGTGCCGTTGCCGTAGGGCACAAAGAGCAAGCCTTCTCCTGCCACAATGCCGCAGACAGAGCATCGGTCGTTTACCAATTCGTGTCCCGTTGCCAAATGCCGTCCCAGATCCATGAACACCTTATCGCAAGCATGACAAACTGTTTTTTTGTTGTGCCCGTTTTCGAGACAAGTGGCGTTCACAGAATCATACTCAACGTACTGTGTATGGACGGGCTCGGTGATCATCCCGCAGGCAAAGTCTATAGCCTCCTGAATGCTTCCGAAGGAACGGCAAAAATACTTAACATATGGACGAAGATATTTATTTTCATCAATGGGCAGATAGTGTTGCTCGCTTTGCTGTTGAAACTCAGATATGGTGTAATACCAACCGATCTGAGTTCTGCATTCATCGGCTTCACAGCTCCACTCGATACAAATATCATCGATGTCGGCATACTTGCCTGTTACTGTTTCATTCGTTTCATGTGTCTCATGCTGATACTCGGTTTCCCCTTCTTCATCGACCCACGGAAGCTGGGGCGGGCTGCAAACGTGATGATACTCATATTTGGGGTGGGGAATCACGTAAAAAATAACGTCATAAAACGCTCCTGTGCAAGTAGGCGTCGTTACTGTGACCTTTTGACGGTGAGCGCCGTCATCGGTGGTCTCCACCTCGGTTTCGACCTTGACGTTCTCGGGGAGTTCAAGCTCAAGAGATGTCTCGCCTTCGGTCATAAAGCTATCACCTTCGGTCCCCACAGGGGGCACCACAACAGGTTCCTGTCTCCCCGCCCACACGATGGCGCTGACGATGCCCAAGGACACCACGGCGCAGAGGATGGCCACGAACCAGCCGCTCTGGAAGAAGGCGGTGGAACGGCGGCGTGCGGGGCGCTCGTATGCCATATCCTCGCCGCCCTCGGCGATATAGGCAGAGGCAGCGATATAGCGGTCGTCCAGCTTGCTCATGAGGGCAAACAGGTCTTTTTTGTTCATTTTCATACGTTGAAGCCCTCCTTTTCAAGATATATGCGGAGTCGCTCTCGGATTCTCCGCAGACGTAGGGAGACGGCGTTGGGGGTCAGTCCCAGTCTGTATGCCATGTGGTTCACCGAGCAGGTAAAGAAGTAGCGACCCACAAAGACGTCACGGTCCAAAGGCTCCAAGGTACCGACAAACGTATTGATGTGAGTCATCAGCTCATCGGCACGATCTTCCTCTGCGGCAATGATATCGGTCAGCTCCTCCATGGAGACCTCGGCCACCCGAGACAGTCGCATCCGTTTGCGGTTGAGGGCGAGATTGCGGGTGATGCGAGCCACGAAAGCCGACAGCTTTTGAGGCCTTTGGGGCGGGATGCTGTTCCAAGTCTTTAGCCAGGTGTCATTAAGGACTTCCTCAGTGTCGGGGGTACTTGCCAAAATGTTCATGGCAATGCTTTGGCACAGCCCGCCGTATTTGCGCTCGGTTTCTGTAATGGCATGCTCGTCGCGGGCGAAATACAGGGCGATGATCTGTTCGTCGTGCATGGCGACCTCCTTTCTGCTTTTCACCTATTAAGACACGCCAAAATTGCAAATCTGTCACGGAAAATGGTTTTTTCTTTATTTTATTCCCCAAACGCATATTTGTCAAGTCGGGTGATACGGTTGTGGTGGGTACGAAAAAAGAACGGGACAAAATCCACAAACTTTCCCCCACAAATCTGTAACTTATCACCATTGAAAAAGTCCATGAAATCAAGTATAATAGGATGATATTAAAAAAGGTGGTGTTTTCATGAACAAATTCCGCCAAGTATACAACTTCAGGGATCCCGACGCCAAAGGGCGTCTGTGCGTGCTGATTTTTACGGTTGTGGAAGGATTTCTGACGTATATTACCACGGGCATTTTCTATACCGAATTTTTACAGACTTACGGCATTGATATCAACGGTGCGGGGATCCTTTCCTTTATCCCCTACATAGCCAGTATGTTCGTGCTGGTGACCCCCGAACTGTTGAACCGTTTTCCAAAACGGCGATGGATGCTGGGTGTTTGTAAATTTTTGTTCTATTTTCTGAACCTTGTGGGATTGACACTTCTGCCGATCCTTTTGGAAGGGAATACCCAACGGCTGATCGGCATGGGAATTATCTCTTTTCTGGCAAGCGTTTTTAATGTGATCGCTACCGCAGGATATGCTGCCTGGCACATTCGTTTTCAGCCGGAAGAAGTACGCGCTTACCATTTGTCGGTGAGTCAGTTCGCCACTGCCATGGTGGCGGGCGTGCTGATGCTCAGCGCGGGATGGCTGTGTGATCATCTGCCCTCTTGGTTCATCATTGCACTTCGTTATTTTGCTTTCGGATTGGGCGTTCTTGACGTGATCTTCCTGATGCTTCCGAGGGAAGTCGAATATCCCGTCATCCGTGCACCAAAATTCTCGGACATTTTGACCATTCCGCTGAAAAACAAGAAGTTTATGATGACCATGGTGATCGTTTTCCTATGGCAGTTTTCATTGTATTGCTACTCTTCTCAGCTCAACTACTACCTGTTGCATGACATCGGCGTGACCCAAACCTTCTACAACATTATCATTTTCGCTTACGGACCATTCTTTATTATCTGCATGAACTTTTGGCGCAAGCGGATTGAGAGAACCTCGTGGTTTAAGGTGTTTGCGGTGTCTTTATCATTGGTCGCGCCTTTGCAGATTGTCTACGGCTTTGTCCAACCCGGCACGTTCACCCTGCCTATGCTGTCACTCACCATTCCCCTGTATATCCCGCTCATGCTGATTGTCCGCTTGCCCCAACATTTTGGCGGCGTGGGGCATAACGTGGCGTTTGCGAACTTCCAGTACATCAATATGCCCCTGACCAACCGCGATTGTTATACATCCTTCTACCAGATCGTGTTTAATTTGGGCGGTCTTGCGGGCATGGGCTTTGGTATTATCTTTACTATGCTCACCGAGAACATTTCCTTTACCGCTTTTGGCTACACCTACCGTACGGGCACGCCACTGCTGACCATGCTTTGCGGTGTGGTTCAGTTTATCATCATCGGTTATATTCTTGTTTTCCGCAAACAGTTGGAGCCTGACGCATCAGAAACGCGGGCATGACTCGAATCTATGAAAAAACCGGCATCCTCGCCTGAGTGAGGATGCCGGTTTCTTTACGCTTTTTTCTCCCATACAAGAGAGTCTTTGACTTTTTCTACTGCTTTCTTTCTTGGCGCGTCGTACATGAACAAGGCGTAGTGCCAGTCCTCGGGGGTACTGTCAAGGAAATGGAAAATAGCGGTCATGGTCTTTTGGATCTGCTCATCGGGGGTGTTCTCCTCAAAGCGGATGACGAAGGGGCTGACGAAGAAATCCTCGGTGATGATCTTTCGCACAAGATAGATGCTGTGGATGTGTCCCTCGCCCACTTTCACCATGTAGTCCAGCATACGGGGCAAGCGGTCGTCGGGGAAGTTTTCTGCAACAAGATGGTCGGAGGGATTCAGTTCTGACGCGTGATCCCATTTGTCCATGTTGTACTGCATGAGCTCTACGTATTTCTCGCGGTAGATCTCACGCTCATCCTCCAGTCCCATGGTACAACAGAACTGACCAATGAGATCAAGTCCTTCCTCCACGTAATTCTTGTTGATCTCCATGGCACGGTAGATCAACTCTATACCCGCCTTATCATAGTGATTCAGGAGATAGCACCCCTTGAAGTACAGGGCGTGGGCGGTGGCAAAAACGTTTTGCTCATTGGCGAGGATCTCGTCACAAAGAGCCATAGCTTTTTCAGATTGATCAAGGTCGCGGTAGGCGTTGATGACGGGAGACAGCTCGGCGGTGGTGTAGGGCACCTCGGTCTTCTTATAGTCCTCGATGACCTTGAGTGGAGCAAGATAGTGGCGTTTCCGTTCTTCCTCGTAGTTGACTTGGATGAAGGGAAGAACATAGGCATCCGTCTGCTTCATGGCCTTGACGCACTCCCGACCAAAGGGGGTATCCAAAGAGGGAAGGGAAATATCCAAAGGCATATTTTCCGCGCCCAGCGCTTTCCGACGCTCACGGAATATGGGGTGTGATTGGGTCTGGGGAATCAGCTCTATCTCATAGAGTTGCATCCAGAAATTCTTTCGTTCCTCCAAGGCGGTGCGGAAGGTTTCGGCGGTTATGGTGGCGATGTTTTGACGGGGACTCTCGTTTTCGTAAAAGAGTGGGAGACGGTACGCGGACTCGTTCTGATCGTAAAAGACGTACATTCCGGTTTTGGCAAGCGCGGAGGCGGCTGTAGCGGTGTCACCCTTTTCCTTCAGCATTTGATCCGCGTAGGCTTCAAGCTGCTCGGATGCCAGGATGAGATACATCATGCGCTCGTAGATAAAGCGAGACTCGGCGAACATGGTAAAGCCGCAGAAGCCCTCACCTTGGGCCATGGCGAAGAGACGGTTCAGGGGTTTATCTTGCTTGATGATGTGAGGATCCGTCATATGAGCGAACTCGTGGAGCATGACATGATACAATTCGTCCTCAGTCAGCACCGACCAAAGTATGGTACCCAGCTGAATATGGTATCCCTTGCCGGTCTTCAGAATACCCGCGTTGCAATCCGAACGAAGCTCGATGACGATTTTTCCCTTGTGTCCCATGGTTTCGGCGGCACGGCGTACGGTGGCGTGAAGGAGGGGGTAGTCCGCCTCGGAGGCGGAGTTTTCCAGATCATCGCAAACAGGGGACCAAAGGTTCAGCACCTTGGAGAAAAGAGACATATAGCCTGCCCAGAAGCAGGTGGCCATGCCTACTCTTTCAATACCATGATAGGGAGCGACCGTCAGCCCTGCCGTGAGCAGGATGAAAAACAAGACATAGGCAAAAATCATGTGTCTCCCCGCCCGCTTGAGACGTTTGACCGCCCAGGACAGATCGTCGCGGGTGGCGGCTTGCTGCACTTTCATCATGGCAATACGCTCTGCCACAGGGATGGCGTTCATCTTTTTGGCGTAACGCATGGACATAAAGCACGCCGCGAAAAAGCCGACGATGGCGGCTATCAACAGAATGAGGCAGGGTAAAGGGCTTGAGATGGGGATGTGCAACGCCAAAGCCAGAAGGGAAAGACCAACGGTCACGAGGATGGGGATGACCCAGAGCAGGATCATTTTGATGATCTTAATTTTTCGGTGAAACTTGGCAGCTGTGTCGCGGGGGGATGGTGTGTTCATAAAATTCTCCTCAAAGTTCCTTGGAATTTCTCTGATTAAAAATGGCGCCGCCGCGCGAGGCGGCGGCGTGGATTGCTCTGAAAGATCAGGAGCCGCGATCTATCAAATCATCAAGCTTCGGGATCATTTTCTTTTCCAGTTGTTTCTTGGCTTGATTATATTTGGTTTTGTAGGAGGATACGACGGTATTTTCCTTTCTGCCCATGATCTGACGGAACTCGTCGTGGAAGGAGGACAGGGCGTTCGTATAGATGATACCTGCGTCAATGTAGGTGTTGTCAATGATAATATCCATCATTTCCCAAGACTCGGGATCCTTCATGTACTTGTAACGAAGAGCAGACTCATAGTAAGCGGGACGCACCAGCTTGTGTCCCTCGGCGGCCATGCATTCCAGAACCGCACTCATTTGATCCAAGCGGTCGCCGGTGACGGTGGTGGGAACAGCCATGACAGTAAACTGGTCATGAAGCAGGGTTTTGTACTGCTTTTGTGCTGCGTCGTACTTGGGCATGGGCAGGACACCGAATTCGTCCTCCATGCGGCGCATATCTCCGGATTCCAACTCCAGAATACGAAGCGTTGCCATGGCAGCATGACCTACCGAGAACATGATGCGGATGTCATTCTGTTCGTCGTCCAGACCATAGTGTTCGTATACATAGGTACTGCCGTCTGTGTCGTAGAACAGTGCCATGACCTTTTCGGCTACATCAAAAAGCTTTCCCGAATCAAAGATCATTTCATATTCACCGTCGGAGGTCTTGCCGACGATAGGTACGTCGCAGGAGCTCCAATAAGGGTCTACGCTGATGTAAGACGTGGTGACAAAACCGTAAACGTCTTCTTTGTCGTCCGGTACACCGTCATTGTCGCTGTGGAACAAAGGAACGAGAGAGGCTTGATAGTCCAGCGTCCATTCGCCGTTTCTGACGGCATCGTAAGGATATGCTACCTGAGCTTCGGTGAACAGGCGTTTATTGAATGTGGTAATAAAGGCAAAGCGGAAGGTGGACAGCACGATAGAGCCTGTGGCGGTGTACTGAGCGCCTCGGTATTCTACCACGTCATTGTAGCCCTGAGACCAATAAGGCTTATCGAAATCCATGTATTTGGTTTGGCGGAGATCGGCAAACGTGCCGTTTAATGCCTCGTTGACGGTGACGTAGCAGGCGCTTGCGACGATGTCATAGTCTCCTGCACCGCTTTTGATGTTGTTGGCGATTTCGGTCATCAGCACGGACTGATCGCTGTTATGCTCCTCTTGGCTGACGATTTTGACGTTCAGCTCTTCTTCTACAGCCAAGTTGCGTTCATAGACGGCATCGTTGACAGGCTCGTTTGTGATCTTTTCAACGGCAATCTCGCCCGAGGTCCAACCCTCGCGGTAACGGCTGATGATCAACACCTCGTCTTGGTCATAGTCCAGCTCTTCGGGAAGATTGTGGCTGGGGAGGGTCTCGCTTTCTTTCTCTGTGATTGCGGGTGGGGGAGTATCGTTTGTTTCGTCAGTTGTCTGGGGATTGTCTAACGACTCGGCGCAAGAGATAAGGGATGCGCCCAGCATCAAGAGCGCCAGCAGAGCGGCAATCACGCGCAGACGAGGGGACAGAGTGCGATAATGGTTCTTCATGGTGTCCTCCTGTTGAAATGGATGATTTATTATATCATGCAAAAATAGCTTTTGTCAATAGGTGACGGTCAATGTCTCCCCCGCGGGAATGGCGTATGCCTTGCCCTTGATGAGCAGGGTGCCGCCGGGACGGGTGGTACAGACAGTGCAGGTGTGACCATCCATCTTGACGGAGACCTCACCGCCCTCGGGGAGAGGCACCTTGCCGTCGATGTGCTTATACATACCGCGGTTGGGCTCTACGGTATAGGTCTCGTAGCCCACCGAGGTGGGGTAGACACCCAGACAGTAACGCCCCAGCAGGTAGATGGGACCGCCGCCCCAGGCGTGGCAGAGGGAGCAGCCGTACTTCATGCCGTACATACCGTAGTGCTGGATGCCCTCCTGCTCGGGGAGGTATTGCTCCCAGATAGAGGTAGCCCCCAACTTGATCATACCGCCCCAGTAGGACTCGATCTTCTTTTGCACAGCCGATAACTTGCCCATCTTGCCCAAAGCACACAACTCGAAGAATTCAAAGTAAGGCGTGGTGATTTGGGTGATGGCGTCATTCTCCAGTACCATGCGGGTGATCTTGCGGGCTCGCTTCTCGGTGACGAAATCGTACATGATGGCGAAGATGTTGGCGTGGCGGGTGATGTTCTCTCTGCCCGTGGTGTAGCAGTCCACAAAACCACCTCTGTCCTCACGCCAGAAGTCTCGCATGATGCTCTTCTTCAGCTTGTCGGCAGCCTTGCGATAGCCGTCACCGTCCAGCCCTACCAGCTCGGAGAGGGCTGCCATGGCGTTTCGACATTGCCAGAAGAGGATTTGCTCGGCGCAGAGATCGCCGCCCTTGTCGATGTCCGACCAGTCGATGAAGATCCAGTCCCCGGGGCGGTGGCAGACGTAGCCCAGATCATTCAGACGGCCCTCGATGAAATCGTACAGAGCCTTCAGGCGGGGGTAGTAGACCTGAATGAACTGCTTGTCACCCGTGGCGTAGTAGTACTCATAGGCGCCGATGATGAGGTACATGGAGTAGTCGTTGATGGTGTTGATATGCTGCTCGTAGGGGGGCTTGCCCAGGAGGGCCACGATGGTACGCTTGGTGATGGCGGGGTCGAAGAAGAGGTAGTTGTTGGCCTTGTAGGACTGGTAGGCGTCACCCGACCAGCACCAGCGGTCCCGCTTGATGCCGTCCAGGAAGAACTCGCGGGAGTTGAGGTGGAGGGTATAGGCGCAGATGTCCCAGATCTTCC
>JAZSFA010000080.1:0-37054 GCA_045531965.1 Eubacteriales bacterium
GACCGCACAGGGAATGTACCTCTCCCTCCTTGCCGTAGATCCAGCAGGTGCCGAGGTCGGCGGCGGCGGGGAAATCCACGTAGTCAAAGCCCGGGGGGAGGGGGGTGTCGGCGGGGGTGAACATACCCAGCCAGTACTGCCACGGCTCGCCGTCCTTGTGGCGCTCCAGACCAATATAGCCGCCGCCGTTTTCCCAGATAGCGGTGATCTTGTCGGTGCCGCCCATGGCGGACTCCACGGCGTCAAACCAGCCATTGGCGAACCACTCGCCCCAATGGCCGCCTACCTCGAAGTAGCGCTTACCGATGAAGCGAAGGGCGGGGGTGGGGTCGCGGAAGATCTTTTGAATAGTAGGCATTTTTTACTCCTTTCAGCACCTCTCAAACTGATGATCAATATTCCTCTTCTTCATCTCCATAGCCACGGGGCGACCGTGGGGGCAGTAAGTAATATCGGGCAGTTCCATGAGCTTACCAACGAGCCATTGAATGTGTTCTTCGGGATAGTCGCGTCCTGCCTTGATGGCGGCCTTACAGGAGGCTTGATACAGCGCTTTTTCAAAGGCAATATCACGGGTCAGCTTGACAGCGCCCGAGCCGTCGCGCAGTTGTTCGGCAAAGGTAGAGAACATATCGGGAACAGCGCCGGGCTCAATCCCCGTAGGGATGGCATCAACGCTGACAGTATTCCTCATACAAGTGAAGGAAAAACCGATATGCTCCAGCTCTTCTCGATAGGTGTCGATGAGCCCTACCTCGTCGCTCATGAGCATCACGTCAATGGGGAGCATGAGCATCTGAACGTTGGGTTCGCCTGCTTTCATCTGTTTTTTGAGGTCTTCAAAGATGATGCGTTCATGGGCGGCGTGCTTGTCGATCATGAGCATACGATCACCTTGCTCCACGATGACATAGGAATGGAATACCTCGCCGACAAGGCGCCAAGGTTGGGGAGAAGTTGCCGAAATCGATGGGATGTTGGGGGCGGTCTCCTCGGCGGTTGGTTGAGGGATTTGCGGGACGTCGCAGGTGGCGTCCTCTACAGGAGAAACGTTTTCAGCGGTGGAAGCGTGACCCATCATGGCACGGGCTTCCGCCTCGAATACCTCCATGGGGATCTCCTCCATCAAAGAAACAGGAGGATCAACGTGCTGATATACGCCGGAAGATGCAGGGACTTTTTCAGAAAGCTTTTCGCTATGCAGATCCGAGGCGCTTGACACAGCATTGTGACGATTTCCTTGATCGGTGTACCTGCGTAAATATTCATCGGCTGTGATGCGTTCCTGCTGAGGCTTAGGCTCACCGGCGGAGCGATAGGCAGGCACAGCGTTTCTGTAGTTCTTTGCTGTGTCGGTGACCGGCGTTTCCATGGATAGCTGACGCTTGGAAAGGGATTCGGGACGACCTGTTTCAATGGGCGCGGTAGCATCCGATACGCGATCTCCGATCACGCCTAGCTTCGCCGCTGAATTGACAGAAGACATATCGGGGCGCACCGTGTTTTGCTCCAATGCCTGACGGACGCTGTAATAGATGGCCTCGAACACAGGCTTTTCGTTGGAAAACTTCACCTCCAGCTTGGCGGGATGGACGTTGACATCCACACGGGCGGGGTTCAGCTCGATGAAAATGACACAACAGGGATATTTTTCAGGTGCGCAGTAGGACACGAAGGCCTGCTCGATGGCCGCCATGGCGGTCTTGGAGCGGACGTAGCGGTGGTTGATAAAGAAATTCTGGTAATTGCGGTTGACCTTGACGTGGTCGGGGCGGCCGATGAAGCCGCTGATGGTAATGCCCTCGTAGTCTCCTGTGACGGGGATGAGGCGGGAGGCAAAATCACGACCAAAGACGGCGTAGATGGCACTTTTGAGCTGTCCGTCTCCTGCGGTTTCCAGCTTTTGCACGCCGTCCACGATGAAGCGCACGGCGATCTCGGGATGGGACAGCGCCACCCGCTCCACGTTGGCGGAGACGGCCATGGATTCGGTGGCATCCCTTTTCAGGAACTTACGGCGGGCGGGGACGTTTCCAAACAGGTTCTCCACGATGACGGTGGTGCCGTCACGGCTGCCATGCTCGGTCACACCGAGGAATTGACCACCGCGCACCTCCAGCATATGCCCCATAGGGTCTTCCCTGCGTTTGGAGATGATCCGCATATCCGACACCGAGGAAATGGCGGCCAAGGCCTCACCACGAAAGCCCAAGGTGAAGATACTTTCCAGGTCGGTGGCGTCCTTGATCTTACTGGTGGCGTGGCGGCGGATAGCCATGGGGAGATCCTCCTCGGACATACCGCAGCCGTCGTCGGTGACACGCATGAAGGTGACGCCGCCGTGCTGGATCTCCACGGTGATATGCTTGGCTCCCGCGTCGATGGCGTTTTCCATCATCTCCTTGATGGCAGAGGCGGGGCGGTCCACCACCTCACCCGCGGCGATGAGGTTGGCGACCTCGAAGGATAGGACTTGGATCTGACCCATGGGAGGCTCCTTTCAGGAAAATTCAAATTGGGGTTTGGCGTATTGTTTGACGGAGCGAATCGGTGTGTTGGGTATCGGGCGACCACATAGGGTCGCCCCTACAGGCAAAAAAGCATTGACATGATAAACATTTTCAGTAAGGGGCGAACTGTGTTCGCACGTGACGGCGGAAGCAATCTCCCACCCTATGGTGTTGATATGCCCACCGCTAAGCCCCAATTTACCTGTATCTCTTCTTCCACTCAAACATGAGTGACATACACTCAAAGGGAGACAAAGTATTGAGATCCACCTGTCGCAGCTCCTCGATGAGCTGCTCGTTCATCATGTCGTCGATGGACAGAAGGCCGTCGTCCTCCTTGGGTGCGGCGGTCGAATCTCCGTCCACGGCATCGCGGACGGCCTTGGAAGAAGCCTCCACCATGGAAAGCACCTCCTTGGCGCGCTTAATGACCTCGTTGGGCAGTCCCGCCAGTTTAGCGACTTCGATACCGTAGCTGTCATCGGTAGAGCCTTTGACGATCTTGCGGAGGAAGGTGATGGAATCTCCCCGCTTCTTAGCGGCGATGTGGTAGTTCACCACGCCGTCGTACTCCCCTTCCATGCTTGTCAGCTCGTGGTAATGGGTGGCAAACAGGGTACGCGCGCCGATCTTGCGGCTGGCGGTGTACTCCACGATGGCGCGGGCGATGGACATACCGTCAAAGGTGGAGGTGCCGCGACCCACTTCATCGTAGATGATCAGGCTCTTTTTGGTGGCGTTGCGCAGGATGTAGGCCACCTCGTTCATTTCCAGCATGAAGGTGGACTGACCGCTGGCAAGGTCGTCGGACGCGCCCACGCGGGTGAACATCTTGTCCACGATGCCGATGCTGGCGCTGGACGCGGGCACGAAGGAGCCGATTTGGGCGAGCAGGACGATCAGCGCGACCTGTCGCATATAGGTGGACTTACCTGCCATGTTGGGGCCTGTGATGAGCATGAGGCGGTCGTCCTTGGTGTTGAGATAGACGTCGTTGGGAACGAAATAGAGATCCTTGACGAACCGCTCCACCACGGGATGACGGCCGTCACGGATGTCGATGACGTCGGTGGCGGTGATCTCGGGACGGACGTACTGGTAGCGAGATGCCACGGTGGCAAGGCTACAGTATACATCCAGCTCGGACAGAAGCGCGGCGGTGTGCTGGACACGTTCGCCTCTCTCTGATACAAAGGCGCGGATGCGGTTGAAGATCTCGTATTCCAAGGCGCAGACCTTATCCTTAGCGCCCAGGATGGTGGATTCCATATCTTTGAGTTCGCTTGTGATATAACGCTCACAGTTGGCGAGGGTCTGTTTTCTGATGTAGGTATCGGGCACCATGTTCATGAAGGACTTGGACACCTCGATATAGTAGCCGAATACCTTATTATAGTTGATCTTGAGAGTCTTGATGCCGGTGCGTTCCTTTTCTTCGGCGGCGACCTTTTCCACCCATTCCTTTCCGTTTTTCATGATGCCGCGAAGTCTATCCACCTCGGGATCATAGCCGTCGGCGATCATGTCGCCCTCACGGACGGTAAAGGGCGGTTCTTCGGTGATACCGCGGCTGATCTCGTCACAGATATCCTCAAGGCAATCCAGCTCGACAAAGATACGGCGAAGCTCGTCCGACTGGGCATCTTTCAGCAGAGATTTGACTTCGGGGAGAACCACGGCGGTGCTGTACACGGCGCGGAGATCTTTAGCGTTGGCGGTACCGTAAATGATCTTGGTGATGAGGCGTTCCAGGTCGAGAACGTGGGACAAAAGCTCGCCGATCTCCTCACGCATCATAAAGGCACCGTACAGCTCCTCCACGGCGTTTTGACGGCGGATAATCTTATCGGGAGCCAACAAAGGATGCTCCACCCAATGGCGGAGCATACGCGCCCCCGAGGAGGTTTTGGTCTTATCCAGTACCCAAAGGAGTGAACCCTTCTTTTCTTTTGTTCGCATGGTCTCGGTCAGCTCTAAGTTTCGGCGGGTGTTTACATCCAACTCCAAATACTGACCTTCATCATAAACCCGTAGCTCCTTGATGTAGGAGTGCTTATTTTTATGCATTTCGGTAAGGTAATCCAAAAGAGCTCCGAAGGCACAGACCAGAGATTTATTCTCGATAAAGCCCTCTTTGAGATTATCTCCCAGCTGGACTGAAACACGGTCGGCACAGTTTGCATAGTCAAAACGTCCACCTTGATTGTCTGTCAGCATACCACCGTGCGATGTAATATATTCAGCTGCCACAGTAAATTTCTTTTGCGGAAGATTGCAGATGACCTCGCGAGGCATATAAGTACCCAACTCGTTGATCAGACGCTCGTCCATGCGATCTCCGTCGATGACGGTGGCGTGTGCTTGACCGGTAGATACGTCGGCAAAACAGAGTCCGAAGGACATCTCGGAGAGGTACATGGAGCAGATGTAGTTGTTCTTCTGCTCGGGCAAAAGCGAGGATTCGATCACCGTACCCGGCGTGATGACACGAATGACCTCGCGCTTGACCAGCCCCTTGGCGGTGGCAGGATCTTCCACCTGTTCGCAGATGGCAACTTTAAAGCCTTTTTCAATGAGTCTGCCGATGTAGGTTTCTGCTGAATGAAAAGGCACACCGCACATGGGTGCACGTTCCGCTTCTCCACAGTCTCTTCCGGTCAGTGTCAGCTCCAACACACGGGATGCGGTGATGGCATCGTCAAAAAACATCTCATAGAAGTCTCCGAGACGGTAAAACAAAAGAAAATCCTTGTACTGATTCTTGACCTCAAAATACTGTTGCATCATGGGGGTCATGGCACGTTCCTCTTTCTCACATCAAATTAAATCGTTTAGTGGCAACCACCGCATGTGGAGCAATCGTGGGTACAGTTGGAAGGCATCTCACCCGTGATAGCGAAAGTGATGGTGTTGTTGACGGCGTTCATCAACTCGTTGACAGCCTCCTGTGCCTTATTCAGTTCGACAAAGGTGGGATGTACGGTGATTTGCTCGTACAGCTCGTTGATGCGATCCTGAATGCTCTGAATCAGTTGAGCGTCAAAATCCTCCGAGGAGGCAAGATTTTCAATCGCCTTCTGCTGGACGTTGTATTCGGTCATGAGGCGGGACAGCTCAGGATCCTCCTCATATGCTTTGCGGCATTCTTCCATTTTCACAAGACGGGGATCTTCTTTCAGCGCCTTGCCGAGGATAATGGCAAGCTCAAAGACGTTTTTAGTATCAATGTTGTTGTTTTCCATGATTTTTTATCTCCTGATTTATATAGTTTATTTCCCGGCGGGAGCAAGCCCCGCCTTACGGTTTTACGGGTGAATTTGCGGATCTTTTACTGTATGACCTCGCCCCAAAGCGCGAAGGCTTCGGCTTTATTGATCTTAACGTTGACAAAATTTCCGACCATGTCGGGCGTTCCGTTAAAGAAAACAATCTTATTTCCTTCGGTGCGACCGCTGTAAACCCTGTCATCGCTCTTGCTGATGCCGTCGCACAGCACCTTCAAGGTCTTGTCTACCAGCGGATGGTTCTTGTCCTTGGCAATGTCGTTTTGCACAGCCAACAGACGGTCAAACCTGTTACCCTTGTCCACGTCGGAGACCTGCTCCATCTCCGAAGCAGGGGTTCCTTTGCGGGGGGAATAAATGAAGGAATAAAGCATATCAAAACGGACGTTTTTAAGGGCTTTGAGCGTGTCCTCAAATTCTTCTTCGGTCTCCCCGGGGAAACCCACGATGATATCCGATGTGAGCGTCACATCAGGCATACTCTCCCGCATATACCGAACGCTGTCCATGTATTTCGCCATGTTGTAATGGCGGTTCATCGCTTTCAGGACACGGTCGTTTCCCGACTGTAAGGGCAAGTGGAACTGATGGGCAATATGTTGCCCCCTTGCCATGACGTCGATCAGCTTGTGGCTGGCATCCTTCGGATGGCTGGTCATAAAACGTAACCAAAAGTCACCTTCAATGGTGTCAAGCTCGGCGAGCAGATCGGCAAAGTCGGTTTCCGTGCCTTTGCCGTAGGAATTGACGTTCTGACCCAAAAGCGTGATATCCTTGAAACCCTCGCCTACCAAGGCTTTGACCTCTGCAACAATATCCTCTTTTTTTCGGCTTCGCTCGCGTCCGCGGACGTAAGGTACAATGCAGTATGAGCAAAAATTGTTGCAACCATACATGATGGACACCCAAGCGCGATAGTCAGAGCCACGGCGAACAGGCATACCCTCGGCTACGGTCACTGTAAAGTCCTCAGTGCTGTCTGTGGTGATGAGGCGCTTCTTTGATTTGATGACTTCCCAAAGAACCCGAGGAAGATGATGAAGCGAGGCTGTACCCAACGTGAAAGTTACGTAGGGATATTTCATTTTCAGCTCTTCCCTTCGGTGCTCCTGGGCAACCATACAGCCGCATACCCCGATGATCAGATCCTTATTTTTCGCCTTGATGTGCTTGTACTGACCTATAATAGACAGCGCTTTTTTCTCAGCGTGTTCGCGGATAGCGCAGGTATTGACAATGATCAGGTCTGCGTCATCGGGCGTATCTGACGGTTCATAGCCCATAGAGATCGCCATTCCGAGATATTTTTCGCTGTCCGCTTCGTTTTGCTGACAACCGAAGGTTTGCACAAAGACTTTGCGTTTGGTGGAGGAAGACGCGTTCCACAACCGAACTTGATGCATATAATTCAGCCGCGCCGTGAGATCATCGGGCGGCATGATAAGTTGCTTTGCCATAGTTTCAGTCCTTTTAAAGTACATAATTTCGCAACTTACATTATACCTCATTTTCCGCGTTTTGTCAAGTCAAATTCACTCATGGAAAAAGAAAACACCCCGATTCCGGGGTGTTTTACATTCAGTGGAAAAACGGTAAAAAAGGCTCTACCATAGTCCTCGGCAAGATACCCAAGACATGGTAGAACCCTTCGATCACTTATACTGACGGTACAAGAGGTACATGATCATAGAGACAGCCAAGAGGATCAAACCACAGATCAAAAGATAGCCGAACGATACGCGCTTATCTTCCCTGCTGACTCTGTAATCATAAAACGTATCATATTTTTTGACGTGATTCTTTTTGAACATCCCCACAAAGGAGCTGACACCGTACACAATGATGTCAAAGGTGCCTTCGTTGGAGGAAAAGATCAAAAGCCCCACGCAAACAATGACAACGCCAACGGCAAAGAAGGCATCGCAAAGGATATGATACACAACAACTGCCTCGGTTTGATGGAAGATGTCCTTTGACCAAAGGATCAAAGCCACCGCCAAAAGACCGATCAGCATGGTAATCAGATATTTTTTGAGCTTTTTCATAACGTTTTAGCTCCGCTTAATCCTCGTCGTCATCATCGGAGGATTCAGCGTCGTTGCCCTCCAACTCAGCGCGGTATCTTTCCAACTCCTCGGTGTTGCAAAGCACGAAATGTCCGGGACAGACCTCCTGTAAAGTGGGACTTTCCTTGGAATAATCGTGATCCATCAAGGGGTCGTACACAATTCTCGTTCTGCTCTTCTCTGTGATGGGATCAGGCAGAGGAATAGCGGACAAGAGAGATCGTGTATAGGGATGGAAAGGATGAGCGAACAGCTCGTCACTGGTAGCAAGCTCCACGAGCTTACCAAAGTGCATGACCGCGATTCTGTCGGAGAAATACTTGACAACTGCCAGGTCATGGGCGATGAACAAAATGGTCAGTCCCATCTTTTTGCTCAGATCGTTAAGCAGGTTGATGACCTGAGCCTGGATGGACACGTCAAGCGCCGAGATAGGTTCGTCGGCAATGATCAGCTCGGGTTTCATGATGACTGCGCGTGCAATACCGATACGCTGACGCTGTCCTCCCGAAAACTCGTGAGGATAACGGGAGGCATGCTCCTGAACCAGACCGACAGTCTCCAAAATTTCATACACCATCTTGTCGATTTGCGCCTTATCCTTCATACCACGGATGATCAGACCCTCGGCGATGATATCGCGAACCGTCATACGGGGGTCAAGAGAGGCAATGGGATCCTGGAAGATCATCTGAATCTCATTGGTCAGCTTGTTTTCGCCTTTGGTACGAGCCCATCTGTTGTGATCCTTAATCGCGGACTTGATCTCTTCGCGGTTCTTCGCAACGATTTGGTCATGCTCTTCCTTGGTGATAGCGCCGGCAGCCAAATCCTTCTTGGCTTTTTTGATAGCATCCTTGTAGCTACGAGTACCTGCACAGATACGCTCGCCCTTGTAGTATACAGAACCGCCGGTGATATCGTAAAGACGGATGATGGAACGACCGGTAGTGGTCTTACCACAGCCGGATTCGCCTACAAGACCGAAAACCTCGCCCTTATAGACGTCAAAGCTGACGTTATCCACTGCCTTTAGTTCGTGCTTGCCGATCTTGAAATACTGCTGGAGATTTTTAACACTTAACAAAACTTCTTTTTCTTCCATGTTATTCTCTCTCCTTCTTCATTCGTTCGATACGGGCTTGAATCAGCTGGGGCATTTCAACCTTGGGAGCATTGGGATGCAACAACCAAGTGGCGGCGTAGTGAGAAGGGGTGATCTCAAAGAGCGGAGGCTCCAGCTCAAAGTCGATCTCAAGCGCATACTTGTTTCTTGCCGCGAAAGCATCGCCCTTGGGGGGATAGATCATGTTGGGAGGGGTGCCGGGGATGGATTCCAGTTTTTCGGTGGTTTCCAGGTCAGGCATAGAGCTGAGCAGCGCCCAGGTATAAGGATGGGCGGGGCTGTAGAAGACTTCCTCGGAATTACCCAGCTCCACGATCTTACCGGCATACATGACGGCAATTCGGTCTGCCATGTTGGCAACGACGCCCATGTTGTGGGTAATGAAGATGACAGAAAGGTTTCTTTCCTCTTTGATCTTCTTGATCAGCTCAAGGATTTGTGCCTGAATGGTCACGTCCAAAGCCGTGGTAGGCTCGTCGCAAATGAGAATGTCGGGGTTGGCGGACAGCGCAATCGCGATGACCACTCTCTGTCTCATACCGCCGGACAGCTCAAAGGGGAATTGCTTGTAACGGGCAGCAGGCTCGGGGATACCGACTTCTTCCAGCAATTTGATTGCCTTCGCCTTGGCGATCTTTTTGTTCATCTTAACGACGAATCTGGAAGCCTGATCCTTGAGGTAGTCGATGATCTCAACCACACGGGCGTTGGCATCAAAGGTTTTGGACTTTTCGATGCTGTCCTTGTAGTGATTCAGAATGTTTTCAAGAATTTTGCAGATATTCGCCCGTTGCAGGTCCATATCAATAATGACCTGGGGGGTCAGCTCCCAATCGGGAGTCACACCCTTGGCGACCAGCTTATCATACTTTTCCTTATTCTTCAGGTAGATCTTCTCTTCCTTGGGGTTCTTCTTAAGACCGAAGAAATAGCTCTTTAAAGCGTTTTCAAAGGCAGAGCGGAAAACGTATTCTACGCTTTCTTTCTTGACAGTCAAACGGTTAACACCCTTGGCAACCTTAGCGGAAAGGCTCTTGAGGTAAGCGTTTGCCTTATCTTCCTGAATGATTTCGCTTGTACGGAAGTAATTCAAGGCTTCTTCCAGCTCGGGAATCGCGTTGCTCTTAGCAGCGATGGAACGGTTTTGTGCATAGACAACACCCTTCTCACCCGAAGCGATAAAGTCCAGCATAAAGTTCTTGTCCAAAAACTCACGGGTCATCCGATTCAGCTCATCCATGTTCATGCCGCTGACGTCGGCATTGGGATTCTTGGACTTATAGTAGCCCAGCGTAAAGAAGTTGGGCTTTTCCTGGTTCAGCGCAGCTTTGACCATGTCGGAAAGCGCCTTGAACGTAGCGAGTGCTTGTGCGGGATCAACGTTCTTCCCTGCTTTAGCCAAAGTGCCGAGGTTGTTCATGCAAGCGTGAGCAGCCTCGTTTTCGGCAATCACGTAGGGATGATACGCCTGCTTGAGCAATTTTGCGTAACGCTTTGACAGAGAGTCAACGTCCACTTTTCTCTGCTTTTCCAGCATACGAACCGTGTTCTCTACATCAACGTCCAACTGGACGGCAACGCCGTATGCATCATTGAACTCTCTCTCAATATTTGCGGCGCTGATACAGAAAAGGTCAAATTCCTTCAACTTTTCAGCAATAGCAGACGCGTTATCCTGTCCTGCCTCCTTGTAGGCGGCAGTGATATTTTCGCCCAAAAGCTTGAGCATAGAATTGAACGCATTTTTTGCGTTTCTCTTACCGGTCTTTGCCTTGAGGATCATGGCTTCGGTCAACTGCTGACCGACACGCATGATGGGGTTCAGGCTCGACAACGGATCCTGGAAGATCATCGCGACCTTATCGCCGCGAAGCTTGTGAAAATCTTCCTCAGAAATTTTGAGTAAATCCTGTCCATCATATAAGATCTCGCCGCCCTCGACGATAGAGTTGCCCGCAAGAATACCCATAATCGCTTTACTGGTTACGGATTTTCCTGAGCCTGACTCTCCAACGATAGCTAACGTCTCACCAGAATAAAGATCAAAGGAGATGTTACGAACGGCCTTTAAGATACCACCTTGGGTGCGGAATGAGATTTGCAGGTTCTTTACTTCTAATTTCTTATCCATAAATACGACCATTCCTTTCTGCCGTGAAGGGCAAAGCTTGTATTCTCCGCCCTCGTGGCAATCATTTTTTGTCAGATATCAATTTTAGTAAATCCCTTATATTATTCCGTACCTCTCAAGGAGGGGTTGAACGCGTCACGCAGACCGTTACCGAACAGGTTGAAGCAAAGCATCAACAAGCTGATGAAGACTGCGGGGAAAAGGATCATATGAGGATAGGTGAACAGATAGGTCTGTCCGGAAGAAAGCAGCGTACCTACGCTGGTCAGATTACCCGTGTTCAAGCTGATGATACCGAGATAGCTAAGGCTGGTCTCGGAGAAGATGACGCTGGGGATGACCAGCACGCTACTGGTGATCAGGGTACCGATGGCGTTGGGGAAAATATGCTTGAACATGATTCTCCAGTCCTTGGCGCCCAAGGTGCGTGCCACCAGAACGTACTCCTGGTTCTTAAATCGATAGAACTGCATACGCGTTCGTCCTGCCATGCCTGTCCAACCTGTGATAAAGAAGGAGATGAGCAGGATCACGATATGTGAGGCGTTCAAATGGTACTTAAGCAGCGTAATGACGATCATGAAGGGGATTGCCGACAAAATCTCCACGAATCGCTCCATGACGATATCGATCTTACCGCCGTAGTAGCCTTCAATCGCGCCGTAGATCGCGCCGACAACCAGGTTTACGGAAGCAACAACGATGGCAAGGAGGAAGGAGAAGCGGGCACCGCCGGCAAGACAAGTAAAGAGGTCCTTACCTGCATGATTGGTGCCAAAGAGGAAGGAAGGCTCCTTGATGCCGTCGTCAGCCATGGCGTGAACGTACTTGTAATATTCCAGATAGTCAACACGGACTCTCCACTGACCGGGGATGGTCTCCTCGGCGTAGTTATACTGCTTGGTCTCCCCTTCCCAGTACATTTTACTGGTATAGTGGTCTTTGCCGTTGTCTGCCAGATAGATCGGAATAAAGTTTCCGTCCTTGTCGTAAACGATTTCGGTCTTACGACCACCGCCAAGCTTGGTCTGATACCAGATGTTTGCATTGGACAGATCCTGTTCTGCTTCGGGACGAAGCTCTGGATCGGTGATGGGGAAAATGATCTGGACGTTATGCTCGTCCTGATACTTCTGAATGGCTTCATACTCCGCGGTGGAAAGCAGCTCGTATTTAACACCGACGGCGTTGTAGCTATCCAGTCGGAAGGAATAGAGCTTTCTGGTTTTACCCATATACTCATCTTCCAGCACTTCGACGTCAGACATGACCACTTCTCGACCCGTCTCCTGCTGAATAGCAAGATAAGCGTCGTAGGAAGACTTGTTAACTTCTTTCTTTTGACCGCCATCCCAGAAGGGGATGCCGAGATCATAGAACAGCTGATTCTTGGGCAGCATATAAGCATAGCTGACGTCCTCATAAGCTACGGTGTAGCAAGAGAGGATCGGACCGAGGATGGCAAACAGCACCAGGATGCCGATGATAATGGAAGCCACGATAGAAGCCTTGTTTCTTGCGAAACGGTTCATGGCGTCTCTGAAATAAGAGACGGGCTTGGTTTCCAGCTTGTTGTCATGAAGGACAACGTCGGTGGAACGAAATTTAAACTTTTCACTTGAGATTTGATAATCTTGTGCTTTCATTTATTTCGCCCCCATTCTGATTCTCGGGTCAATGATACCGTAGGACAGGTCGATCACAAGGCTTGCCACAAGTCCTACCAACAGATAGAACGCGGACAGCATCATGAAGAAGTCGTAGTCCTGGGCATTGATCGAGTTAAGATACAAACGTCCAACACCTGGGATGGAGAAAATTCTCTCTATAACAAGCGAGCCGGACAGCACGCTGATAAATTCACCAATAATAGACGGGAAAATCGGCACCATGGAGTTACGCAGAGCGTGTCTCGTGGTGGCTTGAGCCTTGGTCAGACCCTTGGTTCTTGCCAAAAGCATAAAGTCGCTGGTCAGCACTTCGGTCAGCTCGGCACGAGTAAAACGTGCATAGCCTGCGATAGAACCGAAGGACATAGCAAATACCGCAGGAACCATGGACATAAACATTTCCTTGTTAAAATACAAGGACCAGTTAAAAGTACCGGGGGTATATACATAATTCTTTTCGGGATATGCTTTGATGATATCCGCGAATGATTTCATGCTTGTGGGGAAAAGACTGAGCTTAAAGCACAGAAGATACAGAATCAGGGATGCCACGACAAAGGAAGGCACCGAAATAAAGACCATAACCGCTGTACTGATGGTATGATCTTGCCATTTGTTCTTTTTCAGCGCGGCAAAAATGCCGAGCAGAATGCCGATCGGTACGGCAAGAAGAGATGAATAAACGTTAATCAAAATGGTTGCGGGGAGCTTTTCAATGAAAATGTCCCACACGGCGTCACCGCGGTATTCGGGCATTCTGAAGCCGATACCGAAGTCACCATCCAACACAATGCGCTTGATATATCTGAAAAACTGTTCAGGTATAGGATCAAAATAGCCTCTCGCTTCAAACTGAGCAATGATCTTTTCGGTGTCTTCACCGAAGCCGGCTGTTGTATCGATAGGAAGAAGCTTGACCAAAACAAAGCATGTTACAAAAATAATCAGAAAAGTCATGACCATGAGGCCAATTCTTTTACAGATATATTTGAACATATACATTTTTTCGTTCTCCTTTCTCTGTTTATTAAACCGACAATGAGGGATAGTCGTGAAACTATCCCTCAAAATCTTTAAAGTTTAAGACGAAAGATTATTTGTAATTCAATTCGCCGTTGTACTTAGCAACCTCTGCTGCCCAACCTTCGTCATCGAAGTTGTAGGTCATGTACTTGAGACCGCCGTAAGCCATGAAGGTGTTGTACTCATAGGTAATGTAGTCAACCTTATAGGAGATCAAGGATGCGCCGAAGTTGTTAACAAGGGGCACAGTGTAGTAAACCTTAAGAACCTGCTCCTCCAGAGCTGCGATCAGCTGGAGTCTCTGGCTCTCTTCCAGAGCGGTAGCGCTCCAGTTGTACTTAGCATCAGATGCACCGTTGAGGCAATCGTACCAGTCAAGGAGGCTCATGGTCTCGGTGATATCTGCACCGTTCTCACCAACACCCTTCATGGTGAACTCCATCATGGTGTTAGCGGTATCCCAAGCTGCGGAATACATGTAACCGGAATCCAGGTAAGCCAGCAGGAAGTAGCCGGGGTCCCAAGCAGCGCCGGTCCAACCACCCATACAAACGTCGTATGCGCCTGCACGGAAGTCGTTAGCCCAAGCGGTAGCGAAGTCCTTCAGCTCCACATCAAGTCTGCCCTCCAGGGGAGTGCCCTTAACCAGCTCTACCCAAGCGTTCTTGATGTATTCAAACTGTCTCTCAACGCTCTCAGTAATGGCACCGGTACCGAAGGTCAGGAGAACCTTGTCGGAATCCTTGATGTCGCCTGCTGCCAGAGCGTCGTTGTAAGCCTTGGTAACCAGAGTCTTTGCGGTATCAAGGTCGTAGCCGGTGATGGCTGCAACTGCCTTGTCAAGGCTCTCGTACTTGGAAGCGTCAACGTTGTAGATGTTGCAAAGCACCTGCTTAGCCTCATCAGTGTTTCTGAACACGCCGCCGTTAGCAACGTCGTAGTAGTGCATGGAGTTGAAGAGACCGAAACCTGCCTTGGAGGAGGTGGTGCACTTCTGAGCGTAGTCTTCTCTGTTGATGGAGAGAGACAGAGCCTTACGGAAATCGGTGTAGCCCAGGATGGACTTGTTGATACCGTCGGACTCGCGAGCCTTCAGCTGCTCAACGTTGGACTGGAGCTGGAGAGAACCAACGAAATCGTCGGGAGTGAAGTAAGCGCGCTCGGAGGTCTTGTAGTCGTCAGCGATGGAGACGTCGATGGATATACCGTCAACCTCACCTGCCTGGAACTTAACCCAAGCGGCGTTCCAGTCCTCAACGATGTCGCAAACGATCTTGTCGGTCATGTACAGACCCTCGTTCTCTTCCAGAGCGTAGCCGTACCAGTTCTCGTTTCTGACAAGCACGTGCTGCTTGCCTGCCTGGTAGCTCTCAAGCACGAAGGGACCCCAGCTCATGGTGGTCTCTACGGAGCTGTTGTACTTGGAAGTCCAAAGGTCAACACCCTCGGTGGGAGCGACCTTGTTAGCCTCGTAGGTTGCCTTGTGAACCAGAGGCAGAGAAGACATATTGTAAGCTGCCTTGTAATCAAGGGAGCCGTCGTCCTTCAGAAGATTCAGAGAGTTCTGCAGAACGATCACGATCTCGTACTCGTTGTCGCCAACGAAGATACCGACGTCCTCAAACTTGGTCTCAGCGTAGGTGTACTCGTAAACCATGTAGTAAGGAACGTTTTCGGGAGGCTCGTGACCCCAGTTATCGGTGTCGATCAGCTTGGTGACCAGAGCGATGGTCTCGTCGGTAACAGCAACACGACCCTTGTCGTTTGCCAGAGCCTGCAGAGCTGCGAATGCATCAGCGTCAAGGTATCCGGCGTAATCGGTCACGGTATTACCGTTGCACCAGCTCAGAGGATCAGTCAGGGCGAAGTAGATGGGCTTGCCATCGGGCTGGGTGTAAACGCCGTCGTCGCCCTTCTTCAGGTCAGCAACGGTGTACAGACCGGAAGCGGAGTTATCAACAGCCTCCAGAGTCTGACCCTGCTTGACATAGTTCTCTGCGTTAACCAGAATGAGTGCGCCTGCGTAGAAGGAGTCTGCACGGTAGTTCTGGAAATCGGGGTTGAGCTGTTCCTTCATGGTGTACACGAAGTCTTCAGCCTTGATGGGATCGCCGTTCTGCCACTTCAGATCATTACGGAGAGTGATCTTGTAAGCGTAGCCCTTGCCACCCTCAGGAACGCCCCACTTGTCGCCAACGTAAGCGGCGGAAACGTCCTCGAGCTTGGTAGCAGCCTCGTAAACGACCTGGTACTCACCGGGGATGATCTTGCCGTCGGCGTCGTACTTGAAGTCGTAACCGAAGAAACTGGAGCCGATATAGCTCATGATCTCGGTGTCATTGTTGTCCTGATAGGTCAGCTCATTCCAGTTGGAAGGAGACAGCGTCAGGTACGTGTTGTAGGTGTAGTTCTTGTCCTGGTTTTCCTCTACGGGAGGCTCCTTGGTACAAGCAACTACGGACAGCAGCATAACTGCTGCCAGAAGCACTGCGAGCAGGCTTCTAAGCATTGTCTTGGTCTTCATAGAAGTGTTCCTTTCTTTCCTCAAAAGAGTGATGCATATAGTTTAGCACATAGTAGGATTAAAATGCAAGATGTAAACGCTACTGTTAACAAAAAAAAACACGATTGTTTACTATTAGTTCACAAAAATGCGACACACCTTGCAAGTTTTGTGCGAAAACTTGCAAAAAGATTTATATATTATAAATGTAAAGGAAAAGAAGTGCACATACCGTCGTTTTTCTTATACATTTGTTCCAACCTTCCCTTTTGACAAGAAAAACAAACGCAATTACAAATCCACCGGTGAGTACTAATATAAATAATGAAGATAATTGCAAAATCTTAACATGATGATTACGTTTGTCTGATAAAGCGTTCACAAATATCACTTTTGAAAAGCTTTTATAACTCGTGATACTTCAAAGCAAAATGAATAAATCGCGCCGCATTCAGTCACAAATACAACTCAGAGGCCGAGTATAAAGAATGTTATATAACGTGCGATATAGTGAGTGCTTTTTAAATAATATACCGATTACTTGCCCACCGTGATCGTTCTGAGGGGAGCGCACTTCCCTTTCTTTAGGTTGTCAGGCGTCTTCGCGCATCTGTGTCCCCTACTTGCGGGAAAAGACGGTGATGATATATTCATATGCTTTGATCAGTAAAAACAAAAAGCAGATGCGATGCATCTGCTTTCTGTTTTGGTTGCGGGGGGATTATCGTCTTTGTAATAACCTGTAAAAATCATTCATAATTAACTTTAACGGTCAAATCACCTGCGATTAACGAAAAATCAGCTGATAACACTTTCAACGTCATTTCTATTGTCTCAACTTTCTCTATTCCAAGAGTTTCAAGTTCACTCAAGTCTATATCCATACTATTATAAGAAATGATACCGCTCGGTACTCTGCCATAACGAATGCAGTTGAAGTTTGATATTTCCTTTCCGTTGACAAGAAGTTTGGTGCAGCTTACAGAAATTTTGGCATCCGAAGAATTCTTTATAAGTAATTTAGGCATCACATAGCGGTTATCGGTACACAATTCTTCTTTAGCAACAATCAAGATACCTTTGTCATTATATACCTGCACACCGCTTGTATCTAATTCCGGAGCGGGAGAATCAAACTGAGTGGTTCTGAGACTTATCGGATCTGTTGGTAAAATAAACATATCGAAATTGGCATCTTTCGCATAAAAAGAAATGATAATTTCTCTTATGACATCAATCTCGGCAAATTCAATATCTCTTTTACTGATAAGAAAAGAAACTGTCTTTTCAGCGCCTGCTTTGGCGGTGGAGTTCTCTAACATACCGGAAATTAAATATCCGTTTACAGTCAAAGAATTAAGCAGGATGTGGACATCATGATCATTTTCATTCTCAATCAGTACGTCAAAAGTAACATAACTTTCATTTGTTTGGTTTCCAAAATCCAACGCAGTTACCTTAACACCGTTTGACTCAAACAATACGGTGTTAGGGTTGGCTAAAGTAACCGTTTTATCCGGTTGAGGATCGTCCTCTGAACTCGTATCCTCGGGAGGCGTTGATGTTGTAGACTCGGGTTCAGTCTCCGAAACGGTTTCCTCAGGAAGCGATGACGTGGATGTTTCAGGTTCAGTTTCCGAAATCGTATCATTCGAGGACGCTGTCGTGGAGTCACCGGACTCAATTGCCTCCGATTCGGCATCGGTAATCTCCGATGAAGGATTATCCCCTGATGCATCGCAGGAAGCAAGCGACATAAGAATGCAGGAAAATAGCATAGCAGTGATTAAAATTAAAAGAAATTTACGCATTTTTAACCCTCTTTTTATCAAAATACAAGAATTATAGCATAATTATAATAATTTGTCAATATGAACTCCTGACAAAAACGACTATTTAAGAAAATCAACGCCCTGTTTGACTGCGGAGGTCGTGCGGCAATTCAAAATCTCGCTTCGAAAGCAAGAAAAAGATCTTTTCGACGTAGCGCTTACGGGACTTGAACCTAACGGTTATATCTCCTTAAAACGAGCTTCTGACAGTACGTTTATTGATTAACACTCAACCTTAAAATCATAAAGACGCACGATTCCCTCACACGCAGTTACACCTACGTAAAATTCTTCAAATAAGTCCTCAGTGCGCAGTTCTGCTTTTATATCGTTGACACTAAAAATAATGTAGCCTGCTTTAGTTTCCACATTAAGCTCGTGTATGTCCTTTTCGGCTACGGACATCGTCAGTCCAAGACGTTTATGCCAGCTGCATTTGTGATTTTCATCCATAAAATGGCGCCATACGTTGACACCGTTTTTCCATAAGACAACCTCAAAGCATTCGCCGTAACGCACGGCTCCATCTTGGCATTTTTCCGGCTTTCTCACAAGAATGATTTCAGGGCATCCGATGCCGTCAAACGAGCAACGAAGCGTTAATTTCACCCCCGCGGTATAGGTATCCGGAGAGAGCAAGCTAATGTTATCAAAACCCTCCCTGTGTTCAGAATTTACAGCCGTTGTGATGTGATTCTCCATCTGCTTGAAATCCGGAGTTTCCGTGAAGCGAAATGAGTAGGCTTGAATAAGCTCTTTTTTCCAAGATTCATCTGCAAAGCTGCAATAGATACTTGTGCCTTTTTTCGGCTCACGCATAGCTTCTGTTTTCATATTACTTCTCCAGTCTACATAGAAATAAAAATATGAGTACTGTTTATTGATGAAACGAGCGTTGATATGAAAGATTATCGTTTGCCATAATATCACCGCCTTTTTGATAATTATACCATAAAACTAAGTGTTTGTCAATGAAGCATTCGCTATGCGAATATGAAGCAGAAGCCTTCGGCTTCTGTGAAGCGGCGGCGTTGCCGCCATGAAGCGAAGCGCACGTTTTTCATTTTTCATGTTGCGAAGCAACGCTTCATAGCCGAAGGCTGCTTCATGAGTTGCTACGCAACTCGCTTAATGCACCGCAGGTGCGCTTCATTGCAACCAAAAACGAAAAAGCAGTCCGATCGGACTGCTTTTTTGTTTTTGTGTTGTACAGTCAATTTAGATGCCACCCCTAAAAAGTCAATAAAATCAAGGCTTTTTGCTTTTTCTATCTCCCCCGCTAAAGCCCAAAGGACACCATATGGTGTCCTTTGTGTTGTGCTTTCTAAATAGATGCTGGATTTTTTTTGGTAAACTGATCAATTATATAATTGCAATTTATTATTTTTTCCGCTATTTGACCTCTTGAAAAATAATAATGGTTTGCCGCTTCGTATCCAATTGCTGCGTTTTTGTTCATCAGATCTAACATTTTTTCGGAAATAAGCAATTCTTCCTTTGCGGCACAGACGGCATCTGAATAGTGACCGCTATCTCTGGCGCGAATAAATTTGATCTGATTCAAAGACGACTTAAAAAGACAATAGGTCGCTCTTGCCATGATTGCAGTTTCGCTTTCGTCATCTCCGCCCAGCATATCCAGACCGATCTCCCATTTTTTACATAGCTTTGAAAATTGCTCCTCAAAGGTGTTAAGCGGATATATCGAACACCAGCGCTCAAGATCGTCATAGGCAAAGCAGGTCATAGATGTTTTGTATCCCGTCGGCTTTTCAAACAGAAGATTAGAGGGACCCGCATTTTGCGGCCCGAAATAGAGAACATTGATATGGAACGGAAACTCTCTGAATGCCTCGACGAATTGCTTTTCTGCTTCATATGGCGCAGGGTCTTTGGATTGATCACTACATTCTTCGTAAAAATATTTTGCCGCAGCGGCAATATTACGGCAGGGATATCCTCCAAGCGTCCAACTGAGCAAAAGATGCTGAACCCCCTCCTCTTGCAACGTTTTAATATGCTTCTCGATGGAGGGGCGTACAGGAATAGCCGGAACAGTTGATGCTTCCCACGTGGTGTTTATCTGCACCTTTGCGCCGACCTCCAAGCCGCGATCCTTTGCCAGCTTCCATTCGCGGCGCGCAAGCTCTCCCGGACCGACAATGCTCATAGAATAGTCAAGGACATTACCCTTAACTCCGCCTATCTCAAACGGAATATCCAATTCGCTCTGCGATAAGAGTATAACATCTTTGGGAAGCTGTCTAATGATATCCTCATTAAACTCATCCCATCTCCAGCTCCACGCAAACACCTTGATATCCCGGCTTACGCGGTACGCTCCATTTAAGATGCAATCGATTGTTTCGGCAACAACCTCGCCAACACCTCGGTTTTTGCATCTGGGACAGTTGCAGGGATTCCAAGCGAAACCCGAATGTGAGTAGCAATTTGTCAGATTTTCAGATCTTGTTATAGTAAAAAAGCCGCCTATCAAGGGCACAGCGCGGCATATTGACTCCACAGCATCCGTAAGATAATCGCGCACTTGAGGCGTTGAGATGCAAAGGCAGGCGTCTTCACCCTGCACGTGACCGCGCAGTTCAGAGTGCTTTTCAAAGAAGGAAAGAGGCATTGAGCGTGGCTCGTTGAGATACAAATAGAGCTTGATGCCGTAGCGAGCAAAGCGCTCGGTCATTGCCCTCATTTTTTTTATGCGCTGTTCATATCCCGCTGAAACGGCAGGATCAAACGGAAAGGGGGTAAGCTGCGAGAGCACGCCCTGTGTCCAGATACCATTTATGCCAAGCGCCTGATACGCCTTTAGCTGCTCATCGGGCAAAAATTCTTCGCTATCGACGTCGAATGCATGCTGATATAATCCGGAGAACGCATAGATCATTCGTGTGGAAAAGCGTTCCTTGCCGGTAAATTGCAGTTTTGGAACATCATATTCAAATGCAAACGGTTGCTTGCCGGAAAAATCGAGCGATTGCATCAGCTTTTGAATTTGGCGAGTCCTTATTCTTTCTTCTTCAGTAAGCTCACGCCACGAAATTCTTTCACAGTATGGCTTATCCGATAGCTTGACATCGAGAAAATCATCCTCACGCATAATACGCGCAAGCGTCTGTTCATCCATATCCAGCAGCTCTAATAACTGCTCGTACGGCAAAATGTGCCACATTCTGCGAATGATCGTAATATAACCGCGTCGGAGCCACAAATCACTGGGATTGTAGTCCGGCAATCCCATCTCATCGGCGGCGCGTCTTACCGTGTTAACGTCCGTCCTCAAGAGGTTTGCTATTCTTTCTATCGGTACGTATTCGTACGCACGAAAAATAAATGCTTGGTGCTTTGTCGGAAAATGCAACAAATCCAGCGCATTATTTCCTACCGGCGGCAATGAATAAATCATAATATTCCTCTATTTTTACAAAGTCAATGCTTGGTTATGGTTTTATCACAATACAAACAAAAAAACAAAAACGAATTAGATAATATGGCTTCAGGTCTATCATTTTCACGCTCCTTTCGGGTGGTAATACACATGATACCGAAAGAATGCGAAAAGTCCAGGGGTTTTATGATTATTTGTTGAAATAATTATATCATAAATTCAAAGCTTTGTCAATGAAGCATTCGCTTCGCGAATATGAAGCAGAAGCCTTGCGGCTTCTATGAAGCGGCGGCTCTGCCGCCATGAAGCGAAGCGCACGTTTTTCATTTTTCATGTTGCGAAGCAACGCTTCATAGCCGAAGGCTGCTTCATGAGTTGCTGCGCAACTCGCTTAATGCACTGCAGGTGCGCTTCATTGCAACCAAAAACGAAAAAGCAGCCCATTGGACTGCTTTCGTTTTTGGTTGCGGGGGTGGGACTTGTTTGCCCACTCGCGTCGCGTGTCGTTTTCATCGGCAAACACAGTTTGCCTCGAAAGCCTCCCGCTTTGGCTCCACCGCTTCTCAGAAAGCCACGCTGTGGCTTTCCTGCGGCGCTAACCCACTCCCTCCGGTCGCTTCGCGACGGGAGATCTTGCTGAAGCTCAAATCTCACTCTGTAAGCAAAAAACAAAGGACACCGGATGGTGTCCTTTGTTTTTTGGTTGCGGGGGTGGGACTTGAACCTCACGACCTCCGGGTTATGAGCCCGACGAGCTACCAACTGCTCTACCCCGCGATATATGAAATTGTGGTGCCGGTGACCGGGATCGAACCGGTACGATGCTCTCGCATCACGGGATTTTAAGTCCCGGGCGTCTGCCTGTTCCGCCACACCGGCAGAATATCAACTCGCTCCGAGATGTACCTTGCTCCCGTTGACTCTGTCATTATAGCATACTTCTTCCCTTTTGTCAATAGGGTTTTGAAAAAAAGTTTTGGAATTTGCACAAATTCAATCGGGGAAAATCGTCATTAAAACCAAACGTTCCTTGATATCAGCGCTTTTTTCAGAAAATTTCCTCTTGCATTTTTTCACAATCTATGCTATAATATCCCGCAAGCGATGTGATGGACACTGTTCGTCACAAGAAAGGAGTTTACCGTTATATGAAAAAGATCATTTGCAAGGTCGAGTACGACACCGAGGCTGCAGATCTCGTGGCTAAGTTCACCAGCGGTGAGCTGGGCGATCCTGCCGGTTACGAGGAGTCCCTCTACGTTACCGCCGCAGGCAAGTACTTCCTGTACGTCAATGGCGGCGCTGAGTCTCCCTACACCGAGGAGAACATCAAGAGAATGTCTGCTGCCAAGGCTGAGGAATGGCGCGCAGAAAAAGGGATCTGATGCCTTTTGATCCAAGCGACAGAGTAACTTCTGTCGCTTTTTTTATAAAATTCCAATTTTTTTCTGAGTTTTTGTAAGATCCGCGTATCAAGCGGTGTCATGATAGGTGAAAGGACTTATCGGAAAGCGCCTCGGGTACTTCGCTTTAAACGCGGAGTGTCATCCCCCGGCTTTCCAAGTAAGCAGAAAGGAGTCAGACAATATGGATGATCAAAACATCATTGCCTTATATTTCGAACGGGACGAGCGTGCCATCACAGAGACCGCCGCGAAATACGGCGGACTTTGCACCCGTGTCTCGTCAAACATTTTGGGCAATCCGTCCGACGTGGAGGAATGTCTCAATGATACGTATCTGAAAACATGGAACAGCATCCCGCCCAACCGTCCCACGTCACTGGGCGCCTACATCTGCAAGATCGCGCGAAGGTTGTCCATCAACCGTTTGCGAGACAACAAGAGGCAGCGCAGAAATCGGGACTTTGACATAGCGCTTCACGAGCTGGAGGAATGCATCCCCATGCCCGAGGAATCGGCAGGTGAGCTACCCGAGCTTCTGACCGAGTTTCTGAACCGTCAGGAGCCGCTGGACCGTCAGCTGTTCATGGGACGCTACTGGCACGCCTATGCGGTATCCGCTATGGCAAAGCACCACGGTATGACGGCGGGCGCGGTCTCGGCAAGACTTTACCGCACGCGGGAAAAACTCAGAGAATTTTTGAATCAAAGGGGGTATCGAGTATGAAAGGACTGACCATTTTTGAAGCCATGAACGACATGAATGACGACCTGATCATGTCTGCTGCCATTACCAATACAAGTAAAGCGAATCTACGCCGCCCCTCGGTGTTTCGTCGGTTTATCAACAGCGGCTGGGGTGTCGCGGCGGTCTGCGCTCTGGTGTCGGTCAGCGTGTTGGGCGGCATCATCTGGGCAGGACTGCAACCTGACCCCAAGCCCCCCATCAGCACAGACGCCCTCACCGAAGCCCCCGCCACAGAGACCGAAACCCTTCCCCAGGATCTTCCTACGGAAGAACCCGAGGAAACCGTCCCCGAGCCTGTCCGTGGGACGGAAATGAAGGAAGAATATCTCAGCTTCTTTACCCCCACCAACGGGATCCTTGAGATCACCGATCAAAAGAAGCTGAGAATCAAGGGCTCCTGGAATCCCACGGACGTGAACAACAGCCCATGGGTAACCATCAACGTGCTTGAGCTGATGAAAGCGTTCTCGGATGAGACGACCGAGCTTCAAACGCCGGGCGTGATCTTTATGAAGCTCACCTATGAAAACTTCAATTTCACCCCCGAAGGCTTGGGCGCAATATGGGGAAAAACCACCGAAAAGGCTGATATTCAGGGCGCACACATTAAGCTCTACTACTCGCCCTATGAGACTCGGGACGTGTATCTGATCATCAGGACGCCCAACGACCCCGCCTTCGCCCAAGGAGAGATCCCCTATCTATACTTCAACTGGTTCCATAATTCCAGTCAGGCATATTGCGGTGACAAAGCGGTGGTCTTTGAGGAGATCAGCTTCTATCCCACGTTTGAGACAGCCATCAAAGGTCTGACCGACCGCGTCGGAAACGACGGACACCCCCTGGGTTCTCTGCAATATTCTCCCGTCGGTGATGACAAGAGCCGAGTCTACGCCATGGAATACAACCAGCCTGTGTTGATCATCCCTTCGGTGGACGATGAGGGACGGCAGGTTATTTCTGTGGCTAATGCCGCTTTCGAGGGCAATGATCTGCTGTATCAGGTGATCGTCAGCGAGGGTGTCAAGTGCATTGAAAGACGCGCCTTCTCCTTCTGCGATTCCCTCACCGAGGTCTATCTGCCCGACAGCCTGGAATATATCGAAGACAGCGCCTTTACCAGTACGTTCATGACCTTAAAGGAGATCCATTTGGGAAAGAATCTCAAATACGTGGGAAGAAGTGGCTTGCCCTTTGTCTCCAACGGTGTGCTGTCGGATATTTACTACAACGGTACCATGGAAGAGTTCAAGCAGATCTATTTCGAGGATCCGGGCGCAGCCCCCGCTACCGTCCATTGTATCGACGGTGATCTGCCTTTGTCGGAAGCCATCGGCGAGCATAGCAGCGACCTGCCCGTCTACGCCATCAAGAATCTGGATGCCTTCCTTGCCACCGCCGAAGCACCGAGGCTGAGGGACGGCGAGCGGGCTGTGGATCTGCAAGCCAGACAAATTAAAGTGCCGATCAATATCTGTGAAACCAGGACCTACGTCCTGCGCTACGGCATTGTGGAGGATACCGCCAAGGACAATGCCTGTCGTTTGTACTTCGACGTGCTGTCTCTTGAGGACGGCAAGATCGTCAAGGTAGGACTGTCAGACGATGACGAGGACTATCAGACCAAATACCTGATGAGCCGCCGCTACAGCGGCATGATCTATACCGAGTCCTCCTATGCCATGGATGACGGTACTCTGTTCGTCTACTTCTATGACAACATTGATTACTCTCCGGGCTATCTCATGACTTTCGGTTTTATTGCCTACACCTTTGACTACGAGGATGGTGCCCTGAAGCTGCGTACAAACATGGAAATGGCAGAGACCACCTATTCTTACAAGAATGAGCGTCTGCCTCATGATTTCTATCGTGCATACCATACGATAGAGAACGCGCTGGAAACCCCCAAGCCCGGTGGCGAAGGTCGTCTGATGGCAGTCATCACCCCCTGCGGTGACCGTGTGGTCTTCCCTTCCGCCCAAACCCCTCTGGTGGAGAATGCCATGCTGGAAAAACTATTTGCGGCGACAACCTCCGTGGAGGAGCTGTACACGCTGGGACTTGACGGAATGTATCAAAAATACGGCATTTACAAAAAAGAATCCTAATCATCAAAAGGATGCTGCCCCGTGCAGCATCCTTTCCTTTTTATCCGTAACGTTTTCAGAAGATGGGGGTAAACTTTGCCGATGCCGAGTCTTTCCCTTGGGTGTAGCCGTCCATCCCCAACCGCAGGGCGTCCTCCACCACCGACTGATATTCAAAGTCGGTCAGCCGCCTGTGAAGATTCTTGTAGGGGGTGTGGCAGGCAAACTCGGGTGTATACTGTCTCATGAGGGAAAGCTTGAATCCATCGACAGGCAATATTTCGGCGAGGTGGCGGACAACCTCAATGGAATCCTTTCGGCAGCCCGGCAGGATCAGATGGCGGATGATCATGCCCCGTGTCATCAGTCCCTGTCCGTCAAAGACAGGCTTCCCTACCTGACGGTACATCTCAAGCACCGCCCTTGTGGCAACCTCAGCGTAATCGGGTGCTTTTGAATAAGACGTGGACAGTTCTGTTGACATATACTTGAAATCGGGAAGATAGATGTCCACCAGCCCCTCAAGGCGGCGCAAGGAATCCACGTTTTCGTAGCCGCTGCTGTTCCAGACCACAGGGATCTTCAGTTGCGGTCTGACCTTTTCCAGCACGGGGATCAGTTGCTCGGTGTAGTGGGTCGGGGTGACGAAATTGATATTGTGGACCCCCTCGTCCGCAAGGCTTTGGATCATGGAGATCAGCTGATCCTGCGTGACCGGCTGTCCTTTCCCCTCTCGGCTGATCACGGCGTTCTGACAAAACACGCATCGGAGGTTACAACCCGAGAAAAAGACCGTGCCCGAACCGCGGCTGCCGCTGATGGGCGGTTCTTCCCACAGGTGTGGGGCACATCTTGCCACGTAGATATCCGAGGGCATACGGCAAAAGCCGGAAGAGGCATCGGTTCGTTGAGTGCCACAACGTCTTGGGCATTGGACGCAGGATTGATTCACGCTACAGTTCTCCTTTATGGACATTTTAGCATATTATATCAAAAAACTTGAAATTTTTCAATCTTTTTTTCTGATTATCTTTACAAAATCACATGGTTGTGGTATAATGTAGTTTAATCGAAACATAAGGAGGACTTCAACATGGATTGGAATCAAATTTGGGAAAGCATTCTCAATTTCTGTCTGGATCTTGCCTGGAAGATCGTTCTTTCCCTTTTGGTATTGCTGATCGGTAATCTGCTTATCAAGTTTATCCTGAAAAAGCTCACCACCGGAAAAGCCACCAAGAAAATGGATCCCACCGCTTTGACTTTTATTAACAGCTTTTTGAAGATTGGCTTGTATGCCGTTTTGCTCGTCTGTATCGTCGGTATTCTCGGTGTGGAGACAGCTTCTGTGGTCACCGTGCTGGCAACCTGCGGTGCCGCCCTCGCGTTGGCTTTGCAGGGTTCTCTCTCTAACATGGCGGGCGGTCTGATGCTCCTCATCTTCCGTCCCTTCCGCGTTGGCGATTTTCTTGAAGCCTGCGGCAATTCGGGGACGGTCATTGAGGTCGGCATTTTTTACACCGTTGTCAGAACGGGTGACAATCGTCACGTCACCATCCCCAACGGTTCCCTGCTCAACTCCGTCATGATCAACTACTCCAAGGAGAAGAATCGCCGCGTGGATATCGAGTTGAACGTAGCCTACGGCACCGA
Organism: Eubacteriales bacterium; assembly: GCA_045531965.1. Taxonomy (GTDB): domain Bacteria; phylum Bacillota; class Clostridia; order Oscillospirales; family CAG-272; genus CAMEON01. The sequence goes on from JAZSFA010000080.1 coordinate 27,443, forward strand.
CGTGGAAAAGGCAAAGGACATCGTGATGGCACTCGTCAACAAGCACGAGAAGGTCTTAAAGGATCCCGCGCCCTTTATCCGCATGACGCAAATGGCTGATTCTTCCCTGAAAATCACGCTTCGTGTCTGGACTGACAGCGCAGACTTCTGGGATGTCAATTTTGATCTGACCGAGGGTATCAACAAAGCTTTCACGGAAAACGGTATATCCATTCCCTTCCCCCAGATGGACGTTCATATCAAGAACGATTGATACATGAACCAAGAGGCATTGCGACCGCAATGCCTCTTACCTTGCATTGAGTTATTTCAGAGGAGGTCTTATGTCGTCCGCAAACCAAACCATCCGTCGTTCCCCCATCCGTGTAGCCGAGATCCTCTGCGTTGGCACCGAGCTTTTGCTGGGTGACATTATCAATACCAACGCAGCGTACCTGTCGAAACAGCTGGCGGCTCTGGGTATTTCAGTTTATCATCAAGCCGTGGTTGGCGATCATCCCGACCGATTGAAGGCTGCACTCGGAGATGCTTTTTCGGGTCACGGACGCCCAAAGGCGGATCTGGTGATCCTGTCGGGAGGGCTGGGCCCCACTTATGACGACCTGACCAAAGAGACGGTGGCAAACTATTTCGGTCGCGGGATGGTTTTGCACGAGCCTTCTCTCCAAAAGATCAAGCAGTATTTTGAAAAGACAGGGAGAGTCATGAGTGAGAGCAACGTCAAGCAAGCCATGATGCCCGAGGGGGCTGTGATTCTGCCCAACGCTTTCGGAACGGCACCGGGACTTGCCGTGGGAGACGATACCCGCACAGCCATGCTCTTCCCCGGTCCTCCCGCAGAGCTTGAGCCAATGTTTGAAGATGCCGCTCTGCCCTTGCTTCGCCCCTTCTGTGACGGCGTACTGGTGAGCAAGAATATTCACCTCATGGGGATCGGCGAGAGTGATGCTGAATCCAAGCTGAAAGACTTGATGATTTCTTCGGTTAATCCCACCCTTGCGCCCTACTGCGGCAAAGGCGAGGTTCGCCTGCGGGTCACCGCCAAAGCAAGAACTTACGAGCAAGCAGAAAAAATGTGCGATGAACTCATTTCCCGTGTATATGAAAGCCCTGTGGGGGACTATATTTATGGTATTGACGTACCCAGTCCCGAGGTTGCCCTCATCGACCGACTCAAAGCCTTGGGGATGACCCTTGGCACTGCGGAATCCTGTACAGGCGGCATGATGGGACAGCGACTGACAAGTGTCCCGGGGGCATCTGCTGTGTTTCTTGGCGGCTTTATGACCTATCAGAACGACGTCAAGGTCAAGCTGGTAGGGGTGGATCCCAAGACCATTGAGAAGGTGACAGAGGTCAGCCATGAGGTCGCTCAGCAAATGGCGGAAGGCACCAGACGCGCACTGGGCTGTGACGTTGCCCTGTCGGCAACCGGCTATGCGGGACCGGGGGGAGGAACCGAGGAAAATCCCGTGGGAACCGTCTATGTGGGCATTGCGACTCCCAACGGCACCACCTCCCTGAAGCTCTATTACCGCAACAAATCCCGCAACTATATTCGCGAAGCCGTTTCCGGGCGCGCCTTTGTCGCCGCGTTGGAAGCCGTCAAGCATATGTAAAATTACCACGTAAAGGAGATCGAAAATTTATGGCAAAATTCAGAAAAATCGGTATTCTCTCTTCGGGCGGCGATGCGCCCGGTATGAATGCCGCCATCCGTGCAGTCACCCGCCGTGCTTTGAGTCAAGGCATTGAAGTTGTCGGTATTCTCGGCGGTTACGCCGGATTGCTTGGCGCTGCAGATGAGCCTAACCCCGAGCACATTAAACGTCACATGCTTCGCCCGCTGGAATCCTCCAGCGTGTCTAATATCGTGACAAGAGGCGGTACCATCCTGTATTCCAGCCGATGTGACGAGTTCAAGACCGAAGAAGGTATGAAGAAAGCGCTCAAGGCTTGTCACGATCATCAGATCGACGCGATCATCGCTCTTGGCGGTGACGGTACCTTCCGCGGTGCCACGGACCTGACCAATCACGGCATTCCTTCCATTGGTATTCCCTGCACCATTGATAACGATATCACAGCAACGGATCAAACCATCGGTTTTGACACAGCGCTGAACAACGCTTGCTCTATGATCGACAAGCTCCGCGACACTGCAGAGTCTCATGCCCGGTGTCTCGTGACTGAGGTCATGGGTAACGGGTGCGGCTATCTGTCGCTGTATACGGGTATCGCTACAGGCTCTATCAGTTTAACCATCCCCGAGATTCCCTTCGATAAGGAATACGCCATCCATAAAATCGAGGAAGCCCGCAAAAAGGGTAAGCGCGGCATGATCGCTATCGTCAGCGAAGGTATGCCCAAGGTGGGTGATTTACCTTTCGGCGCCGCGCTGGCAAAAGAGATCAGCGAGCGTACCATCGTGGATTCCCGCTTCAACAAGCTGGGGCACATCATCCGCGGCGGTGACCCTACCCTGCGCGACCGTCTGACCGCCACACAAATGGGTGTAGAGGCTGTAAATCTGCTTCTCGAGGGCAAGAGCAACATGGTCATGTCCATTCTGGAGAACCGTGTTACCGCAGTGGATATCAACTTCGCTCTTGTGCTTGATAAGATGTACAAGAACAAGCTGAAGGACGGAGATCTGGAAGGCTTTACAGACTTCCAGCTGGCACAGATGCGCGCCCGTTGCGAATACCGTCATGCCAAGTTCGAGCGCCTCTACCGACTCAGCTATGACATTTGTGTGTAATTATTTACAAATTTCTTATAATCGTTTACAAAATTTTGCTTGATTATCACATCCCTTATGGTATAATGAATTGTTAATATAATTTTCAAGGAGGATTTTATGACTTTCTTTAAGAAAGGTCTCTGTGCCTTCATGGCAGCGCTTCTGCTCTTGAGCGCTTGTGCTTGCGGTACAGGTACCGAAACAGAAACCGAAGCCAACAGCAAGCCCGGTGTTTCCGGAGATGTCAATTCCGAAGGTGAAACCAAGGAAATGCTTGAGATCCCCGATACCCGCTACGATGAGGAGGAGCTGATCTTCCTGACCCGTGACGAGGCTGAGTGGAGTACCACCTCTATTTACGCCGAGAAGGACGATATTTCCGAAGACCCCATCTCCGAGGCTGTCTACACCCGTAACGATATGTTGTATCAGAACTACGGTGTGATTGTCAAGGAGTTGAAGGAGAACACCGGTGCCGTATATGGCAAGGTGCAGAACGAGGTCAATGCCCCCACAGGCGAGTTCCACGCGGTTGTCACCAACGTATCTAACTCTGCCAATTTCTCTAACAATACCCTGGTTTGGGACCTGTATGCCGACGAATGCGCCAACCTCGATCTCAGCAAGTCCTGGTGGGACCAGAGACTGGTGGAAGGTCTTGAGCTGAATGACAGAATCTTCTTTGCCACCGGTGACCTGCTCACCCTGGACAACGATGCTACCTTCGTTATGATGTTCAACAAGACCCTGGCTACCGAGTGCCAGCTCCCCGACCTCTACTCCATGGTTTCCAACTACGAGTGGACCTTCGACAAGCTCTTTGAGTACGAGCAGCTGTCCATCGAGGATCCCGACGGTGACGGCACGCTGGAATATGACAACGGTGTGTGCGGCTTTGCCCTCACCAACGACGTGTTCTACAGCATGTTCTACGCAGGCGGTCTGTCTGTCATCACCCGTGCCGAGGACGAGTCTCTTGCTTTCGGTCTGAACGTAGAGCGCGCGCAGAACGTGGCTGACAGCGCAAAGCGTCTCTTCGCTAAGGATTATATCGTGAACATCAACGACGTTGCTACCAGCTCCGGTGTGGGTGTTCCCGAGGTCGGTCAGACCTGCTTCGGCGAGGGTCATGCCCTGTTCTTCGGCGAAGTGCTCCAGTGCGTGGAAAGACTCCGCGGCTATGACATCGATTTCGGTGTGATTCCCTACCCTATGTACGATAGCTCTCAGAAGGCTTACTACCACATGATGCACACCACGGGTAGCGTGGTTTCCATCCCCCGCAGCGTAGGCAAGAAGAACATCGAGATGGTCTCCTCTATGATCGAGGCTTTGGCATACTATTCTGTGGATACCCTGACCAAGCAGTACTACGAGATCAACCTCACCACCAAGAACGTCAAGGATGAGCAGTCCGGTCCTATGATCGACCTGATCCTTGCCAGCCGTGTTTGCGACCTGGCTTACTACTATGGCTGGGGCGGTGCTGTTGGCAAGCTGGTTGAGGCTCTGAAGCCTTCCTCCAACGCTTCTATCGCTTCCTCCTCTCAGTCTCTCGAAAAGGCTGTTAACAACCAGATCAAGCGTGCGCTCAAGAAGATCGACGATAACTACGTTGATAATTGATTGATCTACGTACATAGAAAATCCCCCGAGAAATCGGGGGATTTTCTATGTATTAACCCTTGAAATCCAGTCGGCTTCGTGCTATAATAGTGCAGAATGTGACATCAGACGAAACGCGTAGGAATGGAGATTTTATGAAAATATCAACGCTACCTATGGACTCAAAGAGCGTCAACAGAAACGCCACAAAGCTGTTTCTGCTCTGCTTTATGTCCTATGCTGCCAGCTATATTGGGCGAAAGAATTTTTCTGCCTGCCTCCCTGCCATGATCGCGGAGGGATTTTTGACGAAAATCGTGGGCGGTTATATTACCACAGCTTACATGATCGTATACGGCGCGGGACAGATGATCAGCGGCATCATCGGCTCTCGCGTCAAGCCCAAATATATGATTGCCATCGGACTATTGGGCGCCGGACTTTGTAACGTGTCCATGGGTCTCGTTCCCTCTTCTGCCATCATGCCGGTGGTGTGGGCGCTCAACGGTATGTGCCATTCCATGCTGTGGTCTCCCATCATTCGCGTGTTTACCGATCTGCTGCCCGAGGAACGCCGAAGCGCGGCGGGGACCAACATCGCCGCCTCCTGTTCCGTCGGCGCCATTCTTGCCTTCCTGATCCCGGGGATTCTCCTGCGGTTTATGGACTGGAGGGTGGTGTTCTTTGTATCCGGCGGTATCCTGCTGACTTGCTTCTTGATTTGGGTTCTGGGCAATAAGCATCTGTCGAAATACATCCGCATGATGGAAGATGCCTGTAAGGCTGAACGCGAGGTCCAACAAATCCGTCCCGATAGGGGGACTGACAAGAAAAAATCCCCCAAAAAAGCACGGGCATTGCTCCCTGTGATGATTGCGTCGGGACTGTGGGTAGTTCTCTTCGGACTGGTCTGCAACGGTGCGCTCCGTGACGCGGTGGAGACCTGGGCACCCACCTTCCTCTCCGAGCAATTCGAGCTGGACGGTTCCCTTGCCGCCATCATTTCGGTTATCATCCCCGTCATCAGCATCACGGGCACGTATCTTGCCAACTGGCTGCATGAGCGTATCATCAAAAACGAGCTGTATACCGCCTGTGTGATGTTTGGCATCGCCGCAGTCTGCGTGGGCGGACTGTTCTTCTGCCGCGAGGTAAGCGCCATTCTCTGCACCCTCTTTATGGCGGTCAGCGTGTCTGCCATGTGGGGCGCAAACCATATGTTCCTGACGGTCGTACCCTATCATTTCGCCCCGCTTGGGCTATCTGCCGCTGTTACGGGGACACTCAATAGCATCATCTATTTTGCCACCGCCCTATGCTCAGGACTTTACGGCATTCTCGCCGAGCATCTTGGCTGGAAGCTCCTGATTTTGATTTGGCTTGGCGTGGGTATTGTGGGCGCTGTCTTTTCCTTGGCGGGCGCAGGACTATGGGGGAGAAAACGAGTGCTCTTGGACGAGGGCAAGCTCTGATTCCCTATAAACGATAAAAGCCGATACGGTTTAGATGCCGTATCGGCTTTTGGCTTTTGGGGAGAGACCAATATCAGTTTTCAGGGTTCATCGGTTTGATACACCGCCCTCGGACCTCCGATATAGGCGGGGCGGGTGCGGGCGCAGATGAGACTTGCTTCTCCAATCTTGGAGACAGACAGACGCACAGGGACAGCCACTCGGCGAAGGTGCATCCCGATGAGGGTGCCGCCAATATCCATCCCGGCATGAGCCTGTACTTTTTCCACCGCGACAGGATGAGTCATATGCGCCCAAGCCGTGGTGGCGAAAGAGCCGCCCGCCTTGGGTTGGGGCGTGACCCACACAGAGTCAAGTCCGTACCGCTCGGCGCAGGCGCGTTCCATGATGATGGCGCGGTTGAGATGCTCACAGCATTGAGCGGCAAGATAGATTCCCTTCTCAGCAAGGATGGGTGCTACAGCTTCATATAAAGCGACAGCCGCCTCCATGGAGGAGTTCTTGCCAATCCGATCTCCTACCATCTCGGAGGAAGAACAGCCGATCACGAGGATCTGTCCCTCGGTCAAACGGGCGACCTCGATCAGCTCACGGACGGCGGTTTCGGCAGCTTTCCCAATATCTTTTTCAATCATATCAAACAAGTGTTCCTTTTTTTCGTTCTTGAGGGGGTTAAGGGGGGACTCCTATTAAGAAGTTCCCCCCTTGTGTACGTCTTAATAAAAAGTGGCGACTTCCTGCACAGGCTTTTCGGCTTTCGTGAAGCTCGGTGCGTAGAGGACGGGACCCCGTCTGCCGCCGTAGAGCTTGTGGCTCTCCAGCTTGATTTTTGCGGTGACTTTGATCCAGTCACGGGTCTCCAAAGACACAGGCAGGGTGAAGTTGCACACCAGTCCGCTGTAGGCGATATCGTCGGCGCAGCAGGTCATGATGTGACGACCGATAATCACCGCATGAGAGGACAGCTGCTTGTCACGGGCGACCATACCCTTGACCGAGACGGTTTTACCGTCGTATTTGTCCATCTCTTCGGACAGATCACGATACCAAAGGGCGAAGTCCTCGTCCTTGATCTCAATGACGGGGGCGTTGACATCGAAAGGCAGGGGGTCTTCGATGTCGTCATAGACGATGTGTCTGTCGGGATATTCATAGGCGATCTGGGCACGGCGGGAAATACCGCGGACGATCTTGTGGGCTTCCTCCTTGTCAAAATCATCGGGGGTACGGTTGATGACCACCATCTCGGCATCCATCAGCTTGTCCACCATGAGGGATCTCATGTTCTGATTATACACAAAGAAGGTTTTGGCGTCGGCAAACAGGATCTGCTGATAGATCGCCCATGCGTCGGGCATACCCTCATAGAGAGTTTTGAGCTGCCACATACCGTTGTACTCAATGATGACACGATTGGGTTTGTATTTTTTCTGCATGGCGGTGAGTAGATCGTAGGTCAAATCCTCTTCATCCTCTACCGTCTCAATAAAGCAATGCTTGCCCCCTTTGGCAAAACGTGCGGGTACAAGCTCCTCGATCCCCTCTTCGCAAAGGAGGATAAGGGTGCGCTCGCCGTTGTCAAACTTGGGGTTTTCCATGCTCTCGCGGATCATGGAAGTCTTACCGCCCTCCAAAAAGCCGGTAAACAGATATACGGGAATGCTATATGCCATAATGTTTTTCCTTTTCATTGTGGGCGACCACAGGTCGCCCCTACGGGCGTATTTTCTTATATTGTGTGGGGGGGCATTACGCCTCCCATCTTCTGCGAATAATATTTTGGCGGGAGGGGAGCCCTCTCCCCTACGGAATATCAAAATTCCGATTACGCCAATTCGACACCGAAAAGCTCGGAAAGGGCGTGCAGATTCAGTTTGGAGCCAATCACGCAGAGACGACCGATGACAGCGGGAGCGCCGCTACGCACGTCGGGCTCACCGGGCACGTAGTCAAAGTGGATCCAATCGCTTCCCTCGGCAGATGCCACGATGCCCTTGGCGCGAAGCACAATGCCGTAGGTGGATTCATCGGAAAGCGCTGCCAGTTTCTCTGCCATCTCAGTTTTATCAAACTTTACCACGGTTTCGGCGCCGCAGCTGATGAACACCTCGTCGGCATGATGATGGTGGTGATCATGGTCATGATGATGGTGACCGCAGCTGCACTCACCGTCATGATCGTGATGGTGATGCTCATGGTCATGATCGTGGCAATGGCACTCTTCACCGTCCTCGTGGTGGTGATGATGCTCGTGATCGTGATCGTGGCAATGGCACTCTTCACCGTCCTCGTGATGATGGTGATGCTCATGATCCTGATCATGGCAATGGCACGCTTCACCGTCCTCGTGGTGGTGATGATGCTCGTGATCGTGATCATGGCAATGGCACTCTTCGCCATCCTCGTGATGATGGTGATGATGATGCTCGTGAGCTTCCTCGGTGAGTCTCGCCAGCTCGGCTTCCAAGGTGTCTTTTCGCTCCATGGCGGCAACCAGATCTCCACCATTCAGCTGATCCCAAGGGGTGGTGACGAAAATGGCGGTTGAATTGTGGGCGGTAAGGCGTGCTACGGCATCCGCTACCTTTTCCTCGGAGAGCTTCTCGGTATGGGAAAGAACGATGCAACCCGCGTTGGCAACCTGATCGTTGAAGAACTCACCGAAGTTCTTCATGTACATCTTGCATTTGCCGGCGTCCACCACGGTGGTAAAGCTGTTGAGGACTGCCCCTTCGGTGGCGGCGTTCTGTACGGCACGGATGACGTCGGAGAGCTTACCTACGCCCGAGGGCTCGATGAGGATACGGTCGGGGGTGTATTCGGTCAGCACCTTGGAGAGTGCCTTGCCGAAGTCACCCACCAGAGAGCAGCAGATGCAACCCGAGTTCATCTCGTTGATCTGAATGCCTGCCTCGGCGAGAAATCCGCCGTCAATGCCAATCTCACCGAACTCGTTTTCAATCAGCACCAGCTTTTCGCCGTTGTATGCCTCGGTGATGAGCTTTTTGATCAGGGTGGTTTTACCGGCACCCAAAAAACCGGAGAAAATGTCGATCTTTGTCATGTGTATTTACCTTCTTTAATTAAAATCAAATGGGATATTTCTATCTTACTGATTATACTCTTTTTGTTTGGGCTTGTCAAGGGTTTGAGCGAAAATGCTTGCTGATAATGTGATGTCACTTCCCCTTTTCTGAGGGAATATCGGTAGCCTCCAGCTTAAAGATCACGGGGCGGAAGCCGTCGTTGCAGTTACTGATCGCCACGCCCGGCTCTCGACTCCAATCGTTATAGAAGAAGCCTTCTCTGCCGCCACCGTTGGCGAGGGCAAAGACGTACTGATAGATGCAGTTCCAGGCGGTGTGGCAAAAGCCCTCGGGGCATTTGACGTCGGCATAGAACACATCGCCCACCTTCATGGCGGAGCAAGGACCCAGCTCGGGTTTTCCATACTCGGCGGCGAGATCGGGATAAAAGTCGGTTTTCAGGACAGTGATTTTAACTTTGGTCATGGTAATTCTTCCTTGGACAAGCTGTCTGACAGCCCTATTATAATACGACGGGTCGAAATTGTCAACCCCCGTTCCTTAGGGAAAAATCTAACCTATTTTTCGCTTTAAGAGAGGGGCGGACGGTTCGGGCGGCAACAAGCCATCCCGAACCCGTCCCACGGCGGCTTATCTTCTCTCAACTTAAAGTAAAGTTGGCTTATTTTTGTCTTGACTTAACTTAACTTAACTTAGGTGTCGCAGGGGGTGCTACAGGGGGGGCTACAGGGAAGTCGGATCTAGC
>JAZSFA010000089.1:0-2752 GCA_045531965.1 Eubacteriales bacterium
AAGGCGGGGGAAGACGTGCTGTAAACGAAGGCTTCGCTGCCCGAAGCACTGAGGATATTGGAGGCGTTCGCGTGCAGGCTGATGAAAGCGTTCGCACCCCATTCGTTTGCCGCGTTGACACGTGCGGCAAGGCTCGTCGCCGTGCTGGTTCCGAGAATTTCGTCGGGACTGTTGCGTGAGGTCCGCGCCTCAAAATTCGGATTTGCATTCAGAAGCTCCGCGAGCGCCCGTCCGATGGGATAGACGAGATCCTGTTCGCGGTAGCCGTTTCCTTCCGCGCCTGCATTGGGATTCATGGGATTGTGTCCTTGGTCGATAAAAATTTTGATTGCCATGGTATTTCTCCGTGTTTGATAGAATTTTTTCCTATTATATGTCACGGACATCCCTTTTGTGAGGGTAAAATTGCTATTTGCGTGAAGTTAAATGGCGCATAATAGGGTGAAAATTGACAAAACTATTGATTTTCGGATGGTTTTATGCTATAATGATACCAATATAAAATACATCAGAAAAGGAGACGAAATGATGAACAACAGAAAATATCCGACGGGTTTATTTATTACGGGACTTATCACAAATATCCTGTTCCATTTCTTTTGGCTTTCGATCCCGTGCTTGATTCTACTGATTGTAGGAATATTTGTAAAACCTTGCCTGTACATAGGATTGGCGATCTTGCTGATAGATGTCGTGCTTTCTTTGATCGAGCAAATCAGAATTCGTAAAACATTCCTTGCAGAAAGTGAAAATCCGGATTTCAAGGCGTTTCAGGATGCATTGTCGAAAGACGGAGATTGGAAAGCGAATATGAATGAGTTTTTGAATCAAAATATCCCCAATTCTCCCCATGAGATCAGCCTGGACGACGATCCCGAAGAGTCCCAAGTTACTGAAGCACCCAAAGACGAATAAAATAATCCCGACAGATTGACTGTCGGGATTATTTTTCAGCCTGTCAAAAAACCCCGTTTCGATTTTAGAAACGGGGTAAAATAATGCCTGGAAGAGGAAGAAACAGTCTCCAATCTTGATGTGGAGAGCTAACTTTTTCAAATTCATGGCAGCAAATTTAAGCTTGACCCATTTTGTAACTTGGAGCAAGCCTCTGTGTTGAGTATAACGCATAGCGTGTTTTTCTTTGGCATCTGCAAAAACGCGCTCAATCGTTTCTTTGCGAAGTTCGTAAAGAGCCGCATATTTTGGGGTATGTCTGAAATCTTCAGCCATTTCCAAATAGTTCGACCATATGTGCCGAGCAACTGTTTTTTGGCAATTCTGACTATGGGTACAATGTTCTCTCGAAGGGCAAGTAACGCAGATGTTTTTATCACTCTTAAATTCTTGATATCCGTCTCGATTGGTCGTGGAGTAGAAAAGCGTTTCGTTTTCGGGGCAAATTACAAAATCGTTGTATTCATCATAAATATATTCGTAGGGTCTAAAGAATCCTTTTTTGCTCATCGGTCTCTTGTAGGCGGTTGAAATTACACGCTTGTCATCAATCACTTTTTTGCAAATCCAAGGGGTTTTGTATGCAGCATCTGCTACAACAACTTTAATTTCGGGATGTTTTTGGCAAAGATCTTCGTAGAGTCCATCAAAAGCAACGCTGTCATGCACGTTTCCGGGATTGACGGTAACACCCATAATATATCCGTGTTTATCGCAAGCTGTTTGCGCGGCATAAGCCATACATTTTTTGTGTTCTCCTTTGTGAAAAATGCCACATTCGGGATCTGTTGTAGATACTGTTACGATTTTTTCGTTATTTGCAGAAATTCCTCCGTTACCATCTTCATCATCACAGTCATCAGAATCATCATCTTCCTGTTTTTTTAATGGCTTTTTGCCATGACTTGCCCTATCTTTATTGATTTCTTTCATCAATTCTTCTTCATATATTTTGGAGGCTTCAGGAATCGCTTTCTTGACCGCTTTTTTGATGTTAGCATTTGCTTTGATATGAGTTCCGTCAACGAATACTGCTTCCGGAGATAAAAATCCTGCTTTTTCTATTTCACTAAGAATCCATTCAAATACCTTGTCAATGACTTCCATGCTGTATCGATGCTTGAAATTATATGATACAGTTGAGAAGTGCGGAATCTTATCACTCAAAGAATATCCCAAAAACCATCTGTATGCGATGTTCATTTCTATTTCTGCATGTGTTTTTCTCAATGACGGGATTCCAAAAAGATGTTGCACCAACACCATTTTGAAAAGTACCACCGAATCCACATTCGGTCTTCCGTTGTCCGCACAATACAGATCGTCCGTAAATTCATATATTTTCTTAAAATCCACGGCTTTTTCTATTTTCCTTAACAGATGTTTTTTGGGAACCATTTCATCTATACACATCATCTCATATTGATATCTGTTATCTTGTTCCTTGTTAATCATTTTCATCACCCCATTTTAGTTTACCACATGAGGCGCAAAAAGTCCACCTTTTAAGGGTGGACTTTTTCGACAATCTGAAGGACAGATCAATCTGTCCTTTTTATTTTGCAATCATTATTCCAATTCAAACGCGCCTGTATAGAGCTGATAATACTTACCCTTCTGGGCAATCAGATTATCATGCGTGCCGCGTTCGATGATTCTGCCCTTTTCAAGAACCATGATAACGTTGGAATTGCGTACGGTGGAAAGACGGTGCGCGATAACGAATACCGTTCTGCCACGCATCAGTTTATCCATACCGTCTTGGACGAGCGCCTCGGTATGCGTGTCGATAGAGGAC
>JAZSFA010000143.1:0-66071 GCA_045531965.1 Eubacteriales bacterium
CCCAATGTCAAGCCCACCTCACACAGCTCCTGGAAGGTCAGCGGCTCGTCCATGAGTCGATTTAGCCCTTTCAATACAGCGGCGGCATCTGTGCTCCCCCCCGCCATACCTGCGGCGGCTGGAATGCGTTTTTCAATATGGATATGCAGATCGTAAAACCATTTTCCGCTCCTCTTTTTGAATGCTTCCGCCGCTTTGATCGCCAAATTGCGTCCGTCGGTGGGAATATCGGGGTTTGTACAGGTGAGCGTAATTCGAGGCAAAGCATCGCAAGGGACAGGTGATACTGTCAACGTGATGGTATCAGACAGACTGATGGATTGCATGACACCTCGGATGATATGATAACCATTGTGGCGGCGGCCTGTGACATCCAAGAACAGATTGATCTTGGCAGGGGCTTCAAGGGTCAAAGTTACCATAGATTACCTCTTTCTCATCTCGGCAAAGCCGTCCACGTCGTTGACACGGGCGGGCAGAAGGCGGATCGAGAAGCTGAATTGCTTTTCGGACAGCTGCCAACGAGGATGCAAACCGGGACCGCAGGAGTTGGAACCGATGCCCGATTGGATCATATCCAGATTGACACAGGTCTCTTTCATAGGCACAAGCTCATAATCGTGAGCGGTGTCGGTGAGTTGCATGGGGGTATAGTGGGCGCAGTTGAAGCTGAAATCCTTCCCTGCGGTGACAGCCATGAGACCGTGACCCTCCAGACCGGCAACAGCCATCCATCGAGTGTCGGCGTGTGCCATGTTTTCCTGGGGCTTGACATAAGGTTCAAAATGGTCGCTGACCTTGGTCTTGTAGACCCCCTGCTTGGATGCGTGACGCTTGTCACTATAAGACTCCACGGGACCACGTCCATAGTAGGTCAAATTTTCAGTACCCTCGGGCATGAGGAATTCCACACCGAAACGAGGGAGGAAGGGGGCGTTCTTATCCAACACCTCAGCGGCGAAATCCAACTTCACACCGCCCTCGGCGTACACGGTATAGGTCACCGTCAGTTTCATGAGCGGACGCTGAACAGAGCAACTCATAGACAAGCGAGCAGTAATCGTCACAGACTTGTCATCGACAGCGGTCATCGTCACATCGTAGCACTTGGTGGTCATGCGGTGATATCCCATATGCTGCCAAGCGTTGCGAACATTTCTGTCATTGTCCGTAGGAGCTCTCCAGATAGTGGGTCTCACGGGGGTGGTCAACAGTTCCTGACCGTCGTCGCAGATAGACACCAGCAGACCTGTGTGCTTGTCAATGACATAGACGGTATTGGCCGTGGTCACGGTAACCATCCCGGGGGTATCGATATAGGAAATCTCCGCGTAGGGAGAGAAGGTTTCAGCGAGAGGGGTGACGACTTCGGTGGTCTCAATTTTGATCTGTTCAAAACCCACTTCGTACCCGGCAGCCGCCCAAGGCGTAGGGGTATTCTGGGTTGCCGTGATGGTCAGATAAACATCTCCATCAGCGGGGATGATCTCGGCGGGGATATGGAGAACCGCGGTCTCCTGAGGCTCCACGAAAAGCTGTGCCTGACCGCTGACCACAGGGGTGCCATCTTGCTCCAAAGCCCAAGTAAAGTTCAAGTCGCCCATATCGGTAAAATAGCGCAAGTTGCGGATCACGGCCTCTCCGGTAGCGGCATCAAAGCTCTCCACACGGAAAGGCTTGATGACCTGTTTATATTCCATCAGCCCCGTATGGGGACGGCGGTCGGGATACACAAGACCGTCCACACAGAAGTTGCCGTCGTTGGGGAAGTCGCCAAAGTCACCGCCGTAGGTGAAATGAGGATCGGTGTAGATATTTTCACCGACAACGAAGGAGTGGTCGATGAATTCCCAGACGCAACCGCCCATGAAGCCATCCTCGGCATAGATGAGATCCCAATAGTCCTTGAGGCATCCGGGTCCGTTGCCCATGGCGTGAGAATATTCACAGAGGAACAAGGGCTTGGAATAGACGTGTCTATCGAAATAATCCTGCTTAATCTCCTCGGGAGCAGGGTACATACGGCTCTCCACATCGATGTAGTCACATTCCACGCCGTCACCGATCTCGTCGTCGGTCTTGCCCTTCAGCTCGCCGTGGAGTCTGTTGTTCAGGCGGCGGGAAATATCCTCGCTGTGAACCAGGTTTTTCGAATCACGAGCGTGGATGTACTCGCTCATTAGCCGGTGATTTTTACCGCATCCCGACTCGTTACCTGCGGACCACATCAGCACGCAAGGATGGTTCTTATCCCGCTCGTATATTCTTTCCATACGGTCGAGATAAGCGGCGGTCCATGCATCGCTGTCGGTAAACTCATCCCAGTTGCCCACAACGGCCATGCCGTGGGTCTCCAGATCAGCCTCGTCAATGACGTAAAAACCGTATTCGTCGCACAGCGCGGTGAATCTTGGATCGTTGGGATAATGGCTAGTGCGGATGGTATTGACGTTATGACGCTTCATGATCATAAGATCCTCAGTCATATGGTCCAGGGGGGTGGTGGAACCAAGGTAGGGGTGGCTGTCGTGGCGGTTGACACCCTTCAGCTTGACTTTTTGACCGTTCACGTACAACACGCCGTTTTCCACACGGTAATCGCGGAAACCCAAGCGCAGGGGAATGATCTCCTCACCGCACTCAATGAGCAAGGTGTAAAGCTCAGGGGTCTCGTCGCTCCAAAGGAGAGGATCTGCCACAAGAATTTCCAAGGTTCCCTCACCGTCAACCGTTACGTGACCGGAGAAAATCTGAATATCGTAGGGGTCAAGGAATCTGTAAGAAAGCTCTGCCTTGCCCGTGGTTTTAAGATCCACGAGGCAAGTGCCTGCATCCATCTTCTCGTTGAGCAGGGGGCGGGCGTGGATATCCTTGATATGTACGGGGTCACGGAGCAGGAGATAGACCTCACGGAAAATACCCGACCAGCGGTACTTGTCCTGATCCTCTAAATAGGTGCCGTCGCACCACTTGATGACCAGTACCTTGATGTGGTTTTCGCCGGCAACGAGGTATTTTGTCACATCGAACTCGCTTGTCATATGGCTGACCTGGCTGTAGCCCACGAAGCGGTTGTTAACATAGAGGTAGAAGCAGGAATCCACACCTTCAAAATTAAGATAGATCTGCTTTTTCAGCATATTGGGATGAACACGGAAAGTGCGGTGGTAAAGACCGCAAGGCGTATCATCGGGAACGAAGGGCGGGTCTACGGGGAGAGGATAGACCACGTTAACATAGTTCGGGGTATCATAGCCGCGACCGAGAAAGGTCTGCCAGGAGCGAGGGACAGGCATTTTGTCTACACGGTGAGGAACAAAATCATCAGCGCAAAAATCGGGGATGTCATTTAGCGAAGGATAAAAAGTAAAATCCCATGTACCGCACAGCGTCTTGAAAAAGCTACTTTCAGCTCGGTTTCCGCCCAACGCGATCGCCTCGGTTTGATAGGGAACATAATAAGCTCTCGGTGCCTCGCAACCCACGTGAAGGGTGGTGGGGTCCTGATGATAATTGGCTGATTTGATGAAATGATTCATAAGAACCGTCCTTTCTTTGGTGAAAGTTAATCAATATATATGATACCATGAAGGCGACGGGATGTCAAGAGAAATAGAAAAAATGGGCATATAAAATGTTTTCAAAGCTATGCGCCTTGAAAAATTTACAATTACCTCTTGCATTTCCCAACTTTATATATTATAATATCTTTATGATGTATAACTCTGCCCATAAGGGTGGAAGGAAAGGATCTGTTTCATGAATCAATCCCCAAGTCCTATGCTTGATCATATCAAAAAACTTTGCATCAACACGTCCTGCGTGTTCACCGTTCTGACTCTTTTCTTGCTTTTTATTCAATGGTTGCTTGAAGAGAATCTGGACAAGTCCATCAACGCCGCCGTCTTTCTTATGATCCTACCGCTGTCGCTTTGCATCGCCGGGGCGGGGATGCTTCGAAAAAGCGAGAGAATCCCGACAGGCGGCAAGGTTATCCTTCATCCCCTGCTCTGTATAGGCGGTATTTTTCTTGCCTATCTGCCCTATATGACAGCCAATAAATTCTCCGGCAGTACCGTTCTTGTGCATTTGGTCTTTTTCGCCGCCGTCTACGGTATCGTCACCGCTGTCGTTTGCGTCCTTTCCATGATTTTTGGAAAAGAAAAGCAAAAAACTGTTGATGCTCCCTACAAATCCCAATTTAAAAAAGACAAAAACTAACGGGAGGATATCACACGATGAATATCACGTCTCCGAAAAACTATTATAGAATCCTCATGGGTCTTTTGATGGCCGTGGGTATTCTTCTGCTCATTACCGTGATCTGCCTGATCAGTTTCTTGGTCGCAGGAACCCCTAAAACCCCCGCGGAATCCGAAGAAACACTCGCTGAAAGCGCTACCGGTGCCGGAGATACGGAAGCACCTGTCGTCAACCCCAATGTAGGACAAACACCGTTGCCCGAAACCCCCGATGCGGGTCTTGAATATCAGGACAAGATCATTTTTGTTGGCGACTCCCTCACTGCCCATCTCGTGGCTCGTGAGGTGTTAACCGGCGGCAAGATGACCAAGCAGGTATGGCGCACTGAAAACAACATGTTGAATCTCAACAGCGAGGTCACAGCGGCTAAGATCATATATCCCGAAACCGGAGAAAGCATGACCATCGCGGAAGCCGCAGGGAAAGCCAAGCCGGAGGTTATGATCGTGACACTCGGCACGGACTGGGGCGTTTCTTACCTGACCGAAAAAGATTTCAAAGACTGCTACACGGCACTTATCCGCGACATTCAAACGGCTTCCCCTGACACAACCATCATCCTTCAATCCATCTTCCCGGTAACCACCTCAGCAAAGCTTCAAAATGACAAGATCGATATATGCAACGGTTGGGTCAGGGAGATCGCCGCTGAATGCGGTTGCCCTTATCTCGACACCCAAACGGTATTGAAAGGTGATGACAACGCCTTAAAACCCGAGTATTGCAACAGTAGCGATGGTATTCATCTTCACAAGGAGGCATACATTGCCATTCTTCAGTATATCCGCACCCACGCTTACACAGAATAACACTGTCTCCCCAAAACACCTCAAAGAAAGGAACTCCGACGATGAAACGAATCCTTCCCCTCGCACTTGCCCTGCTTCTCCTGCTGACCGCACTGGTATCCTGCGGCGGCACAAGCTATCGCAACGATCTCTCGTCTGCAGAGGTGATGAACACAGTCCTTGCCTCCGTACCTTTGGATGAAGGCTACCGTCAGGTCAGCGACAGTTTTGTATCTGAATCCTCCTTCGGCGCGCAATACACCGTGCTTTTAGAAAACTCCACAGACTATTATATTGCCGTATCCGAAAAATCCGATATGAACGTAGATGAGATTGGTGTCTTCCATGTAAAGAACGGCGGCAAGGTCGAAGATATGAAAGCCATTGTATCCGACTATATCACGGCGCGTACTCGTCAATACGAGGATCTGCTTGTTAGCTACAACCCCGAAGAATTGCCAAAATTGGAAGAAGCCACCGTGATGGTTTGCGGAAACTATATTTATTATTCTATTCTTTCCGAATCCCGTACTGCGACCGCCAAAAACGCTTTTGAGGACGCCGTCACAGAAAAATAAGTTCACACAAAAAACAACCGCGCGTTTAAGCAACGCACGGTTGTTTTTCTTTACTTCAATTTCAATTCCATGATCAGCGCATCTTCCGTGGGACGGATATAAAAGCCTTTACGGCGCCCTACCTCCACAAATCCGACCTTGCGATACAACGAGATCGCAGGTGTGTTGGAGACACGCACTTCCAAAGAAATTGTCGCCAGACGCTCGGATTTGGCATGTTTGATCAGCGCTTGGACAATAGCGAGTCCCAGTCCTTGACCCCGATGATCGGGATGTACTGCCACATTGGTGATCTGTCCTTCATCCACAGCAATCATCATACCGCCGTAGGCTGTCACCAAGGGCGTTTCGGAAAGGGGGGACAGTTGGGTACAAAGATAGCCCACGCCGATTCCATCCTTTGTCAGCAGTTCCAGGCTGGAAGCACTCCAGGGCTGATGGAAACAAAGCTTTTCCAATGCCGCCGTCCCCTCCAGATCGGCAGCTGTAGCGGTTAACCGCCGAGGATGATGCTTTTGAGGATGTTTTTTCATTTCTTCAGACATAAGTCCACCTCCTCACGCGGTTTCGGCATCACCCAGCCCCAAGGCCTTGCGAATTTCATCACCGACAGGCACAAATTTTTGGTCAAAGCGATCATATAGGAAATATCTACCATAATTGACGTCATCCACCACATAATCCGAGCTGTATTCCACGTAGGTCAACACATAGTATAGCCCGGAATAAGCTTCGGACTTGAACCGAACGCGATAAGTCGCGGAGGGCGTTTTAGACGGATAGAGAACAGACTCGCCTTGGCTGTAAGCATCGATCACCGCTTTCAGCGTTTCGGCTTTATCGATGGTTTTGAGCTGTTGCTCGGTGGAAGTATCCAGATAAATGATCAGCTCGTCGGGCGCCATTTCCGTCAACGTAGGCAGCTCAACGCCCTCGGCATAAAGGACGTTCTTATCTTCGGTAGCCACCCATTTATCGGGATCCATATCCGGTAGCTTATAAAGCTCCAATTTATGCTCTCCCACAACCAAATTTCCCAACTTTTTTTCCAACGCAACGGCTTCATAGCAAGTGGATGCGTGATACCATACGGTACCGGAGGATTTATCCATAGCATCGCCTTCTCCCAAGCCTTCATGAATCGTAATGCCACAGGCGCAGAGAAACAGAAAGGCCAGTAAAAGGCAAAGGGCAGGCAGGATTCTTTTGATCAACTTCATAGGTAGGGTTCCTTTCCGTTCAATAACCGAAAATACCGGTCAGGGAGTCGTCGTTATCGATCCACTCGCTGACGTTTACAATGCGATAGTCCGTTGCAGTATCACGAATGACCACTTTTTCAATGCCTGCATTGATGATCATACGTTTACACATCATACAGCTGGTTGTTCCGGGGACCAGCGCGTTGTCTTTAGGGTCTACACAAACCATATATAACGTTGCGCCCAACATCTGCTCCCTGGAAGCATTGATGATGGCATTCGCCTCGGAATGAACAGAACGACACATTTCATATCGCTCGCCACGGGGAATGTTCAGTTTGTCTCTCATGCAATATGCCAGATCGCTGCAATTCTTTCTTCCGCGAGGGGCCCCGTTATATCCCGTCGAGACGATCACGTCGTTTTTGACAATGATCGCGCCGTATTTTTTGCGCAGACAAGTACAGCGTTCCGCCACAGTCTGGGCGATATCAAGATAATAGTTTTCCTTGGAAATACGCTCTGCCATGATTACCTCCTGCGGATACGACCGCGTTGATTCATTGGACATTTTCACGCTTTATATCATATCACATTTTCGTGAACAAATCAAGCCTATTTAGGGAATTGTGTGTGATTTTTGGATTATTTTGCGATTACGACTCTTCCCTGCCAGGTGTTCTCCAGGTACATCCTTCGGTCAATATCGTTGATAACCGCCATTTTAGCGGTACTCCACCGAGGTGCCAACAAAGTTTTGGCGTCACCGTCACCAGTCAGTCGGGCAATAACAGTATCCGCAGGCAACCGTTCAAGGCACCTGACCACCGTTTCCACATAAGCCTCTTTGGTCATGGGCAGGTACTCGCCTCGTTTGTACATCTCTCCTAACACCGTCCCTTCAAGCACATGGAGCAAGTGAAGCTTGACCATGGTAGGGTGAAGTGCCGCCACCGTGTCCATGCTGCTCAGCATCATGGTCAGATCCTCCCCCGGCAGGCCGAGGATCATATGAATACACGTATGGATCTTGGGAGAAGCTTGGGTCAGTCGGGTGTATCCTGCCAAGAAATCATCAAACGTGTGTCCGCGATTGATAAGTAAAGCGGTAGCATCATGGGCGGTTTGCAATCCCAATTCCACCGTCAGGTGAGTTCGTTCGGCAAGCTCTGCCAGATACGCCACGGTTTCGGGGGAAAGACAGTCCGCTCGGGTGGCAATATTGAGTCCCACCACGCCCTCGAAGGTCAAGACTTCTTCAAATTTTTCCCGAAGAACGGTGACAGGGGCGTACGTATTGGTCCGCGCCTGAAAGTAAGCAATACACCGATCCGTCTGCCATTTATTTGCAAGACGGGCGCGCTGGCGTTGATACTGCTCCGCCAGCGGAAGTTCGGCAGGAGAGGCAAAATCTCCGCTACCGCGGGCAGAGCAATAAATGCAACCACCCGTACCGCAAAGTCCATCGATATTGGGGCAAGTAAAACCGCCATCCAAAGGAATTTTGGCACACTTGCCACCCATATGCTTTCGCAGCCAATATTCATACGTTTGATAACGCTTGTGACTGTCGCTGTAGGGATAGGGATTTGTATCTTTTTGTGACATAAAGCCTCCGTTTATCAGGCGAGATCATGTCCTTATTATAGCTTTTATCTTTTCAAAAGTCAAGTGGTCCTGCATTTTTGGATACATTCCTCCGTCTCATTTGCATTTCGTGACAAAAAAATTGGTTTTGGGACAAACGCAGTTCATATTTATATGATATAGTATAAAGAGTGTCAATCCCATAATAGAAAGGAGGCAAAGCATGAAAAAAAACAAAAAACAAAACCAGCAGGTCACCACAGCAGATCATGATCATCCCCTGCTTCCCAATATTCACAGTCCATCCGACTTAAAGGCTTTGCCTTCGGAAGAGATTCCTACACTATGCCGGGAGATTCGCAATGTCTTGGTAGAAACGGTCACCAAAAACGGCGGACATCTGGCATCCAATCTGGGCGTTGTCGAACTGTCGGTTGCCATGCATAGGGTATTTGATTGCCCACACGATCACTTTATCTTTGACGTCGGACATCAAAGCTACGTTCACAAGCTGTTGACAGGTCGATATGAAGCCTTTTCCACCCTTCGTCAAGGAGGCGGCATTTCGGGATTTACCAAGCGAAGCGAAAGTGAATACGACTGTTTTGGCGCAGGACACAGCTCTACTTCCTTGTCCGCGGCCTTAGGCTTCGCCAAAGGAGATCGTCTGAAAGGATCGGACGCCTACACTGTCGCCGTGGTAGGTGATGGTGCCTTCACAGGCGGCATGATCCATGAAGCTTTGAACAATGTCTCTCGCCATTTAAAACTCATTATCATCATCAACGAGAACGAAATGTCCATTTCCAAGAACGTAGGGCGTTTCGCCACACATATGGCAAAAATGCGCCGTAAAGCAGGCTATTTCAAAGCTAAAAAAACTACGGCTCGCATTCTTGCCCGCATTCCTCTCATTGGCAAAGGTCTGTTCCGTGGACTTGTCAACCTGAAAAAATCCTTTAAAAATGCTTTGTATGGCAGTAATTATTTTGAGGATATGGGGCTTTACTATTTAGGTCCTGCCGACGGTAATGATTACGAGGCAGTAGAGCGTTTGCTGACAGAGGCCAAAAACCAAACGGAAAGCTGCGTGGTTCACATCAAGACCCGCAAAGGACAGGGATATGCCCCCGCAGAAGCAGATCCCGGCTTTTATCACGGCATGGCGCCCGGCGGCACACCTCCTAAGGAAAACTTCTCTGTGCATCTGGGACAGATCCTCACACAGTTGGGCAAGGAAGACGAAAAAATTTGTGCGATCACTGCCAGCATGAGCGAGGGCACAGGACTAGAATCCTTCCACAACGCTTGCCCTAAACAGTTTTTTGACGTAGGCATCGCGGAAGAACACGCCCTAACCTTTGCGGCAGGGCTGGCAGCCAATGGCTTCAAGCCCGTAACTGCTATATATTCCAGCTTCATGCAAAGAGCCTATGACCAGGTGATCCACGACGTTGCCCTGCAACAGCTCCCCGTGCTCATGTGCATTGACCGCGCGGGATTAAGCGCCGCCGACGGTGCCACACACCACGGTATGTTTGACGTCGCCTTTCTCTCCCAAATCCCGGGCATCGATCTGTATGCGCCCGTGACCTTTGAAGGCTTGGCGTTATCAGTCAAAAAAGCATTGGCAGAGGGGCGTCCTGCCGCGATCCGTTACCCCAATGGCGGCGAACCCCCCCGTATTCTCGAAACTTTTTACAAGGATGGACACCCCACCGATATCAAGGTACGAACAAGCTATACCCCTCATGATTCTCTTGACGGTGTGATCATTACCCATGGACGCATCACAGAAGAAGCGTTGCGAGCGGCAGATCTGGCGAAAAAGCAAGGCAAGCTGATCGGTGTCATTCTTTGCGAATATATCAAACCATATGCCCAATTGGCAACAGAAATTCTTCCGTTGCTCCCTGATCCTTCCGTTCCCCTGCTGTTTGTGGAAGAAGAAATCCGTGCGGGCGGCTTTGGCATGATGCTGACCGATACCCTTGAAAGGTTTCACGATTTTCGAAAAGCAAAATACACTTACGAGATTCTCGCGGTCGATGACAGTTTCGCCATTCAAACCCGCCCAGAGTCCATTTGGGCAACTGCCGGTGTCAATGCTGAAGCCATGCTTTCGATTTTTGAAAACATGTCCTCCGATCGTCCCTGACAAAGAAAAAAATTGCCCCGGGCTATTGACGGCACGGGGCAAATGTTATATAATATTATATGTAGTCTTTACTATATTCTATTTTCACATATTTTACCAACAAGGACGGAAGCGAACATGAAGGACAAAGGAAACAAGCAGTTCCAAACGGATCAGCCCTCGCATCAACCTTCAAGTGAAGAACCTCGCGGAGGATTGGGGAGTGTTGGACGTCTTTCAAAAATCAATAAACGGTTGATCTTTTTCGGCGCACTCGCTATTCTTGCGCTGATCCTTTTCACCATTGCCTTTATGGGTAGCTTTGTGGACTTTGCCCATGCCATCATGGATGTGATCTCTCCTTTGATCATTGGTGGTGTCATTGCCTATCTTTGCAATCCGATTTTTGAGTTTTTTGAGTATCGCGTGTTCAGGAAAATGGCAAAAGGCAATGCCCGTCGTGGTTTGTCCTTAGCACTAACTATCATTACCTTTTTCGCCATCATTATTCTCGTCGCCATCATGATGATCCCCGAGCTTGTCGCCAGCATCAAAGAGCTGATCTCGGATTCCAGCGGTTTTACCACGCGTTTTTTGGGATATCTTCAAGGCATTATCGACAAGTTGCACATCAATATTGACATTTCCAGCAGCGAAAAGCTCACCGAATTGATCACTTCACTTTTCGGATCTATGAATGAGCTTTTCCAGGATCTTTTGAACTTCTTTAGCAAAAGTGATGCCATGGGATCTGTGATCGACATTTTCATCCAGGTTTTCAACGCTTTCAAAAATCTTATCATCGGTCTGTTCATCGCTTTTTATCTGTTAGGCTCCAAGGAAAAGCGTGTGGCGCAGCTTCGGAAATTCCGCGCCGCCATGCTCACCGAAGAACAGGATAGCAAGCTGAAGGAATTCGTTGAACTGACTGATCACTGTTTCGGCGGCTTTATTTTCGGAAAAATTTTGGATTCACTTGTCATAGGCATTTTGACATTTGCTCTCATGACCATTTTCCAAGTATCAAAATACAACTTGTTGATCGCCACCTTTATTGGTATTACCAATATCATTCCCGTCTTCGGCCCCTTCATCGGTGCAATCCCCTCCGCCTTTATCATTCTCGTGGACGACCCAAGTAAATTCTTTTTCTTCCTGCTTTTAATTCTGATCGTTCAGCAGCTGGATGGCAACATCATAGGTCCCAAGATTTTGGGAGATAATACCGGGGTCAGTTCCCTGTGCGTCATCATTGCCATCTGTACCTGCGGTACGATCTGGGGAATTCCCGGTATGATCATCGGCGTTCCTATCTTTGCCGTGATTATTGAATGGGTAAAGCGTATTTTGGAAAATCGCTTAAGAGAGAAAAACAAGCCTACAGACACCTTGGCGTACTACCCCTCGGATGCCATAGGCAATGCCGAGCAAGATCTTTACTACGAACATTCAGGTCTTCGTTACCAGTATGAGCACAGCCGCCTCAAGCCCAAGGTGGATCGTATGAAAAAGAAAGTTTTCCGCTCTCTTGATCGCAACACGCCCACCACCCCAACACCCACTAAAGCCGATCCGGCACCTAAAGACGAAACAACTGATGATTCGGAAAACAAGCCTAAAGCATAACCCATAAGAACCGTTTGAAAGGATATCATCATGAACGATCAATCTACTAATGATAAGAACAACGACACCGGCAATACATCCGGTAGCCGCTTATCAAAATTCGGAAAGAAAGCCCTGTTTTTCGGAATTCTTGCCGCCATTTTCGTTGCAATCTATTGCGTGGTAAACAGCAGTAGCGTTTCCGCCTTTTTAAGTAAAGTCGGCAATCTGCTCTCCCCCGTGATCATCGGCTGTGTGATTGCTTATCTGTGTAATCCTATTCTGGAGTTTTACGAGTACCGCGTACTGCGGCGCATGAGCAAAACCGGAATCCGCCGCGGGCTTTCTCTTTTCCTCGCAATTCTGACCATGGTCGGATTGATTGCCCTGCTCTTTGTGATGATCATTCCTGAATTGATTGCCAGCCTTACCAGTCTCGCGACCAATTACGAAGTCTATCTGGATAGTCTGCTTGGTGTGGTTCAAAATATCATCAACGGGTTGGCAGCCAAATTCGAGTTGGGCACGGATGTCATTCAGGACGTACAACAACTGAAGGATATGCTCTTCCAGTTCCTCGGAGAAGGTGAAGACCTGATGAATAAGGTAATGAACTTTATCTCGGAGAAAAATCTGGTGGGTGAAGGTTTCAACATCGTCGTTACTATCTTCAGCACGTTTTTCGATATTGTGTTGGGTATCTTTATCGCCCTGTACATCTTATCCTCTAAAGAAAAAAGAATTGCACAGATCCGTAAATTCCGCAAGGCAGTTTTTAGTGACAAGCAAAACGCCAAAATCACCGAGCTCACCCGCTTGGTCAGCCATACCTTCAGCGGCTACGTCTTCGGTGTGCTCATTGATGCTCTGGTCGTGGGTATTTTGACCTTTACCCTTTTGAGTATCTTTGAGGTTTCGCCCTACAATCTGCTGATTGCCACCCTTTGCGCCGTGACCAATATCATCCCCGTTTTCGGTCCTTTCATCGGTGCAATTCCCTCTGCGTTTATCGTATTGATCTCCAACCCCTCCAAGTTCTTCCTGTTTATCATCCTGATTCTGATCATTCAGCAGATCGACGGCAACCTCCTTTGCCCCAAAATCCAGGGTGACAATACAGGTATCAGTTCTCTTGCCGTACTGGTGACCATCACCATTGCCGGCGCCCAATGGGGTGTTTTGGGTCTGATCGTCGGTGTACCGATCTGTGCTGTTATCATCGAATTGGTCAAACGTTTTTTGGACAATCGTCTGGAAGCTATGGGCGAGCCTACCGACACCGTGGCATATTATCCCGCGGATGCTTTGGGAGACGCGGAAAAAGACGTTCACTACGAACATGCCGGACTTTTGTACAAGTATGAACACAGTAAGTTGAAGCCTATTATGGAACGTTTCAAGGCAAAGTTCTATAAATTTTTAGGGTACAAGGGAAAGTCTGATAAGAAGGCTGCCGCACCCAACCAAGAAACGGATCAACCTTCCGGGGAAGATGGGCTGAATCAGCAAGAGGTCAATTTCACCGAGTCCTCCACTGAGACTGCACAGGTGTCTCTAAACCATGAGAATAACGAAAAAGATTCTCCCGAGACGCCCCAAGATCCTCAATAAGCATTTGACCATGCGGCAACATAGATTGTCCGCATGGTCTCTCTGCCATAAAGAACCTCTATAATAAAGGAGAACACATCATGCAAGAAAACATGAAAAAGCAAGGTGACATCTCTGTCGAGACTGCCCACATTTTTCCCATCATCAAAAAATGGCTCTATTCTGAAAAGGATATTTTTCTTCGGGAAATCGTATCCAACGCGCAAGATGCCATCACAAAGCATAAACGGTTGGTATCTTTGGGTCAGATCGAAGATGACGAAACCACATATCGCATCACTGTGTCCGTAAGCAAAACCGCAGGGACGCTGTCTGTATCGGATAATGGTATTGGTATGACCGAAGACGAGCTTCTGCGTTATTTAGGCAACATCGCCTTGTCGGGCGCTTTGGAATTCATCCAAAAATATGAAGGAGAGCAGCCCGAAAGCAACAAAAACGGGATTATCGGTCATTTCGGTCTTGGTTTTTACTCTGCCTTTATGGTCGCTGACACTGTAGAAGTCATCACCAAGTCCCACACAGACGCCCCCGCAGTTCGTTGGGTCTGCAAGGCAGACGGCGCCTATGAGCTTTACCCCGCGGATAGGGATAGTAAAGGCACGACTGTCATCATGCACGTCACAGAAGAAGAGTCAGCCTACTTGGAGACCTACAAGATCACCGATATGTTGGACAAGTACTGTTCCTTCATGCCTACCGAAATTTATTTCGAAGACGAAGACACATCGGTGGCGGACGAAAGCGAAGGAAAAGCGGATGGAGACAGCACGCCCGAGGAAAAGAAACCCATCAACGATACCTTCCCTCTGTGGCAAAAAGCACCTTCGGAATGTACTCCCGAAGAATACAAGGAATTTTACAGAAAAGTCTTCCGCGATTATCGCGAACCGCTGTTCTGGATTCACATCAACGCAGATTATCCTTTGAATTTCAAAGGTATTCTGTACTTCCCCCGTCTGAACAACCAATATGAGTCCGTGGAAGGGCAGGTAAAGCTGTACTACAATCAGGTGTTTGTAGCGGACAATATCAAGGAAGTCATTCCCGAATATCTCCTGATGCTTCGCGGTGTGTTGGATTGTCCCCAACTGCCTCTGAACGTATCACGATCCTATTTGCAGAACAACACGTACGTTAGCAAGGTTTCCGCCCATATTGTCAAGAAAGTTGCGGACAAGCTCAACGCCCTCAATGAAAATGAGCGTGATACCTATGAGAGTGTATGGGACAGTATCCGTCCCTTTGTCGAATACGCCTGCATGCGGGATCGCAAATTCTATGACCGTGCCAAGGACGCCCTGCTTCTGCATCTCACCGACGGCACCTACGTAACCATTCAGCAATATTTGGAAAAAGCCAAGGAAAAGCACGAGAACACGGTCTATTACACCAGCGACAAAGAGCTGCAAGCCCGCTATATCACCCTCTTTGAAGGGCAGGGCATTTCTATGGCGGTTATGGAGCAGATGATCGACACCCAGTTCGTTCAAATGCTGGAAAGTTATGATGCCTCTGTCAAATATCTTCGCATTGATGCCGACGTTGCCGCTGCCCTGACCGAAGAAAACAGTGACACGGCGGACAACGAGGCATTGACCGCGTTATTCCGAGAAGTCAGTAACAAGGAAGATCTTGAAGTCAAGTATCAAACCCTGAAGGATGCGACGCTTCCCGCCATGCTGACTGTATCCGAAGAATCCCGCCGCATGGAAGAGATGATGAAAATGTACGCTATGCAGTCCGGCGGTGAAGCACCCGCATTCCCCGTAAACGATACGTTACTGGTCAACAATGCGTCTCCCTTGGTGTCTCGCCTTTCTGAAATGTTAAGTCAAGATCCTGATAAAGCGATCCTCATTGCGGGTCAGATCTACCGCTTGTCGGTCCTTGCTCAACGAAAACTGTCTGCAGAAGAACTGAACACCTTCCTTGCTGAGAGCTTTGCCTTGCTCTCCATGCTGTAACTTATGAGCTACCTAAATACCGACGTTCCCGAGTTGAAGGGTTTTGACACAGGAACAGTCCTCGGTAACATTCAGCTTTTGGAATCCCGCCTGGAAGGGCTTTTAGAAGCGGTACTGAGCGAGATATATGAGCTGTCGGACGCCATTTGCCAAGATGCTTCAGAAGATCCCGAAATGGTTTTCAGCATCCTGCTTTCCTTGCGAGGACAACCCGCAAGCGACGGCAATCTCCCCTTAAAATCCCGTCATCTTCTGGATATCAGCCTACCGACCTTGACTGCCATGACACGGCATTTGGGACTGTACGAACGCTTGATCCTCTATCGTCTGTTGGCAGAGCGCCTCCCTTCTTTGGCTACTTTGGAAAGAGCAGAACGATATCCCCTACCCGCATCCGCCAAAGGACGAATTGCTTACATGAAGGGCGCTCTGGCCGACAAAGCCTACATCCATTTTTCAGAATTCATTCCTCACTGTCGCGCCGCCAATTTTCACAGCTTTGTGGATGCCTGTGAAGAAGTTTGGAGCGGTCTTTGCGAGTACTGTTTGCTTCCTATTCAAAGCACCACCGAAGGAAAGCTATTGAGCTTTTCCCGCCTGATCGTTAAATATCGACTTCAGATCGTTGCCGTATGCGACATTTCCAGTGCGAGTGGTATAGGAGACGATTACACCCGTTTTGCTCTTTTGAGAAGTGCCGGGGATACATGGACCGCTGAGCCATCTCCTTTATCGGATGAGCAGCATCCGCCACGCCTGCTTGAATTGCTTCACACCACCTCATTTCCCGCTTTCAGCGAACTGATGGCAGCCGCGGAATTTTGCGGTCTCACCTTGGAACGCGCCGATACGCTGCCCGAGGGTACAGTCTATGCCCTACATTCCGATCAGAGCTTTCAGCAAGGCGATATGGAAACAGTCTTTTTGATCGACACAGTTTGGCGTTTGGAAGCCACAGACCTAACTGCTTTTCTTTGCTATTTAGCCATAGAAGCCAATGAAGATCCGATTTTAGGACTTTATCCCTGCATTTAATAATTTGTTTGAAAGGAACTTAAACCATGGAACATTACACCTATACCCCCAGCGGCGTTTGTTCCCGCAAAATCGACTTTGATATTGAAAATGACGTCATTAGGAAGGTCACCTTCACAGGCGGTTGCTCCGGCAACACCCAAGGTGTAGCAGCACTCTTGGTCGGCATGACGGTTGATGAAGCAATTACCCGCCTGGAAGGTATTCATTGCGGACCTCGCCCAACCTCCTGCCCCGATCAGGTAGCCCGCGCATTGAAGGCCTACAAAGCCGGCGCATAAGAATTAAAGGCAGAGAATCAAAGATTCTCTGCCTTTTTCATTAAAACGCAAGTACGCATACATCACCGTCTCCATGGGTTTGATCACACAACGCTCAGGTAAGAATCCCTTTTACAAGAACGAGCTGTTCAGATGTTTCATGGGTCCCCCACAACATATCACCAAAATCAGTCACACATTGGCAAAAGCTTTGTCCTGCGTTTTCCCATAAAGGAAGGTCTATGGGTTCTGATACAGGCAGAAATAATCCACCAAGCTTACCTATAGGCATTTGCGCCGAAATTCTTGTCACCGTTGACTTCAACATTTCTGGCGGCATATGATGCGGTAAGGTCAGAATTTGTCGAATATCGCCTTGAAGATGTTTAGCACATAGGATTTCGGGCACATCGGTTGCCAAATCTGTGACTGGCAAACAATTGCTTTCATAAAGATACTTGCACAATGGCACCGCAACATCAGGACGGGGATGTAGCAACAAGAATTTCAGTCCTTGATCGGCACAAGCCCTTCCCAGCAGACGTAACGTTTGAGTTATGATGCGATCATCGTCTTCCGACGAAAGGTTATCTTTCCCCGCTTGCAGTTTCATCACCACCTGTGCGGGGCGATAAGGATCGGGACGGATAAAGGCGCTTAAAGCCGACAAGTCTATCGCCACCCCGGAAACACCTTTCCGCACATACTGATCGACCAACTGATCTACATAACGTGACATATCTTGTGAAAACGTATGCGAAGACAACACGGGCGCAGAGGCGGATGTCCACAGGCATCTTCCAAGATCGCTCAAATATACGTAGCTTTGTGAGGGAAGCGGTTGCTCGCTACTCAGCTCCTCAAGCTCTTCTGGAGACAGCATGAAGATCCCTCTCCCGACGTTCCATAACTTGAGAAGCTCCTCGGGCGTTATATCTTTTTCAAAGAGAATCCGAGCGGTTTCTTTCCAAACAGCAGGCAAAGTCGCCATAGATAGTGGCTCATGAATATCAAACACGCGGCGCAACAGCTCGTGAATGGCATAATAATAGGGATGCCCTGCCCATAACGGTAAGACCTCGCACAGAACTTTCAGCTGATCATACGCCGATGTTTTCCCTTGCACACAAGCTTCATCAACCTCGGACATCCGTAGCATATGCGTCAGTCCGCCGTGTTTTCCGAGTCCCAACAATTCGGATAAATTGGCATAAGCACGTCGTGTATGCCATGCAGATCCATGCAGATAGCATCTTCCGCCCATGCTGCCTACCAGTAGCCACAATGCCTTACCCTTTTCAGTCGAATATATCGTTTTAGCCACAGGTCTCCCCTTTCTTTTTTCTTACATTATACCCCGAACAGTGCTATCTGTCAAGGGAAAACTTATGTACAAGGATTATTTACAAATCATCTATTGATATTTTTCATGATTTGGGGTATACTGGGGTTTGGAATATTTGGAAACTCGTTCCAAAGGAGGAAATTCAAATGAATGCATTGTATTTTTTGACAGCAGAGGGCGGCGGCGCTGGATCCTTGATCCCCATGCTGATCATGCTGATTCCCGTGATTGCCATTTTCTTTTTTATGAGCAGATCTCAGAAGAAGCGCGACAAGGAAGCCGCAAGAATGAGAGATGAGTTGACCGTGGGCGATGAGATCACCACTATCGGCGGTATCATTGGTAAGATCGTCAGCATTAAGGAAGAGACTTTGGTACTTGAAACCACCAAGGATCGCACCCGCATCCGCATTCTTAAGTCCGCTGTCAGCACAGTCGACGTTAAAGCCGAAGACGCGCAAAACTGATTCCACGAATCATCAGCAGTCGCCTCGGTACCATCATCCGAAAGATGTTCTATCCGCATATCACTCTGCATAAGATGAAACAAACCATCTGAATATACGGAGGCATATGCTCATGAACATCTTTTCTTCTTCCCGCCGAAGAAGTGCCCCCCGACACGCACCTGCCCGTCATCCTATCTCTCGGGAATCCTCCGAAACTAACAATCAAAATCTTCCTTCGGAAGGCGGATTTATTCAAGCAATGATGGCGGCATTATTTGCACTTCCCGTCACCCTGATCATAGGGCTGATCCTTTTGCTGATTGTTTCAGCAGTCGCATATGTTTATGCTGATCCTGATCGGCTGACAACCCCTCTGGCGCTTGCCGCGTTGGGCTTAACCTCACTTTTAGGCGGGTTGGTTGCGGCAAGGCGGGGTAAAACCGCCCCTGTTCTCTGCGGGTTATTGATCGGCATACTGTTTTCTTTATGCCTATGGTGCGGCTCTTTATTTTTCACCGATGGTTTGCGCGCCCAGTTGACGTTGGGGCTCTCGTCCCCTGCGTTATGGGGATTGCACAGCGGTGTGATCCTGATGTCTGTTGCAGGGGCCAAGATTGGAAGCTACAGCGCTTTAAAGACACAACACAAACGTCCTCCAAGGCGTTCATAATATCTATGAATACACAAAAGAAAGGATATTTCTCATGGCAAAACTTAAAGAGGGAAAAAATCTCTCCTTGACTGCATTACAAAAAAAGATGCTTCCTGCGCTGACACTTCCCTTGTCCGAGGATTGTCCTACTTCCCTGCGATATGCCCTTGCTAAATATGATGCGAGCGCTGTTGCAGAAGCTTATGAAGCGCTGTACGAATTATATCAAAAAGATTTATTGGAAGCCTGATAAAAAAAGACTCCCTCTATCTTGTGGTCGCATGTTCATGTGCACCTCAGACAGAGGGAGCTTTTTTGTTTTCGAGGGCAATGATCAATCCGAATGCCGCTTTCGTCTTCCTCTTATCATGAGAATGACCACGCCGGCTGTACCCGCGCCCAGCAACATTCCCGCAATGACCACAAGAGTCGGCAGACCAATGCTCCCCAGTAATCGGGCATACCATTTGACCTCGGGAACAGAAGATGACGGAAGCGTATCTATCTCCTCCTCTTCAGTAATTGGCTCTTCTGAAGATTCCGTTTCATCCGTTGAGGTAACCGGTTCTTGGGTGTCACTTGGATCCGAATCTGTTTCAGGCAAAGTATCCGGCGTTGTGTCGGGCTCCGTCACAGATTCCGTATCCGGTTCCGTTACGGGTTCCGTATCCGGAACGGTCTCCTCCTGGGTAACAAACTCGGTATTATCCTCGATGGGCGGCAGAACAGGCAAGATTTCATCGATTTGATATTTGCAAACCAAACATTGAGCATACCGATGTCCTTCGGATTCATAAGAGGGCTGTCGGTCAATCACCCATTCGCCAAATCGGTGTCCTAAAGAAGCGGTTTCCGCATCCTGATAACGGTCACCGCACAGATCACATACATGAAGTGTATAGCCGGATTCCGTACATGTAGGGGGCAACATTGTATGCTTATATTGATGCCCAATTTTCTCTTCCAAGAGGATACCGCAAGTAAGACATACAGAGTCTTGTGTACAGGAGGCAGGAACGTTGGGAATATGCCCCTTGGCATTCATGTGCTCGTCTTCATAAGAATCCCCACAAACCGTACAGACATGAGTGGTATAGCCCTGTTCTGTACAAGTCGGCGGTGTTACCAGATTTTGACATGTATGCCCCAAAGCAGGTTTATATGCTTCTTTGTACGAATCCAGGCACACGCAGACATAGTAAGTGTAACCTTGTTCCGTGCAAGTAGGCAAAACGATTTCACTGACATACCGGTGCACATGTCCCAACATGGGAATCAATGCAGTCTCTATCGTCTGGCAAGCAAAACAGACCCGGCGTTTTTGTCCGTCCGCTTCTTCGGTAGGTTCTATGATGCTCTCCCATTCACTCCAATTGTGTCCTATAGAGGCAACAAGATCTGCCGTGTAGCGATCTCCGCATAGGCTACAAGTATAAAGCGTATACCCCTCGCCCGTACACGTGGGAGAAATAATCTCAGTAGAATAAACGTGTCCTGTTTTATCTGCCATCTTCACGCCGCAATATCGGCAACGCTGATCTTGGGTACATGAGGGTTCACCATCTGCCTCATGTGCCATACGGTACACGGGGTACAGCGTCATTTCTGAAACAATATCCTCGGCTTTCAGAGTAGGATATACCACCTCTTCGGTTTCGGGCAGGGGCACGGGAGAGATCGACCATCCCACAAACTGCATGTGGGGATCCTCAGGTTGAAGTGTTGGCTGTGACAACTGCTCGTCAATATATGTACCGCAGGTATAGTAATTCCAGTAATCCGTTCCCCCCAGATAATTCTTAACAGTCACTTTGAAACGTCTTCCGGAAATCACTTTGACATCCTTTTTTGACATGAGGGAAAAGCTACCGCCGGAGGAAAGGTCTTTATGTGAGCGTGTCTCAAGCCGTCCCTCTTTTGCCAAAAGCCACAAAGCCTCTTCTTCTTCTGTCATTTCAGGACGTGTCGGCTCATTGCCTGGGGATTGAACTTCTACCGGTGGATCCCCTGCGGGAAGCACCTCGTCAGGCAGAACAGGCTCCTCAGACAAGGGCGGAGGTGCTTCGCCCGGATCTTCTGCCACAAGCGGGGGATCTCCCGGATAAGGCACTTCCACGACGTCATCAGAAGTCGTGGGTGGATGAGGGTAAGCGTCCAAGGGCGCCATTTGGTTGGTGTCAGGCATGAGCAGTTCAGGATCAATGATAACAGAAAGCGGGTAGCCATGGTGGGATATGGTAAGATCCAAGTCTAGTTGATCGTCCATTAAGCGGCTTTGAACATACAGATTGGCAAGGAATTGCAAGTATGCTTCCAATCCGCCCCGATCCTGTATTTCCTGATATACGTAAGGTATTTTTCCCAAGGAAATGATACTATCATACAGCGCCTCCGTATGTCCAAGTATTTCAGCCCCATACGTCTTGTAGTATTCATACTTATCTTCACGATCCGTGAGCACTTCATAAGCGGGAACCAAGGACTGCAAGGCTCTAGTTGCCTTAACAGCCGTATCTACATCTTCTTCCTTTACGCCCTGTACCTGCTGAAGAAGGGTCTTGTTCTCAAGAATAAAATTGGCGGGTCCGCTGTTCAATACACCGGCGAAACTGTATCCTGAAATATCCGAAGTGATAAACATCCGATCCATCACGGTCAACTGATGGAGAACGGTTGTCATTTTCTTCTCATATTCAGCTTTTAGTTCTGGGGTTGCTTGAACCAATGCCATATAGGCTTCATAGGCCGCCAGATCCGTTTCATATTTTTTCCAACGATCATACGCCGCTTTTTGTTCCATATACGCATCGACAACGGCTTTTTGTGCCAACCAATCGTCATGTGCCTCCTTGGCTGCCACATAGTCATTGTAAGCTTGTACCGCGTCTTCCCATTGTTGATACGTAATCAAATAGGCATCATACGCATCTTTTTGGGTTGTCCATTCCAAGAGATCAGCCTCATACGCGGACATATGGACCAAAAGCCCCGCCGCGGCGGTAGGCGCTTCGTTGATCATATCCAGCGCCAAAGTCTCAGATAGGCGGAAGCTCGCTGTATAATACACTTGAATCACATGATCCTTTTTACCCCGGAGGTTACATCGGTAGAAACCCAGTTCATCTACGTAGTCAAAAAAGACCATACCTTCGGACGGATCCGTCATGTTTTCCGCAAACAAAGGAATCCACGTTACAGCCGTACCATCCGCGGTCACGTAGCTGTATTCATACGCCACAGCAACCACATGATCTTCCTGAACGTGAGCATACGTTGCTTTATCGGGGACCTGAGAAGCAGTCACTTTGTATTTGCTTTGGGCATTCAGATATGCTTTTTCCACAGCGGAAATTCCGCTCACAAGCTCTGCCACAACGTCACCCTGAGGCACGAGAAAAACCTGTCCATCAGGATCTGTAAAGGATATGTCGGTAGAAAGATCCTCAGCACCGACTGAGAAACATAGTGCTTGGGTCCCAACACCGACGACCAAAAGCAAACTGATCATCAAGGTAAGCAGAGGGCGTCCTGAAAGCCAAGATTTCCGAAGCAGGAAGGCACGAGAAAAATGTATTTTTTTCAGCTTTTGCATATAGACTCCTTTGAGGCAGGCGCGGAAGGTAAAGATACGACCATCATAAGTCCGCGCCTTCAATAACATCAGTATACCATATAATACGCTAAAAATCAAGTCTGTTCGAGGGTAAAAAAGCGAGGTGTCTCAAAATCGAGACACCCCGCTGTCCATCATTATTCTTCGTCTTCACTATCGGCTTGAGTTTTCAGCTGAGCAGCCAGCATCATGTCCTTGACTTTCATCAGTCTTGTAGTATTACCGCGCTCGTTCTCTTCCAATTTCATCTTGATAGTCTTGATGGTTTCAAGATAACGAGGCATCATGATATATTCCAGCGCATTGACGCGGCGACGGGTCTTTTCAATCTCCTCTGCCAACATTTGCGCCGTTTTTTCCAACTCAGCCATTCGTACAAGATCTTCCAAAATGCTGTTCAGCTCTCGCAGGGACGAATCCAACTCCCCCGACGTAAAAGCCATACCGTAGTTATAGCTGTCAGAGCCGCCATCTCCGGTAATTTCCAATGAGTATACGGGAACCGTAACACTCATGAGATTACGATAGCTGACATCCAGCTGTCCTTCCCTCTTGGAAAGCAACATAGCTTCCTTGAGCATATGAGGACTGCTCACGGCACTGGCGATGCTGAAGCTGTTATGAACGGCACCCAGCGCTGCCTCTACACGGATACGAAGCTCCTTGTCTTCGCGCACCACTTCAAGGAAACGCTTCATTAGCTCGTCGCGCTTATCTTTGAGCAGCTTATGCCCTCGGCGAGCAGTCGTATAGCGCGCCTGCACCTTTTTCAGTTCCATTCTGGTAGGATTTACTCTGAGTTCAGCCATGGGAACAGTCCTTTCTGTTTTCAGAACGAAATTTTTCTAAAAATTATTTGGTTAGCTTGATAGAGGAGATAACCATGCTATCACCGCCGGTAGCGTAGTCGAAGAAGTCGATACGCATCATATTGATATCACCTGTCCACCAGTTATAGTCGGAAAGCTTGATCTTCAGGGTGTGAAACTCGCCGTCGGTATTCAAGTTATTCATGATTTGACAATTAGCCGTTGGATCAGTCACGTTACCCACGCAGGCAAAGACCTGGAGACGAATGGCGCTTTGTGAGTTATTCTGAGACACCTTGTAGGTGATCTCCAAGTAATCATAATCCTCGGTCTTCAGGACAGTCAAAGAGTTGCCGTACCCAATGTGTATGCTAGGGTCTGTCATATCAGGTGTCGTACCTGAATCCAAAACAGTCAGTTGCACACCATCAGAGACAAGGTCAGCAGAAGATCTGTTAACAGCGGTAATCGCATCCATAGATTCGGGACGTGTAAAATCAATGTTGCTGAAATCGATGACAGGAACATCTCCTATTCTGTAATAAGCGTCCTCGCTGTTATCCGAGACTATGATCTTAACCTGACAAGACATATCCTGATAGGTGACAGTCACGGTGGTCTCACCAACAGCCTTAGCTGTCACGATACCCATGGAGCTGACATCAATGATGTTGTTATCGTAACCCGTGAAGTTCAACTGGATCTTGGGTTCGTCCACGTAATGCTCCTGGAAAGAGCCATCGCTGAACCACAGCTTGGCACGGATCTGAGGACGGTACATACCGCGTTCACCCATGTAAATGGTGTAGCTGTCCCAAACAGGCTCCAAAGCCACGGGAGGATTGCCGGCAATCACCTTCTCTTCTTCCTCGGTGATATTGACGTAGAAAACATTCAGCAGTTCATCGCCATAATGCACTTCTACAACCGTGGAACCAACGCCTTCAATGATGGCATAGATACCATCCATGGTAATGACACTTTCATCGTGAACCTTAAAGCTGAGTTTCTCATCGCGGCGATCAACCGAAATACGGTTAAAATACTCATCGTAAACATGAACTTTGATGACAAATTTCATCTTCTTGAGAGGATGATTATATACATCATACTCGGCACGGACCATGATGTAATCCCGCTCGCCCTCGGCCTTGGCGGGAGCGCGGTTGACGGGATCGGGAATGTTCGCCACCATCTTCTCGGCGACCATACGATCCTGATAACCTTCCTTGTCGGTCAAGGTCAGGGTAATGGGCTGAACACGGGTGTTCCACGTGCCCCAGCCGGAGCCATAGGCATAAATCACGCGGAGCTTATCAGCATCCTCGGTCAGGTTGATGTGACCGTTTCTGCGGGAAGACAAGCCTGCGTTATGCAGGTGAGAATAGGTATCCTTGCGAACAATGTCCACCATTTCAAAGTGAATACCATCGTTGGACTCATAGAAGCCCAGCCAGCTGGCGGCGCCCATACGGTCGCCCGTAGCCACGCCCACAAACTTGCCCCACTCCTCCACATACTTGATGTCGAGAGAGTCGGTCTTTTTCTCCACGGCAACACCGTGGAATTGCATGGTAGCAGGCCAATTTTCGTTGGTGGCGTCAGCGGTGGCCACCATGGTATATTCGCCGGAGGGCGTTGCGTTGGTGTAGTAGATATACAGGGTACCGTTCAGCTCCACGAAGCTGGGCTCGCCCATACCGAACTTGCTGTAATCGGTGGTATAATAGCAAATGGGTTGGGGATGCTCTCCGCCCCAACCCGAGCCGTTCCACTTTTCAAAGGGACCGTCGGGATTCTTGGAGCGTGCTACGAACACATTGTTGCAAGCACCCGTGGAGTTGAGGGTAGAGGTATAACCCAAATAATAGTAGCCGTTGAAGTAGACCACGCCGGGGTCGCAGTTGGAATAGAAGTCCATGGAGCCCTGGGTGGGGTTCAGCACCATCTTCTCGGGGGTCCATGTCTCGCCGCCGTCAGGGGAATGACGATAAGCGATCCAGTCCCACTCACCGTCGGCACCGGGAGAAGCAAAATAAGCGTCGATGGAGCCGTTGTCGTTATAGAGGTAGGTGCAACCGTAGCGGTAGCCCCAATCGGTATCTTCCTTCATTTGGAAGATGTCATAACCGTCACCGGCAATGGCCACGTCGGGAGACTTCAACTCGTCAGGCTTGACGGTCTCGATGCGGGTGGCATCAAAATAGTTGGTTCCTGCTTCGGTGGTCTCTTCGTCAGGTTGAGTTTCCTCGGATCCCGTAGGGGTCTCGGGAGCATCGGTCACATTCTCTGCCGAGGTGTCATTTTCGGGAATGGTCTCAGCGGGATCATCACCGCCACAGCTCACCATGAGCAGAAGAATAACCAGGATCCCACAAAGCAAAGCCCCAAGCTTACTGTTTCTCATAAGATCACCTTTCTAAAAATCAATCCTTTTTGGGCCAATATTTCTCTACAAATTCGGGTTTAATACGCTTCATCTCGGATCTGGGCAGGATAGAAAGAAGTTCCCAGCCGAGGTCAAGGGTCTCCTCAATGGTGCGGTTCTCATTGAAGCCTTGGTTGATATATCTTTCCTCAAAGGCATCGGCAAACTTGGCGTAAAGTCTGTCAATGGGGGTCAGGGCGGCCTCGCCCAGCACCACCATCAATTCCTTTGCCTCCTTACCTCTCGCATAGGAGGAGAAAAGCTGGTTCATGGTACCTGCATGATCCTCACGAGTCTTGCCAACACCGATACCCTTATCCTTCAGACGGGACAGGGAGGGCAGAACATCTACGGGGGGCATATAGCCCTTGCGGTACATCTCACGGGAGAGAATGATCTGTCCCTCGGTGATATAGCCGGTCAAGTCAGGGATGGGGTGGGTCTTGTCATCCTCAGGCATGGAGAGGATGGGGATCATAGTGATAGAACCCTCGGAGCCCATTTTACGTCCCGCTCTCTCGTACATGGTCGCGAGATCGGTATACAAGTAACCGGGATAACCGCGGCGACCGGGAACCTCCTTACGAGCGGCAGAGACCTCTCGGAGCGCCTCTGCGTAGTTGGTGATGTCGGTCATAATGACCAAAACGTGCATATCACACTCAAATGCCAGATATTCAGCAGCGGTCAAAGCCATACGAGGAGTAGAAATACGCTCGATGGCGGCATCAGATGCCAAGTTAATGAACAGAACCGTACGGTCGATCGCGCCTGTCTTCTTGAAATCGGAGATGAAGAAGTCAGCTTCCTCAAAG
This sequence comes from Eubacteriales bacterium, assembly GCA_045531965.1. GTDB lineage: Bacteria > Bacillota > Clostridia > Oscillospirales > CAG-272 > CAMEON01. The sequence continues at coordinate 27,145 of JAZSFA010000143.1, forward strand.
GTAATACCGATAGCGGCGAAAACTACGGCGAACTTGGAATCAGAGCCACGCACCTTAGCCTGACGGGCGATCTGCGCCGCCAGGTTGGCGTGAGGCAAACCGGAACCCGAGAAAATGGGCAGCTTCTGACCTCTGACAAGGGTATTCAGACCATCAATGGTAGATACGCCTGTCTGAATAAATTCGGAAGGATAGTAGCGCGCAGCGGGGTTGATGGGGGAACCGTTGATATCAAGCGACTTGGCAGGAATAATATCCGCGCCGCCATCAATCGCTTCACCCATACCGTTAAATACGCGTCCCAGCATATTTTCAGAAACGGGAAGTTCAACGCCATGACCCGTAAATCTCACCTTAGATTCAGCCAAATTCAGTCCCGCGGAGGACTCAAAAAGCTGAACCAGTACGTTTCTGCCATTAACTTCCAGTACACGACAACGGCGCACCTCGCCGTTCGGGAGCTGAATTTCACCCAACTCGTCGTATTTGACACCCTCCACTTGCTTGACAAGCATCAGAGGACCTGCCACCTCTTCGATGGTTTTATATTCTCTAATCATGCGAAGCTCCTTTCTTATGCGCGGACAGCGGAAACAAGCTGGTTAAGTTCAATATTGATCTGCTCCTTTACCGCATCCAGCTCGGCTTTGTAGGTCGCATAAGGCACAGCTTTGAAACGTCCTACGCGTTCACGAACAGGCAGATTGGAAATGTCTTCCACATCGACACCTTCGGTCACAGCCGCTTTAGCTTTATCTTCAAAGAAGAAGACCAGCTCCATCATGGCAAACTGTTTGTCCAGTGCGGTATAGCTGTCCTCGTCCTCAAAAGCGTTCTGCTGAAGGAAGTCTTCACGGATAGATCTTGCCGATTCCATGATCAATCTATCCTCAGCAGAAAGCGCATCCATACCAACAAGCTTAACGATCTCGTCCAAATTGGATTCCAGCTGCAAGGTTTTAAGGCATCTGCCGGTATATTCCGTCCACTTGCGGGACACGTGCTCGCCGAACCAACCTTCCAAGCGGTCACGATAGAGAGAGTAGGAATTGAGCCAGTTAATCGCTGGGAAATGACGGCGGTAAGCCAAGGATGCGTCCAGACCCCAGAACACCTTGACGATACGCAGTGTTGCCTGGGTAACAGGTTCGGAAATATCACCACCCTGAGGAGACACAGCACCAATGGCAGACAACGCACCCTGACGCTTGTCGGAGCCCATGCAGACCACCTTGCCGGCACGCTCATAAAACTGAGCGAGGCGGGAGGTCAGATATGCGGGATAACCTTCCTCGCCGGGCATTTCTTCAAGGCGACCCGACATCTCGCGAAGAGCCTCTGCCCAACGGGAAGTAGAGTCGGCGATAACAGCCACCGAGTAACCCATGTCGCGGAAATACTCGGCAATGGTGATACCCGTATAGATAGATGCCTCACGGGCAGCTACGGGCATATCCGAGGTGTTGGCGATGAGCACGGTGCGCTCCATCAGAGACTTGCCCGTGCGGGGGTCGGTCAGCTCGGGGAACTCCCGGAGCACGTCAGTCATCTCGTTGCCGCGCTCGCCGCAACCGATGTAAACCACCAGATCCACGTCACTCCACTTGGCAAGCTGGTGCTGCACCACGGTCTTTCCCGAGCCAAAAGGACCGGGAACACAAGCAGTACCACCTTTCGCGATGGGGAACAAGGCATCAATGGTTCGCTGACCTGTGATCATAGGCTCCACAGGAGGCAGCTTCTCCGCATAGGGGCGCGCCACACGGACGGGCCACTTCTGCATGAGGGTGATATCCTCCAGAGTACCATCCTCCAAACGAATGCGACCGATGCGGTCAGTCACGCGGTATTCACCGGGAATCAGCTCCACAATGGTGCCTTTCTTTTTGGGAGGACACATGATCTTGTGGGTGATGACTTCTGTCTCCTGTACAGTGCCGTACACGTCACCGCCGCTGACGGTATCACCAACAGACAGCGCGGGTTCAAAGCGCCAACGCTTGTCTCTGTCCAGAGCAGCCTCATCAATACCCTTTTGGATATTGGAGCCATACTTTAGTCTCATGGTTTCCAGAGGGCGCTGAATACCGTCATAAATGGACGTGATCAAACCGGGACCCAGTTCAACAGACAGAGGGGCGCCGGTAGATACCACTTTATCGCCACGACCGAGACCGGCAGTCTCCTCGTAGACCTCGATGGAAGCGCGGTCACCGTGCATTTCGATGATCTCACCAATGAGGCGGTTCTCGCCCACACGCACCACGTCAAACATATTGGCGTGTCTCATGCCCTCGGCAATGACCAGAGGACCGGATACCTTTAAAATCTTTCCTTCTACCATGGTTTTTTTGTCCATCGTCAGATGGCACTCTCCTTTGTATTTCGGATCGTATTATTCCTTAAATATGATATCTGCGCCGACAGCGCGTTCTACGGCATTCTTGATAGCCGCCATGCCATAACCGGTTGAGCCTGCGCGCCCCGGGATGGTGATTACAGCAGGCATAGGCACGTCTTTATAGCGTGCGATATCCTCGGCAATCGCCTCGGCGTAATTCTCGACAATAAAAATGATAGCATAATTTCCCTCTTTGGCGAGGGTATGCAGAATATTTCTGGCAGTCTCGGCATCGGAAGCTTCATGTACGGAAAAACCAATCGCCATAAATCCGAGCACACTGTCGCGCTCGCCAATGATTCCGATCTTATACATAGCTTTCCCTGATCCTTTCTCGCAACACATCAGCAGATAGTCCTGCATCCTTGGATGCCAAAATGATACGAATATTCTTCACAGACATCTCACAACCAATCAGATATCCACCTGCCACCTCTGCGCCAAAAGGAACTTTGGCACCTTCTCGTACAAGTGTCATCCAATGGTTGTCCGCACAACGCTCGATGGCAGACAGCGAATGGTCGGTTCCCTCTACGGCGCGGGCAAAACGCTCATAGCGGCTTCTGTAAAGCCCCAACCAAAGAGTTTCCTCTCCGCCATGATATGCATCATCATAGAAAGACAGCGGCAGGAAACCGCCTTCAAGAAGGCAGGTATCCATAAAGATCTTTCCCATCTCCCCCCGATTCATCCGCAGGATACGCAGGCACATCATGGCATTGACAAGGTCTATCTTGGCTTTGATCCATCCGAGCATGGTCTCATTACCGGCATCGGAAGCCGCCGCCATCATGTCTTCATAACATGCCTTATCCAAAATAGCATCAATCTGTTGAGGGTCAGCGGTTTTGGCATAAGCCTCTCTCGCCTCTGCCACAGCCGTAGCCATCGCAGGGGAAAAGGCATCCATTTTATTCTCAGTGAGTCGAGTGATCGTCTCTTCAGCCGACACTGTGCCAAAATCAAAAAGCATGTCCGAGGGAGAAATACCTCTAATTTGACACTTGATAACCGTTTTCAGATTGTTGCAATCATAGGGATAGCGGAACCAAGTAAAGACCGCCGGATCGGGAACAGCTTCCCACACCTCATCGCAAGCAGTTTTCAGGAAGGATAACAACATCTCTTCTCTTCGATCATCTCCTGACGTTTCTGCACCGGTCGTAGTTTCCCCTTGATTTGACGATAACAGACCATATTCCGCCAGTTTAGCCATCACATCCCCGCTGCTTTTACTGTCAACGAGAACGTCGATACGCTCTCTACCCACCAACCGATTCTCCATGGCTCTGATGCGGGCAGAGGCGTACATATATTCTGTGGCTTGTAGTTTTTTCATTCATAGCCTCCGTAGGTCCTCATAGGGAGGACGTTTTAGGTAAACGCTCAGCCCTCGCTGAACAGAGTGCGGCTGACCTTGACCTCGGTGGCGCGGCGTACTTGCGCCATCAACATCCCAAGGGCACAGTTGGCTTCCATATCGCCACAACGAAGGACAAGTCCACCGTCAATTTTGGCAATCTGAGGTGCCAGTACCACACGATCCAAAACGGACATGCTGATCTTTCCCAACTGGGTACGCTTGATGGTTTCGATCAGTCGTTCCCCAAACATATCTCTGTCATGGCGATTGAGCAACACCTCATATTTTTCCGGAGTGATGTTCTCTCCGTAAAGCTCCAGGCTTTCCCGCTCACTTTCCAATTGACGAAGCAGTGCTCCTTTGAGCATCTTAACCAGCAGATCAAGATATTCGTCTACAGGCAGTTCCCGTAGTTCTTTTTCGGCAGTTGCATAAGCCTCATTCATCAAAGCCGCGCGGCTCTCCAACACAACATTCCGCTTCGCCATGGCTGCGGAGGATTTAGCACGGGTAATAATAGACTCGCATTCTCGGTTAGCGTGATCTTCCAACTGATCACACTCTTTTTTGATACGCGCCTCGCATTCCGCCTGCGCCGCGGCGCACGTCTCGTCAGCCTTTGCCAAAATCGCATCGGCTTCGACCTGCGCATCAGCAAGAATTTTCGCAGTTACTTTTTCAATTCCGGTCATAGCGTTTTAAGTTTCCTTCCCTTGGGGTATTCAAAATCAAAGGACGGAGAAGGGGCAGAGGAAGACCAGCATAATGGTAATCAGAAGGGAGAAAATCGCGTAGGTCTCAACCAATGCAGCGGTGGTAATAGCCTGACCCAAAGAACCGGGACGCTTACCGACAAGGTTAATACCGGCAGCAGCTACACGGCCCTGACGGATAGCGGACAGATAACCGGCGATAGCGATAGGCAGTGCAGCCATCACAAAGTAACCACCCTGAGCAAAGGTCAGATTCATGAGATTTTCGGGATTACCAAAAAGGCCGAGTGCCATGAGCATTAAGAAAGAAGCAACCAAACCGTACACACCCTGGGTCATAGGCAACGCCATAAGGGGGAATGCCTTACCGAACATACCGGGCTGTTCAGACAGCAGACCGGTTGCGGCTTCACCAACAAGACCAACACCCTTGGCGGAACCGATACAAGGCAGAACAACCGCCAACGCTACACCCAGCAGCGCCAGATTGGTACCGGAGAACAGACCCAGAAACATCTCCGCAATGGGGTTGGGAGCAGGTGTTTCGGCACCTTCGGTTGCGGAAACGGCGACAACCGTCAAGGTCAGGATAGCGAATACGGACAGGATAACAGCCAAAAGCTTCTTTACAGATGTGTTTTTCATGAGATGACTCCTTTTTATTCAAAGAATTTGTTTATTTTTTTGTTTTTTCCGACTCAGCGGTAGAATATTTTTCACTGGGGAGAGCGGGATCGAAGGGCGTACCGCCATCCTCATAAAATCGGCTGAAAAATTCGAGATATTGCAAGCGACAAGTATGCACGAACGCGCCCAAAATGTTGATTGCCATATTCAAACCGTGACCAATCAGCATCACAAAAATGAGCAGGATAAATCCGGGAACGGTGGGACCGCCCAAAGTTCCCAACAGGTTGAACACCTGTGCCATAACACCTGCCGCCAATCCCAAAGCCAGGATTCTGCTGTAGGAAAGCAGGTCGGAGGCATAGCTGATCAGATCATAAAGCCCCTTGAGGCCAAAAACAAACTTGGCAAAAATGTTTTTCTTTTCCCGCCCCTGGGTCAAAACGATCATCAAGACCCCCATGACCGTCACAGCCAGACCCACAGTGGAATCCACAAAGATGAGTCCGATACCGCCAAACAAGATCCAATAAGAACCAATGTCAAAGATAGCAGAAAAGATTTTTCCTTCTCGACACAGGAGATAGAATTTGACCGCCATACCGCCAAGAATGTGGATAAGACCCATAGCCAGAGAAATGATGAGGAAAGGAATGGGATTCTCCAAGGGATTGAGCGACAGAGGCTCACCATTCAAGGTCAAGGTCACGCCATTGAAGATAGGCGCGGCTGCTTTGGCAGCTTCGACACTTTCATAGCCCAAATACGATGTCATAATAGCATAGGGCAGATCTCCGAACCAACCGCCGAACACGGCACCCAGGATCACACAGGAGATCCCGCAATAACCAAACATGGTAAACGCTCGCTTCATACCGGGAGACAGCTTAAGCAGCTTGGGTGCAAGGAAGCCACCCAACGTCAGAAGCAAACCGTATCCCACGTCAGCAAACATCAATCCGAAAATCACGAAGTAGTAGATACTCATGACAAAGGTCGGATCATACGTGCCGTATTTGGGGTAGGAGTACATACCGACCACCCACTCGAAATTAGAGGCATAACCGTTGTTCTTCAAAAGGACGGGCGGTTCCTCTCCTTCGACAGGATCAGTCAGATCGTAAGCGCAGTTCATATACCGTAGGGCATGCTTCACCTTGTCGGCACGCTCAGTGGGAACCCAACCCTCAAGCAATACACAACACTCGGTTGTTGCCAGCTTCTGTTTCTGCTTAATAACAGTTAGCGTGGTCATTTCCACATCATATAAGACCTGCAAATCTTCCATGAGCGGGGACAATTCGCACAATCGGTCAATGCATGCTTGTATACGGTTATCGATCTCATCCATTTTTCGCTCCGCCAACCGTGCGGCTTGTTTGGCCGTTCCCGTAATTCCTTTAAAGTTGGACTTGATGAAGCCCAATCCCGTCAGGGCACGGTTAACCGACTCCTCGTCTTCTTTATGAAGAAGGATGGCGGCATAAAAGCCTACTTTATCGCGGTAGATTTCTTCCACTCCGGCATGAAGATCTGCCAAAGCTTCCTCAACTGTCGCCATGCGGACAGCAGTCGGAAACGCGCCCAACCAAAGTAGGGATGTATCTGTTGCTTCGGTTTCCAAGGGAAGATCATAGGACAGCCACGGACAAAGCATCGCAATCTTTGCTGCCTGACGGTTGTCCTCGTTGTAGCACTCCGTCATGGTGTCGCGCAGTTCCAGCACCTCATCCACCACCGCCCACGCAGCATGGTAACTACCTGTTTTTCGAAACAGCCCGGTGCTGGTATTGATGGGCTTGTTCCTCCAAGGACTTTTTTCAACCGTATATCGATCCAAAACAGGAATCGCCTCAGAAATGCTTGCCACTCGCTTTTCGGCTTCTACACGAGCCGTGTCACAATCATTGCGGTAGAGCATTCCTTCCTCGTCAAGCGACATGGTACTGACCTCTACGCATTTCAGTTTCATAAGGCGGCGGACAAGCGTGTCTGCATCGGTTTTGGGCGTCAAAACGGTCAACCGTTTCATTGTACTTATTGACATGAATCAAACATCTCCCATACGATGAGCTTGACCGCCTCGCGCATACGATTACGCGCTTCGGTCTCCATAATCACAACATCTTCTGCCGCTTCCTTCCGGCTCTGCTCGATCAACAGCTCAGCTCTTTTTCTCACGGTTTCGAGCTTGGCCTTGAGGGCTTCATCAGCGGCATTGATGGCTTTTTCTTCTTGCTGGATACACGCCTTTTCGTTTTGCTCGATCCTGGCAGCAGCCGTTTCTTCAGCTTTTTGTTTGATCGCCAAAGCTTCTGCTTCTGCCTCTCGGATGCGCGTCATGGCTTCTTTTGACAAGATTTCACCTTCCTTCATTTTCGATTCCGGGAAAAAACCTTCCCAATCGGAAACACAAAGTTGCCGTATAGGTCGCGCTTTTTGTTACAAAATGTCGCGATTTGCTGATTTTCATCATTTAATGACCGCATGACACGGATCATTGAATATTCCGGCAATCTCTTACATTATATTCTACCACAGAACCCATAAATTTTCAATAGTTTTTCATAACTTTTTTAAGTTTTTGAAGGATTTCGGCAAAGGATGACACCCTCAGGAAATTTCCACATATGCCGCAGTATTTTTTCCTCTGTCATTCCTTTGATACCCCCATAGCCCCGGCTTCGGGTAACCGTTACGCAAAGGCAGTCCGGCTTTTCATAAGAGACCGACATCGTCGCTATCAGCACATGGCGCAAGAAGGTATGTCTTTCATGGTAAGGCACGCCAAGAAATTGCATTTCAAGTTCTCTTCCCTCGCGTAATATACCGGCATCCACAAAGACCCGTGCCGCTTCAGCATAGCAAGTGTTGAAACGATCGACAGCATCAGATGTTGCGATCAGATCAGCCGTTTCCGCATCCTCTTCGGAAATGAGATACGGATAAAGCGCTTTCACTGTAAGAATCAATCTCCCCTCAACCCTTAACTTCCGACAAAGAGCGTTTTCCTTTACAGCCCAAAAAGAAGTTTCACTGCTTTTGATATGCTGAGCAGACATGATCGCACCTCCTCTGGCAAGATAAATCTGAACCAACCATCTTATCTCATCATATGCCCTCAAAAAGCAAAAAAGCACCGAGACAGCTCGATGCTTTCATGCGTGTTTTGCCATGAGGTTTTCGTCAGTCGGTTTTGATTTCGAAGGAGGGAAAACGTCCTCTCCCGTTCTCTCCTTGATTTTTTCACCAATCATCTTTTGCACCAGCCCCGCCAATTCAACCGAGGTCATATGCTGATAAACCTCATAAGGAATGGGGCGAAGGAAATGAACTTCGCAATGTACCTTTTTCAGAGAATTTGGACCGAAAGTCTTCCAAAAGTCCACCAATGCTACAGGCACGATGGGTGCCTGAGAACGAAATACCGTGCGGAAGCATCCGCCATGGAATTCCCCCATGACGTTGGTTTGCCCCTTGGCATAGCCGCCTTCGGGGAAAATAAGATAAGCCTTCCCGCCTGCTACCTCCTCGGATATTTCGCGGAAGCAGACCACTTGTTGACGGATGTTCTTTTTGTCTAAACGTTTGCCTCGCACCAAAGCCACGTATTCATTGGCAAGCGGCATTTTTGACCGTTGCAGATCCATCAGAACGCGACAGGGACGCGGTAACGCTTCCATGATACCCAATGCATCAAATTTGCTTTGGTGATTGGGAAAGAGAACAAATCCACTTTCGGAGGGAATATGTTCGACACCATACACCGTGGTGGTAATACGGGAGGTTTTTGCCACCTTTCGGATCATGATTTTAGCGAGTTCATGACAGTCTTCTTCCGAATACTTCTCAGGATGGCGCGCATATTTTCTCATTTTGGGGACAAAATACATAATGGAGCCAAGACGCATAATGACCACGTAAATCAACCGAAGCATGAGAGTTCCTCCTTTCTTCCGCCAAATTGTCCGATAGAAGATACTATACCACTTTTTTGTTAACCAAATGTAAACAAAAACGATTTATTTTGTTTTTCTTCGCAACTTTTTGTAGTAAAAATTCCCCCGATGCCGTGGCATCGGGGGAATTATCAGCTATATCAAAGATAAGCTAAATCAGTCCTTCTTCTTGAGAACGACAGCAGCAGCAGCGGCAGCCATCAGAACAGCAGCAGAACCGATAACGGAAGCGCAACCGCCTTCTTCAGCCTGAGTACCAGCCTCAGTCTTAGCCTCACCGTTGGTGCCGGCCTCGGGAGCATTGGTAGCATCCTCGGTGGTAGGAGCCTCGGTGGGTTCCTCGGTCTCGGGTGCCTGGGTAGGAGCCTCGGTGGGTTCCTCGGTAGCAGCTTCGCCCAAACTAATGGACTCTGCGTATGCATCCTGGTAAGCGTATGCTTCCTCTACGGAGCGGAAGATACCTGCATAGTGCATGAAGAAGTAGTCCTCCTCAGCATCGCCGCTGAGGTACAGGTCAGCGTAGTCGAAACGCAGGCTGTGGATACGACCGGTCCAACCGTCAGCAAAAGCTTCCTCGTCCAGCAGAGCCTTCATATCGATTACGATGAAGGTATACTCTTCATCATCACCCCAGTACTTAGCACCTTCATCATAGATGGAGTAGTTCAGAATGTGAACGTTATCTGCGGTCATGTTCTGACCAGCGCAGTAACGGAGCGTACCGGACATGAACAGTTCATTGGGGTCATGAACGAAAATACCGATAACAGGGAAATCAGAAGCCTCGTAGGAGAGGGAGTTTCTGATGCTCCAAAGGTGGTAGCCGACAGTAGTTTCGGGCAGAATCTTGTAGGAATTATCGCCCTGTGCCTCCAGTGCCATACCGGAAGTACCGATAGAACCGGAGTGGCAAAGCTCTCTTGCGTCAAAAATCAGGCAAGGCTGGTTGGTCTCGATCTCATTGGAATCAGCGATGGGAGCCTTAACGTTGATGTTCTCCTCGGGGAGCTTGGAGTCGGAACCAACAGGAGTTTCAGCATCTTCCTTGGAAGTACCGAACTTCAGAAGGGTAGCTTCCAGCTTGGTGCCGGGAGTACCGGCGTGGAAAGACACACCAATATAGAACTCACCATTGGGATCCAGCTCGTTGAGCTTTGCGGTGATATCAGCAGAACCTGCAACAGCAACACCGCAGATAGAAACGGTGTAGTTGGTGCCGTCGTAAGCAACCTCAAAGGTGTAGATTTCCTTGCCGTTCTCGTCGAGTTCGGGAGTGATGGTAACGTCGCCCTTGTGAGCGAAGCCGGAAGCACCGTCGGAGCAAACAAAGCTCTGAGCGGAGCCGGCACCGCCGGCACCGGGGGTACGAGTCAGATCCAGCCAACCCTGACCGTATCCATCGGTGGTGTTACCGGGAGCGATCTTCTGGCTGTCCCAAATGCTGAATGCGATCCAGTGGTCGTCGGTACCCTTGGGACCGCCGTAAGCATACTCGTCAACGCGCAGTTCCATGTAAACGCCATCCTGAATGGAGATCTTCTCCTTAGACTGGATGGTACCCCAGGGAGTAATATCGGTGTAGTCAGCAGAAATCATGTGGAAACCCTCATCGGTGTACTCATAACCGGGAGCGGGGGTATAAGACTCCTCTTCTCCGGGTTCGGGCTCCTTGTAACCGCCGGCATTACGCCAAGTGGTCCAGTCGCCTTCCACGTCTGCTGCAGAAGTGGTGATTGCCATTACGGGGATCATAGAAACGATCATCATAGCGGCAATGATCAGTGCAAGCACTTTTTTCATGGTGTTTCTCTCCTTTTTTAAATAAAAAATTGCGACCGCCTTTCGGGAGGTCATTCGCGATTTAATTATACCACACAATTATTTAATTGTAAATCGTCTATATTATACAAATTTTTCAGAAGAATACAGGCATTTTAACCAACAAATTACAGGAGTTCACACGTTTTTCATCTGTTATCCATGCGAAGATCAAAACTCTTTTTCCTCCGGAAAATAAGGAAAAGCTCCTCCGCCAAAGCGGAGGAGCTTAAAAATCATCGTGTCCTTCTCTTTTTCAGAACGACAGCTGCCAAGGAGGCAACAATCAAAACCGAAACAGAGCTGATCACGGAAGCACAACCTGCGACAGCCATCAGTTCTTCTTCTTGAGAATAATAGCGGCAGCGGCGGCAGCCATAAGAACAGCAGCAGAACCGATGACGGAAGCGCAACCGCCTTCATCAGCGTTGGTTGCAGCCTCGGTCTTAGCCTCGCTGTTGGTACCTGCCTCAGGAGCGTTGGTAGCTTCCTCTGTAGGATCTTCAGTAGGTGCTTCGGTGGGTGCTTCGGTGGGCTCCTCGGTCACAGGCTCACCCAAGTTGAGCTTCTCGGCGTAAGCATCCTGGTAAGCGTATGCTTCCTCAACAGAGCGGAAAATACCTGCGTAGTGGAAGGTGAAGTAGTCGGTCTCAGGATCAACGGGCTCGTTGAGATACAGCTCTCTGAAGTCAAAGCGCACGTTGTTGATACGACCGGACCAGCCATCTGCAAAGCCTTCCTCGCCCAGCATTTCCCTCAAATCAATGACCACGAAGACGTACTCACCGTCTTCGCCCCACTGCTTGTTAGCCTCATCATAAATAGAATAAGTCAGCATAACGTTGGCGCCTGCGGACATATTCTTGCCTGCGCAGTAGTAAATTTCCGTAGAACCAAGGATCTCGTTGGGGTCGTGCATAAAGAAGCCGATGACAGGGAAATCGGACGCCTCGTAAGAGAGAGAGTTTCTTATGCTCCATGTAAAGTAGCCGGTAGCAACTGCGGGCTCAACCTTGAAAGAGTTATCACCCTGAGCGGACATGTCCAAACCGGAAGCAGCAACCTCGCCGGCATAGGAGGTACCAGTGGCATCGAACAGCAGGCAAGGCATATTGGTCGCGATCTCATTAGAATCAGCAATGGGTGCCTTCACGTTGATGTTTTCTTCAGGGAGCGCGGAGTCGGAACCGACGGGCTTCTCGGCATTTTCCTTAGAGGTGCCGAACTTCAGCATGGTAGCTTCAAGGGGAGCATCGGCAACGGCTGCGTGGAAGGAAACGCCGACATAGAATTCGCCGTTGGGATCCAGCGCGTCGAGGTGCTTGGTGATGTTTTCACAACCGCTGACGACAACGCCGCAGATAGAAATAGTGTAGTTGGAACCGTCGTAAGCGACCTCAAAGGTATAGATCTCCTTGCCATTCTCGTCCGTCGTAGGAGTAATGGAAAGGTCGGGAGCCTGGTGCTCAAATTTTCCTGTACCTTCGCCGACGACAAAGCTCTGCATAGGACCTGTCCCGCCGTTACCGGGGGTACGGCAAAGGCTCTGCCATCCCTGACCGTAGCCGTCTGTGGTGTTACCGGGCGCGACCTTCTGACTATCCATCAGGCTGAAGCAGATCCAGTGGTCTGCGCCGGCTGCGCCGCCGTAAGGATACTGGTCGACACGAAGCTCCATGTAAACACCGTCCTGGATAGAGACCTTCTCCTTGGACTGGATGGTACCGGAGGGGGTGATGCCCGTGTAGTCAGCGGAGGTCATGTGGAAGCCCTCCTCGTTATACTCAAAGCCGGGGGCAGGGGCATAGGAAGGCTCCTCGCCGGGCTCGGGCTCTTTGTAGCCGTCGGAAAAACGATAGGTGGTCCAATCGCCTTCTACGTCAGCAGCGGAGGTGGTGATTGCCATTACAGGGATCATAGAAACGATCATCATAGCGGCAACAATCAGTGCAAGCACTTTTTTCATAACGTTTTTCTCCTTTTTAGAATAAATTGTGATCGCCAGAAGACGGTCATCTTGATGTCATTATAGCATACCCTCAGCAAAATGTAAAGGGTACAAAATGCACAAATTTTAAACAAAGCCCCGAATGAGTCATATTATATAATTTTTCGAAAAAATGCCCAAAGCTACCGGCCTTTTTTATTCAAAAACAAAGGGCATCCGAAGATGCCCTTTGCGAAAGATCAATTTTTCTTTTCAATAGCCGCCGGCTGTTCCAAAACACTCTTGAAGAAATCGGGGTCAAACTTGGCTTGTCTCCCGTAAGTGTAGAGACCGTTGACCTCCTGCTCTACATCGGTCAACTGGGTATAACAGAGACCGCCCATAGCAGGATGGAACAGGATCGCCTCGGTTAGCCCCTTGAAACGGTTCAGGAACTCATCCTCGGACATGGGTGCCACACCGTAGCCCCAACCGGCATCTTCCTTGGGAGCCCAGCGAATGCCGCCGTACTCAGACACAAAAGTAGGATGTTCAGGCATCGACATCGAGGGACAGTGCCAATGAACGTCATACGTGCCGCCTTCGGCAAGAGGCGCTAACTTTTTGGCAAAGACCTCCGGATTCTGCTCGTAGTCATGGATATCCATGATGTCGGTCACACCCTTGATATGTACCCATCCTGAAGAATCAATATAGGCACGAGTATTGTCATACTGACGGGTGATGGTTGCCAGCAGACGGAAAAAGCGAGGGTTTTGGTTTGGTTGAGTCTCATTGAGAGGGCACCAACCGACAATGGCGGGATGGTTAAAGTCACGAGCCATAATCTCGCACCATTCGGGGAGAAAATTTTCATAAGCTGTCTGACGAGAAATATCCAAGCCCCAGTTAGCATGCTCACCCCAGACAATGTAGCCCTTCACATCGCACCAATAAAGGAAGCGAGGCTCAAAGACCTTCTGGTGGAGACGTGCCCCATTGAAGCCCATAGCCATGGAGCGGTCGATATCGGCGATCAACTCTTCCTCGCAAGAAGCGGTGTAGATACCGTCGGGATAGAAGCCTTGATCCAGAATCAGACGTTGGAACACAGGCTTATGGTTGATGTACAGAATACCGTCGCGGGCTTCCACACGGCGCATGCCGAAATAAGAGATCACACGGTCCTCACCAAGGGTCAAGGTCAGGTCGTAGAGTCTTCCCTTCCCTGTCTCCCACAGATACAGCTCCTCCAGCGGGATCTCCAAGGTAGCCTTACCGCCGTGAACAACCGCTTCGCCATGCCCCTGCGCCACGCCGACAAAGGAGGCATCGGCAGACAAGGTCATCCCCTCGCCGCCTACAACGTGTGCCTCGATGACCAGCTTCTGGCGATCGATATCAGGGTAATACTTGGTACTTGTGATATAATCCGTCGCCACGTTTTCCAGCCAAACGGTCTGCCAAATACCCGTGGTACGAGTATAAGAGCAACCTGCAGAGTGATAATGCACGCACTGTTTGCCCACGGGCTGATCTCCCGTACGGGTATGGTCGATGGCGCGGATGGTAATGGTGTTTTCTCCATCAGTCAACGCCTCGGTAATATCGAAGGAAAAAGCCACGTAACCGCCAACATGCTCACCAATAAACTTGCCATTGACCCAAACGTGGGTGATATAGTCGCAAGCACCGATATGGAGAAGGGTACGTCTTCCACTCTGCCAGCCGTCGGGAAGCGTGACGCGCTTACGGTACCATACGCAATCGCAGAAATCCTTATCACCGATCCCGGACAGCTCACTTTCGCGGCAGAAGGGAACGATGATCTTCTCTGTGAATTCAGCGCTACCGGCGAAGCCTCTGGCTTCACCGCTTTCACCGCGGTCAGTCTGATATTCCCATTCGCCGTTCAGATTGATCCACTGATCTCTGACAAATTGAGGGCGGGGATATTCGGGGCGGGGGATGTTGTGACTCATAGTGATAACCTCTTTCATGAAATTTTTGGGAATGTGCTCACTATATTATACCTGTCCATGAAAGATTTGTCAATAGGGAAAGCTTCAAAAAGATCACATTATACCAAGCTCTCGTCCCCGACATTTTTCCTCCGCCAAAACAAACGCATGAGGCATCACGCAATTCCCTTTCCACACATAATACGTGCGGTGATAATAATCCCAACAGCAGGTATACAATGTAGCATGAGGCACACCCTCGGACGTTGTAACACAACCCCAAGGTGGAGCTACGGTTTGCAAAATACGAAAAACGTGAGTGACCGCCGCCGAATCGGACAGCTGTTCCCATCGAATCAAACGGCAAAGCGTAGCCGCTCGGGCAAAACGAGCGGGGGATGTGTAATCTCCGGGCAGACCTACCAATCCTAAGCCCAAATCGAAAGTGTTGCCAAGAACTGTGCTATCACTTCGGCTCAACGCCGGGGTATGCGCCGAAAGGCCGTCATAACGGTGAAGATGCGCAACTTGATAAGGGTAAGGTGGATTGTTGGTCAACACACCACAAAGATCGTCATAAAGTTGTAGCCCCTCGGCAGTAGCTTCGATGATCATCCCCCCATCCCGACCGACAACATGCCAATGCAAGGGGGTGTTGGGGATCATTTGAGAAAAATGGATATCCAGAATCGTCTGCTGTTTCAATGCATTTCTGACATCTGCAACAGTGGCGCAAGTACCAAGCAAGTACGGCATCAATTCGAAAGGTGCAAGCCCCGTGGCATTGTCCGCCACGTCACAAGGAGCGCGGTACACCGCATTATGAGGAAAATGCAGTCCCGCCATGCACAGTCCTTTTTCATTCATGGCATCTGCATACAAAGGGAATTCATCCGCCACAATCGCCATGCCGATCATGGCATAATGCTCACAAAGCGTTCCCATGCAGCGAAACGTCAAAGGATATTCCCGTGGAGTTATCGTCACACTTCCGTCAAAAGGAATATCCATATCCAGATTACGTCCGAACAAAAGGATCGACTGCTGTTCGCTCCCCAAACAAATCCCAACGCTTGTGCACACAAAAACACCTCCGCCACAATAGGTAGTAACCCTATCATGGTCGGAGGTAGTCATTTTTATACGTATGGATAATCTTTCGTATCAGATTGCCGTTTCGCCATTTTGCGCCATTGCAGGAAGCCGTACAGGTCGTTGGCAAAAAATGCAATAAAGCAGATAACCACAGACAAATAAGAAAGATCTTTTGTCGCCGCCAAAATCCAAAGCGCAATGAGCACAAGATCATTGGCGGCATATGCCAGGGCAAAGAAAGGGCTTCGCTTTGCCGTCAAGTAAACGGCAGCAAAGCTGGTGGTAACCGAAAACGTACTCAATTCAAGATGGGCGGTATGAAATCCGCGCAAAACAAAATAGAAAATCACAGTCACCAATACAGTCAGAAACGTCATCCACAGTACATCCCTTCTCTTCAAACGGGTGACCGCAACCTCGGCGCGATTGCCGCGGTAAGGATGCCGCAGCCAAGAAATCAAAGCAACTACGGCCATCGGCGCCGTCATTCCAAGATACGTCACCATTTCTCCATAATACGCGCAGGATAAGGAGATACCGCCATACAGCACGCTGAAAAGGATCATCAGAATCTGTCCTACAAAATGACCTTTGGCATTGAAGATCAAAGACGTGACTCCTATAAGGGAAGCTACCAGCGTCCAAATGTTTTCTCGGTCAAACGCAAAAAAAGCCCCTACCGTCAACAGGACAGAACAAAACCACAATCCTCGTTCAACCGCAGAAAAATATGACCAAACTTTTTCGATATACTTCATAGACACCTCAAAAAAAGCATCCGAACGGCGTATCTTCAAAGACCTAACGATACGCCGAACGAATGCTTTGCATTCACTACCCGGTGGCAGTATTGATTCAATTATGATATAGCGATCATATCACAAACGAGGAGACTTGTCAAGTCCCATCGTCAATTTTTCACTCGGAAGGTACGCGCCTCGCCGTTATCCATGGGAATAACAAAGGCGTAGGAGTAAGTACCGTCGCCATCGTAGAAGACCATATAGCCGTCATAGCCATTGACCGATGCCACATCGTAGGTCACCCACTGACCGTTGACCTTCTCCTCGATGACGGGCTTTTCCCAACTATCGAAGCCGTAAACACGAACCACCATGTTGTTGTGACCGCCCGAGACGGTGAACTCAGCGGTGTTGTTCTCTGCCTTGATCTTAGGCATATAGGTGTCGGGGATGATCTCGCCTACAGTTGCCTCAGCCTTGAAGGGATCCAGGCAGGTGTCCTGTCTTACCTGCAGGACGTTGGAAATATCGGTATCAGCGGTCTCCTGGGAGCCCCAAGGGAGCAGGATCAGGTTGATGCTGATGGTATCTCCCGCCTTCAGGGTAACTTTTTCCAAATTGAGGGTCAGGGTGCCATTGTTAAGATTTCCTTCTCCGATATCGCGAAAAACGAGGTGATCGGTGTACTGCTCACCGCCAATGATGATGTCCCAATCCTTGATGATCACCGCCATGTTGACATAATCGGCGACCTCGGAGGAATAGGAGTAGGCGAAGAAGGGAGACTCCATGCCCAGCTTATGATATTCCGCACGCTTGCCGCGAAGCTCAGGCTCAGTGATTACAGGCTTGTTGTTTTCGTCCAAATACGACACCGTCTCGTAGGTCACAGCGCGACCATCCATGGAGAAAATGGAGAAATCTTCCTTGAAGTTCTCAATTTCGATATCCTCAAGGACAGTCATACGGATCTCATAGTAGGTGCGATTCTCGTCGGTCTGGGGCATTTCCATATGACGGTAATCCACCTTGATCCTCTCGTCATCCGAAACGTAGGACATGAACACATCGGCATAAACGGGACCGTAGGCGTCCACGATATCGGTGGTGCTTTCAGAGTAGACCTCCTCACCCTCCGCGGTGATATACTCAAGGAAATAGAGCCGTCCCGCGCTGGTGTGCTGGGGCTGACCTGCCCACAGAGGCGCGGACATGGCACGGAAGTCCGGCAGGGTCCAGCGATCCTTGCCGTATACGTAGTAGGGGGCGATGCAGTTGGTCTCGGTGGCACCCGTGGACAGATGATAGTAGGGGGCGATGAACTGGATGGAGGACACCTGCTTCAGGGGATACTTGCCCCAGTTCTGATAGAGATGCAGGATGGAAAAATTTAAGGTCTCACCCGCCCTGACAGAGAGGGGGAAGTATGCCTCACCGTAGCTCATGTCGCCCTTGTCGTAGAGAGGCTCCTCGTTCTCACCTTTGAAGTTCTTGCAGACCTGAACAGCCATGGGAAGGAGCTGCTTGTTTTCATCCAGCACAACAGCAGACTCCAGATTACCGTAGACGGTGTGACCGTAAACGTAGACGGTTCTGTCGTGATCATCGCCTTCTATCTGGGCGTTGATGGTGAAATGCTTGTCGGGGCGGTCATAATAGGCCTGGTTGAAGTCCATGCCCATGACGTCAAAGCCGTAGGCGCCGCGCAAAGGATCGTAGCCCAGATACTTGGCATTGTCGCCCTGCGTTGTGACGCTGACGTTTTCCAAGGGGTGTTGTTCTTCGTCGTGAGCGTCCAGAAGACCTGTGAAATCATGGGAGCTGTCGGTGTAGACGCGATGACCGAAGATAAGCTTCTGTTCTTCATTGATGGAAGCAACAGCATCAATGCATTGGTCAATGACGTAAACGCCATCCTCCAAGGACACCGAGAGACTGCCGCTGTCCTGGTGGGTAGTCATGATGTAACCGAAAATACCGGCGCGGTCGATGTCAAAGCCCACGCAGGTGACACTTGCCCAGTCGATATTTTCCAGCGTGTCCCGATGCTCGCCGTTCTTGTCCACGATGACCATACCCTTGATGCGGGAAGCCTCGATCTCGGTCTTCATGCCGTAGGCGGTCAAATGGCTGATCTTGTCGGTGGCCACCAGATTGACCACTTGGTTCAGCTTATCGGAATAGGTATGAAGGGTGCGGTCAACCGCCAAAGGAGGAACGGAAAGGTCATTGACGTGAACTGCTTTCAGCTCTGTGATTTCCACCCGCTCTCCTGCGGCGGCACCGCAGTCCAGACGGAGATGGCTGAGCAGACCGGTATAATCCTCCACGCCGTCAAAACGCACAACGTAGGTGAAAAATTCTTCTCCGGGATATACCGCGAAGGAGACCATCTGTGAACCGTCAATGCCATTCTTACTGCCGGCGGCAAAATAGATCTGGGCGCTGGTAGCTTCATCAGCTCGCATGGTAATCTGCAAAGCGTTATATTGGGTTGTGTTGACGTTCAACGCGCTAGCTAAGTGGATATAAGGATCGTTACCGCTGCTGACGGTATACGAAACGTGGTTATCATCGTATTCAATATGATCGATCTGATTGCCCGAGGGCTTTCTGATTTTGGAGAAAAGCTCGCAAGCCGCCACGGACTCGTCTATCTCATAGTTTTGTCCAAAGTTGGTGTCGAGTACGTGGGTCTCATAGTAATAGGTACCGTAGCGGTAAAGGTTGACGCGACCATTCACGGAAGATCCCGAGGCATAAAAAACATTTCCGTCATCCATCACGGTGTAAATATCCATGGTGTTACGGAGATAGGGTACCCCATTTTCATTCACAAGAGAGGAGATCTGCTTGTTGCTCTTGCCCGTCAGATCTGCTATGATGGTCATGTTCAGATTGGTCATGGCAAAGCCCGTGCGGTTGCCGTTGATATAGCCTGCCTGCACGCCGTCCTGCATGGCGTGCGCGTATTCAACCGAGTCGGCAAAGGTTCCCGTCAAATCGTAATGAATACCGCCCTCCTCGGGATCGGTGGCCTTGCAGACGTAAGCCTCGTAGATGCCCACAGAGCCTTCGGACACTTTTGCATCAGCTTTAAATCTTTCCAACGCTGCAACCATGCCGTCCTCGGTATTTGCACCGATATACAGCTTTTTGTCCGACACCAGGATATGATACCCATCCTTACCAACATCAAAAAAGCCTTCGGGATGTTCGCTGTTACGGTTAGTATAACCCAATACGATCTCACGCTCTGTCTTTTCAGTGGCAGTATCCACCGCTGTAGGCAAGGTCACGCCTGCGGAAGCAAAGAGGGATACCATTTGCTCTGCGGCATTCAGTTCCCATGCGGCGGCATAGTCGGGAATAATGAGGGTATAGGCGGTCTGACCGTTCTCTGCCAGCAGAAGCTGATCTGTCTCCTCCGCAGGCTCGGTCCCTTGGGTCGTCTCGATGATCAGGTCGGAGGATTGCGTCTCCCCCTGGGTTTCATCGGGAACCTGCGGTGTAGGATTACAGGCAACCAGCTGTCCCGCGGTCATGACAGCCGCCAAAAGCAGGAGCAGACTCTTCTTTATGATGTTTTTACGCATAGGTGAGTTCCTTTCTTGTCCTTGTAATTTTTTTCATTATATCATATCACGTTTGATTTTTCAATAGGCAGAAATAAAAAAGGACGCGGAACGTAGGTTTCGCATCCTTTCAAAGTGAGTATTTATTGCGTTTTTGACAGATACGCCTCTGCCATATGGGCGGCGACGGCACCGTCGGCGGCGGCGGTCACCACTTGGCGAAGCTCCTTGGTACGCACGTCCCCCGCGGCGTATACCCCGGGGATACCCGTCTCGGTGGTCTCGCCGCTGATGATGTAGCCGGACTCGTCCAGATCAAGCTGACCACGAAACAGGTCGGTGTTTGGAGCTTGTCCAACGCTGACGAACAGACCGTCCAAAGGAAGCTCCACCGTCTCACCCGTTTTGACCTGACGGAGCGTAACTCCCGTCAGCTTTTGATTACTGTGCAAAGAAGCCACGGTGGCATTCCAAAGAATTTGAATGTTGCCCGTGTTCTCCAAGGGCTCGTGATAGATTCTGGATGCTCGCAGGGTGTCTCTTCTGTGGATCAGATAGACCTTGGCGCATACGCGAGACAGAAACAGCGCGTCAGCCACCGCCGTATTGCCGCCGCCCACTACCGCCACGGTCTTGCCTCGGTACAGCATACCGTCGCAGGCGGCACAGTAGCCCACACCTCGTCCAATGAGTTCGGTCTCCCCCTCAATGCCTAAGTGCTTGTGGTCTGCCCCCGTAGCGATGATGACAGTTTTTGCATAAAAGTCTCCCGCATCCGTTATGATGCGCTTAGGGATTGATTTCAAATCCACCGCCAAAACCTCAGTCTGCACTGTTTCGGCACCAAAACGCTCAGCACCCAGTTGCATTTGGTAGCCCAGAGTAAAGCCGTCGATGCCTTCATGGAAACCGGGATAATTGTCAATCACCGCGGTTTGAGTCATCTGTCCGCCTGCAGAAAATTTCTCCAGCACGAGGGTGGAAAGCCCGCTGCGGACGGCGTACAAGGCGGCAGTATATCCCGCGGGACCGCCTCCGATAATGACGGTGTCGTAGATTTTTTTATTCTCAAACATGGTCATCCTCACGCCAGAAGCGCCAAAAGCTTTGCCTTTGGCTGCGCGCCTACGGTAGTGGACACCAGCTCGCCGTTCTTGAACACCAAGAGGGTGGGAATGCTCATGACACCGAAACGGGACGCCAAATCAGGCTCCTCATCCACGTCAATTTTGACGATTTTGTACTCGGGATGCTCGGCAGCAATCTCCTCCAAAAGGGGAGCTACCATGCGGCAAGGACCGCACCATGTAGCAAAGAAATCCACCAGTACGGGGACGTTGCTCTCCAAAACGATCTCGTTGAAATTCTGATTGGTTGCATGAATGACAGACATATGCTTTCCTCCTTGATTGGATATTTTTATTTGCACATACGTAGTATAGCACGTTTTTTTTAGATTGTATGCGAACAAAGTCACGCAGAAACAAATATTTCACACCGAAAATATTGTTCCTGAAATTGCACCGCTTGCATAATTTCCTCGGTTGTAAAGCTCTTACCCGGCGGTGCGATCACCCATTTGTCTTCATGATCATCCAGGCGGTGGATCACGGCAATCACATGCCCCTCAAAGGCCTCTACAGGCACATCAACGCCAATAAGATAGGCATCCTGAGCTTCTCCGTCACCGCCTATGATCTCCGCTATGTAACCGTAATTGATTGGGTAAATCATATCGGGATACCTCGGATGATGGCTTCCCAAGGGACGATCCACCATCATGGTCACCGTTTTTCCTAAAAACTCCCTCATGCTGTCTTTTCCTTCCGATAGCGTACGAGCCCAATGACCGCTGAGATGATAGCCACGGTTTCGTTGATCATGCCCCCTATGGAGAAGGTAAAGGCATTATAGATAAAGATCAGGGAACAGGTGAGCAACAGACTTTTGCGCAAATTTTGAGGTCCAAAATACCCCATAGCCAGGGTATTGAGCATAAGACCCACCACAAAAAAGGCAGAATAGTAACCTTCCCAAGTGATGATCCCAAGGACACCCATCACAGTCGCCAAAATGATGGGCACGGCCTTGCTGGAAAGTATTTTCTTATCGTTATGATAATAACAGAGATTGCGGATAATACCTATAATGTTCAGAACAACGCCCACGATCGCCCCCAGACAAGCGTAGTGGATACAAAACAGCACCGTAGCTCCGGACAACATGGCAAGGATCCCGCGCTTGGATTTCATTTGGTAAGTTAAAAACGAAAGAACGACAGCCACGATACCGATGATTTGACCGAATATTTCAATAGGGGGCATTGTTTTTTCTCCTTTGTGTGACTCCTACGCCTATAGTATAACCTTTTTGGGGCAAAAAGTCAAGGGAAATCATGACATAAGGTGCAAATTGTTGTTTGCCAAAGTGCAGCGGCTAAACACAATTTTACTCTGCAAAAAAGCGCAATAAAATTTTCAAAAAAACCTTTACCAAAACCTTTTCTTATGGTATAATGGCATTACAAAAAACAAGGAGGATTTCCCCCATGATCGCTACCATTTTGAATGACATATCCGAAAAGCTCCAACGTGGCAAAGCCAAGGACGTTTCCGCCCTTGTTACACAAGCCTTGGAGGAAGGCATAACCGCTGAAACCATTCTGAATGACGGTCTGGTCGTAGGCATGAATGTCGTAGGCGATAAGTTCCGCAACAATGAAGTTTTTGTTCCCGAGGTGTTGGTAGCTGCCCGCGCTATGAACGCAGGTCTCAAAATTCTGAAGCCCGTGCTCACCAATGAAGGCGTGGAACCCCTGGGCACCGCGGTCATCTGCACCGTTAAAGGAGACATGCACGATATCGGCAAGAATCTGGTCAAAATGATGATCGAAGGTCAAGGCATCGCCTGCGTGGATCTTGGCGTGGACGTAGAGCCCGCCACCATTGTAACCGCAGTCAAAGAAAACAACGCACAACTTGTGTGCCTCTCTGCTCTGCTCACCACCACCATGATGGGTCAAAAAGACGTCATTGACGCCTTGATTGACGCAGGTATCCGCGATTCCGTTAAGGTCATGGTGGGCGGCGCACCTATCACTCAACAATTCGCTGACGAGATCGGTGCAGATTGCTATACCCTGGATGCAGCCTCTGCCGCCAAGGAGGCCAAGCGCCTGATTCTTGAAATGAAGGACGCCTAATATACTAACGAAAGGATAAAACCATGAACGGCAACATGAAAGAATGGCTCGCTAACTTACCTGCCTCTCGCAAGCCGCTCCCGCTGCTCTCCTTTCCTGCCGCACAGCTTTTAGGTGTCAGTGTATATGACTTTACTCACAACGCGGCTTTGCAGACCGAGGGTATCTTGCGAATAGCCCGGCATACCAACGCGGCTGCCGCCGTCTGTATGATGGATCTATCCGTTGAAGCCGAGGCGTTTGGCTGCGAGATCAAAGCTACACATGATGAAGTCCCCACAGTCATTGGCACCTTGATTACTGACGAGGAAGAAGCTGAGGCTTTACCTGTTCCTCGTGTAGGTGATGGACGTACAGGGCTGTACATCCAAGCAGCCCGCGATGCCAAAACCGCCATCGCAGACCGTCCGGTGTTGGCAGGGATCATCGGTCCTTTTTCTCTTGCAGGGCGTCTCATGGACGTATCGGAAGCGTTGGTTAACTGTATTGCCGACGAGGATTTCGTTCATGCCGCGCTGCGGAAAACCACCTCGTTTCTCAAGGCATATGCCAAAGCCTATAAAGATGCCGGGCTGGACGGCATCGTCATGGCAGAGCCCTTGGCGGGGCTGCTGTCTCCCGCTTTGGAAACCGAATTTTCAGCGCCTTACGTTAAGGAAATTGTGGATGAGGTACAGGACGACAACTTCATTGTGATCTATCACAACTGCGGTCCCAACACCCCGCTCATGGCAGCCTCTTTTTCTGCCAACAGTGCCGCAGCTTACCATTTCGGTGATGCTGTGGATCTCAAAATCATGCTTGAAAAAATGCCCGCCGACCATCCGGTATGCGGTAACATCTCTCCCGTGGATCATTTTATCAACGGAACGCCGGATGAAATGCATGCTGCTGTCACCGAGCTGGTGGAGAAATGCGGCGGTCACTCCAATTTTGTGTTGTCTTCAGGCTGTGACATCCCTCCCACCGCCAAGTGGGAGAACATCGAGGCCTTCTTCACAGCCGCCCGCGACATGACGAAAGGAGGCAAAGCATGACCGCCTCCGAACGTTTTCGCCGATATCTGTCGGGACAGCCCGTGGATCGCGCCCCTGCCATCGAGTGGGCACCTTGGTGGCATCTCACCGTCAATCGTTGGCACAGTGAGGGACTGCCTGCTGAGTGCGCTTCAGTGGAGACCATCCAAGAATTTTTTGGTTTGGACAAATGCCTGCAGACAGGCGTGTCCTACCACACCACCGACACACCTCCCGTCCCCGGCGAGGGTCTGGGTATCGTGGAAGACGAAGCAGATTGGGAACAAGTCAAAAAGACGCTGTTCCCTCCTGTAGAAACCGTAATTCCGGAAGCGCATTTCGAATATCTTCAGAAAACCCATGACCGAGGAGACACCCTGCACTTTTTCACCGTAGAGGGCTTTTTCTGGTATCCCCGCACCCTGTTCGGCATTGAAAACCATCTCTATAGCTTCTATGACTATCCCGAGCTTTACCACGAGATGTGCGAGGTTTACTCCGATTGGCTCATCGACCTCTTCCGCTATGTTTTCTCCCGCTTTCACTTTGATTTCATGAGCTTTGCTGAGGATATGAGCTACAATTCGGGACCCATGATCTCGGAAACCTGTTTTGATGAATTTCTTGCGCCGTTTTACAGAAAGGTCATCCCCGTCATTCACGAATACAACATTCCTGTATTCATCGATTCCGATGGTGATATCACTATGGCGGTGGATTGGTATGCGAAAGTCGGAGCGGACGGCATGTTTCCGTTGGAACGGCAGGCGGGGGTGGACGTATCCGTCTACCTTGACAAGCAACCGCAAATGGCGTTCCTCGGACATTTTGACAAAATGTGCATGAAACACGGCAAGGATGCCATGAACGAAGAATTCAAACGCATTTTCCCCTCTATGAAGGGCGGGAAGGTCATTGTTTCGGTAGATCACCAAACTCCGCCTGACGTTTCTATCGATAACTATCGGGATTACGTAGCTCTGCTTCACGAATACTGTAATAGGGTAACCCACGAGGAAGGTGGTTTCCTTCCCTGCCCCGTTTTTTGCAAGTGATCAATTTGTAAATCATGAAAGAGGTATCCCATGACAAACCGCGAGCGCGCATTAAACATACTTCACTACAAGCCTGCTGACCGCTTACCCGCCGTACATTTCGGTTACTGGAATGAATTGCTTTGGGAATGGGCGGAGCAAGGACATATCTCAAGAGAGCTTGCCGCCGGTTGGGCGGACGGCAACGCCGCGGATGCAGCACTCGACCGCCTTTTAGGTTGGGATTTCAACTGGTACCGCACTGTTGGCTCCAATAACAGCCTTTTCCCTTGCTTTGAACCCCAAGTGCTGGAGGTGCTTCCCGACGGCACCAAACGTGTACAGAATCATGACGGTCTTATTGAGCGTATTAAGCCCGGTGTTACCTCTATTCCTTCAGAGGATGACTACCTGCTCAAGGATCGCGAAGCATTTGAGACCCTTTACCGTCCTAAAATGCAGTTCTGCCCCGAGCGTGTTGATTACAATTTTTATAAGACGTTTAACGAAACCAGAGATGCCGATGTCCCCATCGGTCTGCACCTCGGCTCTGTACTTGGAAATATAAGATCCATGGTCTCCGTCATGGGCATGAGCTATCTCATGTACGACGAGGACGAGGAGCTGTTTGCTGATATTGTGGATACTTATGCCGAGATGCAGTACAAATGTGCAGAAGAAATTCTCAAAACAGGGGCAAAATTTGATTTTGCTCATTATTGGGAAGATATCTGCTTTAACAACGGCCCGTTGCTCTCCCCTGATATATTTGATGAGTTATGCGCCAAGCATTATAAAAAGCGCAACGATCTCTGCCGCGCTTACGGTATCGATATCATATCTCTTGACTGCGACGGCGTTACTGAAAAGCTGTTACCCATTTGGTTTGAAAACGGCGTAAACACCATGTTCCCCATTGAAATCGGCACATGGGGAGATCAGTTTGAGGCAGCAAGAAACAAGTATGGCAAGGGTATGCTGGGTGTTGGCGGTATGGATAAAACCGTCCTTCGTATTGACAAATCTGCGGTAGACCGAGAACTGGAGCGCCTAAGCCGCTTGTCCGCCATGGGTGGCTTCCTTCCCTGTCCCGACCACCGTCTCATGCCCGGTACCAAGTTTGAATTGGTACAGTATTACGCCGAAAAGATAAAGGAAATCCGCTTATGAGCCATATGAACACCGTCACGATCCCGCCCTCCGCACAAGGAATGCGTTTGTCTCAATATCTTGCCGAGGCAGGCTACCCCTTACGCGCGGATTGCGGTGGACGAGGGCACTGCGGAAAATGTCTTGTAACCCTTGTGTCAGGTCGCTTTGCAACCGATGCGGCAGACACAGTCCCGGCCATTCCAGACGATGCGGGAACTCTGTTTGCGTGTAAAGTTTTTTGCACAAAGACGGAAACAGTGATCCGCCTGCCCCTATCTGATGAACAAGAGCGCATAGCAGGCGACGCATACGCTTCTGCTATTTCCCCACAAAACTACGGGGTGGCGCTGGACATCGGCACCACCACCTTGGCGGCAGCACTGGTCAATCTTGATGAAGGAACCATTCTACGCACGATTTCCCGCCTCAATCCTCAAAAAAGTTTTGGCGCAGATGTCATGAGCCGTATCAGCGCTGTCATGGAAAAAGAAAGCCATCTCGGCATTATGCAAAAACTCCTTTTGAACGACGTCCGCTCGATGCTGGAAGAACTGACCGGCGGTCAAACGGTCTCTCGTATGACCGTAGCCGGCAACCCCACCATGCTACATCTGTTTTGCGGCATCTCCCCTGTGGGTATGGGTGTCTATCCTTTTACGCCCACTTTTACCGAAGCCAAAACGCTGTCTGGAAGTGAACTGGGGCTTTCCATAGATAAAATCACCCTGCTCCCTTCCATTTCCGCCTTTATCGGAGGTGACATCACCGCCGGTATGATCGCAGAGCGGATCACTAACCACGAGAATCCCGTGCTTTTGATCGACTTAGGTACCAACGGTGAAATGATCCTTTATACAGGAAAAAAACATGGATCTAAACTATTTGGTACATCCACCGCTGCGGGACCCGCGCTGGAAGGCGCGGGCATTTCCACAGGAGTCGGCGGTATCCGAGGTGCGGTTGCCTCCGTGACTTGGAATGGTATCACTATGACCTACGACACCATCGGTCAAGCACCGCCCGTGGGCATCTGCGGCAGCGGTCTGATGGATCTCGTGTCCGTTTTACTTTTGAGAGGTCTCATAGACGAGACCGGCTATCTTGAGGAAGATCCCTTTGTTTATGCCGAAGGACTGGCCTTGACCGGCGCGGATGTCCGCGCGTTTCAGCTCGCCAAGAGCGCGCTAAGAGCGGGAATGGAAGTCCTTTGCGAAACAGCCGGGCTTTCTCCCCAAGCGCTTTCTCGTATTTATATCGCCGGTGGACTGGGACAATATATGAAAGTGACCTCCGCTATTCAAGTAGGGCTTTTACCCGAGTGTCCACGAGATCGCGTGATCAGTGTGGGGAATACTGCCCTTTCCGGGGCAGCATTAGCTCTGTTTAACCCCTATTTAGTGGAGGAAGTTTCCCAAGAAGCCGCCGCATGTGAGACGGTTGAGCTGAATCTTTCCCCCCGTTTCAGCGATAAGTTCATGGAATATATGATGTTTCCCTACGAAGAAACATAGTGGATACATCCAACCGAAAGGAGTCTTTATGCCTGATCACATCAAGCAAGCTTTCACTGCACTGCTCGCCTCCCTTCCGGACACAGCTTACCCCATCCACGAATCCAAGTGGATCTCTCCTCAGGTGCTCCCCTTCTCCTCGGAGGTCAGAGGTATGTGTGAAGTCAACAGATGCGGCAAATATAATACGTCTTGGAGTTGCCCGCCGGGATGCGGCGAGTGGCAAGCGTTACGTGAGGAATTTTACGCTTGCAAAACAGCCTTTGTTTTTACCACCTGCCACGAATTGGAGGATTCCTTTGATTTCGAGGGTATGCAAGACGCTGCCAAACAACACCAAAAACTGGATGACACCATCGGTCAGGCGCTGGCAAAATCAGGGCTCTCCTTTATTCACTTAGGCATGGGTGCTTGTGAGCTTTGCAAAGAATGCACCTTCCCAAATGCACCCTGCCGTCACCCCGACCGTATGCGCCGCCCTCCTGAGGCTTGCGGCATTGATGTATGCGCCATGTCTAAAACCATTGGGATCCGCTATATGAACGGTGCGGACACGGTAACCTACTTTTCCATCGTTTTGTTCAAATAAAAAAGACGGATGCACATGAATCGTGCATCGGTCTTTTTTACGATTATTTAACAAACTCGGCGTAAATGGCTCGCAGCGCATCCTCATATTCATTTTCGTCAACGCCTACAATGATATTCAACTCCGAGGAGCCCTGGTCGATCATACGAATGTTGATATCGGCGCGTGCCAGCGCATCGCATACACGAGCCGCCGTACCCTTCGCCTTGACCATACCACGACCCACTACAGCCACCAAAGCCAGCTCGTCTTCAATAAAAACGCTATCGGGACGAACTGTGCGGGAGATGGACTGCATCAGTCTGTCGCGACGTCCTTCAAGAGAAGCTGTTGATGTGACAATACTCATAGTATCAATACCCGAGGGCAAATGTTCGAAGGAAATGCCGTTCTCTTCAAACACCTCAAGAACCTTGCGTCCAAAACCGACTTCGGAGTTCATAAGGTCCTTTTCAATGGTCAAAACAGAGAAGCCCTTCTTGCCCGCAATACCCGTAATAACTTTTCCAAGATCGTATCCTGTTGCATGAGCAACGATCATGGTACCCTCATCCTCAGGGCGATTGGTATTTCGGATATTGATGGGAATACCTGCCATGCGTACAGGGAAAACAGCATCCTCATGAAGCACGGTTGCACCCATGTAGGATAACTCGCGCAACTCGCGATAGGTGATTTCCTGAATAATGCAGGGATTATCGATGATACGGGGATCCGCCATCATGAAGCCGGACACATCGGTCCAGTTCTCGTACAGATCGGCGCCTGCGGCGCGGGCGACGATGGAGCCTGTGATATCTGAGCCTCCGCGCGAGAAAGTCTTGACTGTACCATTGGGCATACCACCGTAAAAACCGGGGATGACGGCGTAGGCGTGCTGCTTTAGCTCAGCAGACAGCACCTCTTGGGTTTTTTCCTCATCCAACGTACCGTTGTCTCGGAAGAAGATAACGTTTTCGGCATCAATGAAATCAAAGCCCAAGTATTTTGCAAGGATCAAACTATTGAGATACTCCCCGCGGCTTGCAGCATAGTCGCGTCCCGAGGCATGGAGCATCGCGTTTTTGACGTACTGAAGCTCTCCGGATAAGTCAAAATCCAGTCCCAGTTCAGAAATAATGCTGTTATAGCGATCACAAATGCGATCATATGCTGCATCGATCACATCCCGGGATTCTTTTGCTTTAATGAGATTATAGCACTCATAGAGCATGTCGGTAACTTTTGTGTCTTTTTTGTCGCGCTTGCCGGGAGCGGAAGGTACGACAAAACGGCGGGTAGGGTCTGCTTTGACAATCGCAGCCACCTGTCTGAAATGTTCGGCATCTGCCAGCGAGCTGCCGCCAAATTTTACTACTTTGATCATGGGAACAAACTCCTTTGTGAATGGATTCAATAGATGTATCAATTCCTCTATACCATGAAGGTATGGGATTTGTGTCATTTAGGTGCGTGCTTATGTTCTCTCTCTCGAAGGGCTACCATGGGTCGGCATTCCCGGATGCGGATAACCGCTATGCGACACGGATGCCGTTTCTTTCTCGCCCAGCACACTTTCGCCATCGGTGATATATCGTTTGGCTTGGGTCGTGAAAAGCTCATAATATCGCCCCTGCTTGGTCATAAGGGAGCGATGATCCCCCTCCTCAATCAGCTTGCCATATTCCAGCACAAGGATCTTGGAAGCTACCGTGGCGCTGGACAAGCGATGAGAGACAAAAATAGTGGTTTTATCCGCGCGCAGACGGTCAAACTGATTGAAGATCTCCTGTTCAGCCATGGGATCGAGGGATGCGGTAGGCTCGTCCAAAATAAGCACATCGGATTCGCTGTAAAAGGCACGGGCAATCGCAAGTTTTTGCCATTGACCAATGGACAGCTCAATGCCATTTTCCTCGAAAATACGCATGAGAGGGGTGTTGTAGCCGTCGGGCAAGCGGGAGATATAATCTTCCGCATCCGCCTCGCGGGTCGCTTGTTTAACGGCTTCTTCATCAAATTCCTTGTGAATATCACCAAATTGCACGTTTTCGGATACGGTAACGGCATACTTTCCAAAATCCTGGAAGATGATACCAAACATTCGATAAAGATCTTCCACCTCGTAAGCCCGAATGTCCTCACCGTCGAGGAAAATTCTTCCCTCGGTGGGATCATAGAGGCGGGTCAGAAGCTTGAGCAGGGTGGTTTTACCTGCGCCGTTGAGACCCACCAACACCAGCGTCTCGCCGGGACGGATGGTAAAGCTAACGTCATCAATCACCTTTCGCTCGGTGCCTGGGTAGATAAAGCTGACGTGCTCAAAGGTGATGGTATGGGGCTGACCGTGGTTGACCTTAAGCGGTGTTTCCGCAGGCTGGTCTCCTTTGATTGTATCAAGCTTGGGTACGACCGTAGGCTCTTCCTTCAGGAAGGAGGTCAGGTTATCGATAAACAGAGTACCTTCATAAATGGTAGCAGACACTGAGATCAAGGTAGCAACCTGACCCGCGATCGATGTTAAAGCACCGGTATAAAGGGAATAATCACCGATCATATCCCGCCCGGTGACCACCAAATAAGCAAACCAAGCAAAGAAAGCGCAATTGACCACCGAAGAAAGAATGGTGATCCCAATATGCCACGCGTTTTCTCGAAGGATAAGCACACGGATACCCGAAAAATACTTGTCGAAGGTTTCGCGATATCGACCGATGAACGTATCTGAAAGACCAAACATACGCACTTCTTTAGCCATATCCTTATTGACCATAAGATCGGCATAATAGTTCATCTGTCTGCGATCCTTGGAGCGGCGGCGCATATACTGGAAGTTTTTGCGGCGGTAATAGAAATTGATGATCGCCGAAGGAACGGAAACCACCACCATAACCAGTGCTGCCCACCAAAGTTTGGTGGCAAGAATCACCACAAAGGAAATGAGGGTGATGATCGTACTGAAAACCGAGAACGTTGCCGAGAGAATCTGGATGGGTCTCATCCCCGCTTCCCTGTTAGCATTCTCAAGCTTCTCGTAAAAAGCAGGCAGGTCGAAAGCACAAATATCCAGCGTTTTGGCTTTATTCATGATCTCCATCTTGACCGTCCGAACTACCAGCTCGCCCGCAATTCGGGTGACGGTATTTTTCAACGTATTGATCAAGCTATTGAAGATATTATAAGAGAACATAAAGACGAGCAGGAAGAATACCGTGCTGCTCAAGAAATCCTTGAGACTTCCATCAAAGAGGTTATGATTGGACTGCAAGGCATTCAGCACGTATTGAGAGATCTTGGATCCGATCACAGGCAAAACACCTTGAAAAACCGCGATAAGCAGCATGGCAAACAAGATCCACGGACCGGTCTTCCATACGAGCCCGAAAATATAGATCATACGGGTGAAGAATCCACCCAGCAATTCCTTCAGATAACGGGGTACGTCTTTCAAATTCTTGGGTAGCTCGACCTGGGCATATCGGAATTGTCCCATCCCGGGAGGAGGTCCTGGAGGCATCAAGGATCACACCTTTCGTCAAAGATTTGGTGAGTCAATGCATTTATGTCGGCGTTTGTAATCTAACTATTTATTTTATCATCATACCTTGAACGGTTTTAGGAGAATATGTAATAATTTTGTAAATTGATAAAGAAGAACAAGGAAACCGTCTTCCCTCAGCACTTGACATCATCCTTTTGCCATGCTATAATGAAGCGACCCATATTTACGAAAGGAGCCCCTCCATGGCATCCCTCCCCTACGCAAACAACACCTCGCCAACACATGAAAAAAGACATGTCTATTTTCAAAAGCTGGCACCGAAAAGATCCCGTGTCCTTTATGCCGTTTCCATCGCACTCGGCATTTTGTGCATCCTTTTGCTCCTGCTCTCCACCAACAAATTTATCAACGGATCTGTTTTCAAGATCCCCATGATCTCCGCCGTGACGGATTTTTTGGGTATTGATCTCAACGACGACGTAGAAAAGACAGTAGAAAAGGCAAAGGACAACGTAGATCTTACGCTAAAGGTTTTGGAGCTGATCTGCAAGGACAGCGAGTTTTATGAAAACATCGAGGGTGAACTCAACCTACCCTTTGACGAATGGGAGGCGACCTACGGCGTACAACCCGCTGAACTCAGAAAGTTGTTCGATCCTCTGTCCCTTCGAAATCTGACAACGTTGCTTTCACATTTTCTGGGGGACAAGCACATCGCCGTTTCCGCTTTGCGGGTGGTCATCGGTTGTGTAATCGGCGTTGCCGTGGGTCTGATTCTTTTGGCTACCCTGTCCACTCTGCTGAGAAGGTCTTGGCTCTGTCTTTTGACTTGCGTGCTGTGTACGGGCTTTTTCTCCTTCACAGGCGGCTTTATTATTTGGTTATTCGGGAGTGCCGCGTGGATCTCCATGGCGGTGATCTGCTACAAGCTGAACCGCGAATACGGGCAATACAAAAAGGATGTCCTGAACACTCATCTTGCTTGATTATCATGAAATATCACGAACCGCGCGGCCTACCGAAAGGGGGTCGCGTGGCTTTTTACTTGCCCGCGCAAGGGTAATTCGTCATATTTCACAAAAGAAAACCGACATATTTATTGAATATCGTATTTTTCAAGTCTTTTCAAACGACTTTAAATATGATAAAATATATCTTTGGAGTATTGTTAAAAAAATATATACAGGAGAATAAAACAGTGATCAGAAGTGATTTGAGAAACGTAGCTATTATCGCCCACGTTGACCACGGTAAAACCACTCTGGTAGACGGACTCTTAAAGCAGGGCGGCATCTACCGTGAGAATCAGGATACCACTACCCGTGTCATGGATTCGGGAGATCTGGAAAAAGAGCGTGGCATTACCATCCTCGCCAAGAACACCGCGGTACACTACAAGGACACCAAAATCAACATCATCGACACCCCCGGTCACGCCGACTTCGGCGGTGAGGTGGAGCGTGTACTCAAAATGGTCAACGGCGTTATCCTGCTGGTGGATGCCGCCGAGGGGCCCATGCCTCAGACTCGTTTCGTTCTTCAAAAGGCGCTGGCGCTGAATCACCGTGTCATTGTTTGCATCAATAAAATCGACAAGCCCGACGCCCGTCTCGGTGAAGTAGAGGACGAGATTCTGGAGTTGCTCATTGACCTGGATGCCTCCGACGAGCAGTTAGACTCTCCCATGCTCTATTGCTCAGGTCGCGACGGTACCGCTTCCTTTGATCCCGACAACAGAAGCGATGACCTGACCCCTCTCTTTGAGACCATCGTGGACTACATTCCTGCTCCCGAGGGTGATGAGAACGGTCCTCTCCAGCTTTTGGTGTCCTCCATCGACTACAATGACTACGTAGGTCGCATCGGTATTGGTCGCATTGAACGCGGTTCCATCAAGGTAGGTCAGGAAGCCGTGATCTGCAACTACCACTCGGGTGCCGCCCCCCGCAAGACCAAGATCGTCACGGTTATGCAGATCGACGGTCTTGTGCGTAAGCCCGTAGAGACTGCTACCGTAGGCGATATCGTCTGCTTCTCGGGCGCGGGCGAGATCACCATTGGCGATACCGTCACTGCCACCGATTGCCCCGAGCCTCTGGAGTTCGTCAAAGTATCCGAGCCTACTCTGGAGATGACCTTTGCGGTCAACGACTCCCCCTTGGCAGGCAAGGAGGGCAAGTTCGTCACCTCCCGTCAGATTCGCGACAGATTGTACCGCGAGCTTCTCAAGGACGTCTCCCTCCGCGTCAGCGATGGCGAGACCACAGATGAGTTCCGCGTAGCAGGACGCGGCGAGATGCACTTGTCCATCCTCATTGAGACCATGCGCCGTGAGGGCTTTGAGCTGACCTGCTCCAACCCCCGCGTGCTATATAAAGAGATCGACGGGATCAAGTGCGAGCCTATGGAGCACATCACCCTGGACGTCCCCAACGACTACGTTGGTCCTGTGGTGGAAAAGCTGGGTCAGCGCAAGGGCGATCTTTTGGAGATGACCCCTTTGGGATCGGGTAACCGTATGCGTATCGAATACAAGATCCCCACCCGTTGTCTCTTCGGATACCGCTCCGAGTTCCTCACCGCTACCCACGGCGAGGGCATCATGAACACCCTCTTCGCGGGCTACGAGCCTTACCGCGGTGAGATCGTCATGAGATTCACCGGCTCTCTCGTGGCTTCCGAGGCAGGCGAGACCACCCGTTACGGTCTCTACAAGACTCAGGAACGCGGTCAGATGTTCGTAGGTCCCCAGACCCAGGTCTACGAGGGCATGATCGTGGGCGAGAACCCCAAGAACGACGACATTGCCCTGAACCCCTGCCAGACCAAGCACATGACCGCCGTCCGTTCCACGGGCGCAGATGAAAAGCTGCTCCTGACCCCTCCCCGCGTCTTTACTTTGGAGGAAGCCATCGAGTACATCAACGACGATGAGCTGATCGAGGTCACCCCCAAGTCCATCCGTCTGCGCAAGGTCATCCTGGACACCGAGACCCGTATGAAGGAAATGATGAAGAAGCGCAGAGCGCTTCAGGGCAAATAAGCCATAGATGCCATGAAACTTGACTGCCCCAAACCTACGGGGCAATCTATCAGATGCATGCACAAAAAGCCACCATAGGGTGGCTTTTTGTGCATAAACTCACTCGTTAATACAATGAAGCTTTGAAAGCAGAAGTCATGCCTTTCTACTTATTGCCTGCAATCTCACATACGCCTCCAAGCTCGGCAGGCAGATTGCTATCGAAACATTAACCGAATAATCAATGGGGTTGACGAATCAAATTCCGTCAGCCCTTTTGCATCGATTGGTTGAAAAATTCACAAAAATATGGTATAATGGTAAAAACAAAACACGAAAGGATGGAGATTATGTCTCTACACATCTTCTACGAACAATACTTTCCGTTCTGGAAAGTACTAAAGGAAGAAGATAAAAACTATCTGTGTGAGAATACCGCAGAGAAACACTTTGACAAGGAGCAACCCGTCCACGACAATATGGGCTGCACGGGGCTTTTCATCGTGCGCTCGGGTAGGCTTCGTCTCTATATGCTCTCCGAGGACGGAAAGGAGATCACCCTCTACCGCCTCTCACCCGGTGACATTTGTATGCTCTCTGCGTCCTGCGTTCTGCAGAGCGTGACCTTTGACGTGTACGTGGATGCGGAGGAGGAGAGCGACTGCTATCACATCAGTGCATCTGCCTTCGGCGACGTCAGCAACCGCTATCTTGAGGTAAAGAATTACGCTTTGGAAACCGCCGTCAGCCGTTTTTCGGAGGTCATGTGGATCATGCAACAGATCGTTTTTATGAGCATGGACAAACGACTTGCCATCTTCCTTCTCGAAGAAACCCAGGCGAACGGCACGGACAGCGTGAATATGACCCATGAAACCATCGCGCGCCACCTCGGAACTGCCCGTGAGGTCGTGACGAGGTTGCTTAGGCATCTTGCCGCAGACGGCGTGATCGAGGTCACGAGAAAGGGCATCCTGATTACGGACAAAAAGAAACTGCGGAGCATTGCCTATTGATCCCCATTCAAGAGAAGGAGAAAGAACGCAAGAAGTTTTGTCGGATTGAAAGGAAACGCAAATGAGAAAATATCTGAATCTGTTTCTGACCATGTTGAAAATCGGGCTGTTTACCTTCGGCGGCGGTTACGCCATGATCGCCCTTCTGGAAAATGAATTCGTATCCAAAAAGGAATGGATCGAAAAGGATGAGTTTCTCGATATGGTTGCCATAGCCGAGTCCACGCCCGGACCGATCGCTATCAATGCCGCCACCTATATCGGCTACAAAATGCTCGGCTTTCTCGGCTCGTTTACGGCAACCGTGGCGGTTTGTATCCCATCCTTCGTCATCATCTACGCCATATCGCTGTTCTTTGATGCCTTTCTGTCCATCACCCTTGTGTCGTATGCCTTCAGAGGAATACAGGTCTGTGTGATATGGCTGATCCTTTCGGCAGGGCTGAAAATGCTGAAGCAGATGAAGAAAACAGCATTCAATATCCTGATTCTATCTGTCGTTATTCTGTGCATGGTGGCGTTTTCGGTGCTTTCGGTCAGCTTCTCCACGATATTCTACATTCTCCTATCGGGCGGTATTGGGGTGTTTATCTATGCGCTCGGTCTGCTCCGAGGAAAGAAGGGGGCCGGCAAATGATCTACCTTGAATTGTTCTTGACTTTCTTGCAGGTCGGTGCCGTATCCTTTGGCGGTGGATACGGAATGATCTCGCTCATTCGAGAAAAAGTACTGATCCACGGATGGCTCACAGAGGAAGAATTGCTGAATATGATTGCTGTTTCGGAATCCACGCCCGGTCCTATCGCCGTGAATATGGCAACCTTCGTCGGTTCTGCACAGGGCGGCATCCTCGGCTCTTTTCTCGCAACCCTCGGCGTTGTGCTGCCGTCCTTTATCATCATACTGATCATCGCCGCGCTGATAGGCAATATTTTGAAATACAATGGTGTTCAGGCATTTCTGGGCGGCATCCGCCCTTGCGTGGTCGGACTGATATTGGCAACGGCGATTACCATGTTTATGAGTACGCTTTTTTCCTTTAAGAGCATTGACAGCGCGGTGATCCCCGACGGAAAGGGATTGATCGTTTTCACTATTATTGCCGCGACGGCTGTGATCTCCAAAAGAATCAGAAAAAAACCGCTTTCGCCGATTTTGTTGATACTGATATCGGCAGGACTCGGGATGATCCTGTATTCCCTGTAAAAATGAATCAGATGAAAAGCAGACCGCCGCGGATCAAAACAAGCCGTGGCGGTCTGCCTGTATATCGCGTTTATGCCAATTCCGCAAGAATGGCGGCTTTGGGTCTTGCTCCGACGATTCTTGTCGTCTCCTTTCCGTCCTTGAAAACGATCAGCGTGGGAATACTCATCACACCGTATTTCATAGCCAGGCCGTTTTCATCATCCACGTTCACCTTGCCAACGACAATGTCGGAACGTTCCTCTGCGATCTCGTCCACGATGGGGGAAACCATACGGCAAGGTCCGCACCAATCGGCGTAGAAATCCACGAGAGCCGTGCCGCTTGCGATTGCGCTTTGAAAATTATTTTGATTCAACTTTTGTACTGACATAAGAGATACCTCCGTTTTTTATTTACACTCGGTGCAGACATATTCGGGCACCGTTCTTTCGTTTATGACCGACTCATAGAGTCGCCATCCGCCTGCGAGATTGTAACACGCAAAGCCGTTGCCGGCAAGAATGCGGCAAGCGATATAAGAGCGCAAACCGCTGTGGCAATGCACGTACACGGGCTTACCTGTGGGGATCTCACCCATGCGCTCACGCAACGAGTCAAGCGGAATGTGCATAAAGCCGTCGATCTTTCCGCGTGCGACCTCGGTATTGGTTCGGGTGTCGAGTAGGGTCACGCTTCCGTCGCGTGGGAGCTTTTCCACGTCGTGCCAGAAGAACTGCCCGATCTTGCCCGTGATGACGTTCTCGGCAACAAATCCTACCATATTCACGGGATCCTTGGCAGAGCCGAAGGGCGGCGCGTAGCAAAGCTCGAGTTCTGCAAGGTCGGTCACCTTCGCGCCGAGCCGCATGGCGGTGGCGATCACGTCCATACGCTTATCCACACCGTCAAAGCCCACGATCTGCGCACCGAGAATTTTATACGTAGCCTTATCCCAAAGCACCTTGACCGACATCATGGACGCCCCCGGATAATAGGATGCGTGGGATGCGGAATAGGTGTAGGTCTTGTCATAGTCGAGCCCTGCCGCAGCCGCGCTTTTTTCGTTCAGACCCGTGGTGGCGACTGTCATATCAAAGAGCTTCAGTACCGACGAGCCTTGCGTGCCCTTATATTTCGAGGGGATACCGCAGATATTATCCGCCGCGATGCGTCCTTGCTTGTTTGCCGGACCTGCAAGTGGAATGAAGGACGGCTCACCCGTTACAAAATTCTTGACCGCCACAGCATCGCCCACAGCGTACACGTCGGGAGCGCTCGTCTGCATTTTCTCATTCACAATGATACTGCCGCGTTCGTTTGTTTCAATCCCGGCTGACTTGATAAAAGCGGTATCAGGGCGCACGCCTACGGACAGAAGAACCATACCTGTATCAATTACGCCCTTGTTCAACTCTACGGTCAAGCCGTTGTCACTATCTTTAATAGCAACCACACCGTTGCCAAGGGCGAGCTTAATGCCTTTCGACTTGATATATCTGTGAACGTCTGCCGCCATATCGAAATCAAGGGGAGC
>JAZSFA010000060.1:0-28547 GCA_045531965.1 Eubacteriales bacterium
AGAACCTTTTTTTAAAAAGGTTCTTGGTGGGGTCCAGGGGCGACGCCCCTGGTAAACAGCCATTTATCTTTCTTCCCAAAATCAAAAAGGATGGACCACTTTCGTGATCCATCCGATTTTAATTACTGGACAAACTGTGCGTAGAAGGGGTTGTTGGAAGCCTTCACAGGACCGAGAGTGGTATAAGTGTTGTCATTTCTGGTACCGAAAATATAATCGGCATCGTTGACAACAGCCTTCAGAGTCTTGAGAGTGGTATCATAGGTGTAAACAGTGGTAGCGGTATCCTGGAACTCACCGTTGACGTGAGTGCCACTGACTACCATGTTGACGTACTTCTTAGCACCGCCAACCATGCAGTACAGGTAGTAACCGCCGTTGGTGGATTCTACGTAGAAGTCTGCGCCGTCAGCCTTGGTCTTGGAGGTAGCCATATAGTAGGAACTCTTTGCACCGGTCAGATAGTAGATATCGGTACCGACGTTTTCCTGAATGAAGGCGAACTTGTAAGCCTTGCCTACCTCAGGGGTCTTGGCATCCAGAGAACCGGTGGAGGGAGTGGAGGGGGTAGAGGGGGTAGAATTTTGGTCAACAACGCTGTTGCTGTCATCCTTCACGGTACCGTTTGCACCGTCGGCATCCTGAATCACGAGAAGGAAATCAGCAACTGTAGCTGTCATGCTGTAGCAGGTCAAATATCCACTGTAAACCTCCAAATACTGGGGCTTATCGTAGTAAGTAGCACTAAAGCACTTAATATATACGCCACCGTCAGCGGTTTCGATCACAAACTTGGTGTACTCACTCTGAGAAGAGACAAACTCAACGTGCTTAGCATCACAGAAAAGATACTTACCATCAGCCATGAAGGATACAGAACCGTCATCATTGGTGATCTGCTGCATAGCAATCGCGTCTGCCTTGTTCTCGGACAGTGTCAGTTCCATCTTGCTCTTGCCGGTGTAGAAGTACTCCGTACCGGTGATATACTTGCTATCCTTGGGGCAATAGAACACAACCATCTTGGCGATCTCACGCTCGAAGCCGCAGACGTTACAGGTAGCGTCCTTAGCGTCGTCGTAGGTATGCTCGGTGGTCTTCTCAACGGTCTCCTGAGCCTTCAGGATCTCGCCGCAAACAGAGCACTTCTTACCCTCGGTCAGACCGGTGTCCTTACAAGTGGGAGCAACGGCAGGGATGGTCTCCTCGGTGTGACCCTTTGCAGGAGCGGTGTTAGCACCGCAATCCTTACAAGTAGCGGGGGTGGTGCAGGTAGCGGCATTCACTTCGCTATGCTCGCAACCGTAGCCGCAAGTATCGCAAACGCTGTCGTCGCCGTTGTTGTGAGCGGCCTTGTCCTTGATCTCATCGCAACGGGTGCAGGTAGACCAGTGGTTGTCGTCATCGTGAGCCAGAACTGCGTTCCAGTCATGACCCAGCGCAGCGATCTCGGTCTGCTCAACCAGAATGTCACCACAGGTGGTGCACTTCTTGCCATCGGTCATACCGGTCTCAGTGCAGGTAGCAGCCTTGCCGGGGATAACTTCTTCTACGTGAGCGCAAGCGTCGCTGGAAACCAGAACACAGCCTGCGTCGAATTCGACCTTACCGGTCTCGGTGTTGTTGTTGTACTTGGTCAGCTTACCCTTAACAGTAATGGTGTTACCGACCTCCAGGTTGTTAGCGCCCTCGCCCTTCAGGCGGAAGCACTCGATGGGCTTATCGGTCATATCGCCAACCACGATCACAACAGAGATGTTACCGTAGTCATCAGACCAAGGAGAGGGGATATCGGTGATCACACCGGTCAGGGTGTACTCATGACCACCCGACAGGTAACCGCCCAGATCCAGCTCGTAAACCGCATTGACAATCTCTTCGGGCGTTTCATAAATGGTAGGACCTTCAGAAGGCGTCATAGACTCGGCAACTTCCTTCAGCATCAGACCGCCGGGGAACTGAGAGGTACCGCTGGACTCGGGAGTCATGAAGGAGGAGTCGGAGATACAGAAGGTATTGTAGGAGCCATAGGTACCGACCACGTACTCCAGACCGTTGATGGTGGTGTACCAGGCGTTGGTCTCAGACTTGTAGATCCAAGTGGTTCCCTCCTCAGTAGAGTAGCCAATATACTTGGACACCTTGCCGTCATCGGAGGTGGTGGTCTTAGCCAACACATAGGTCTTAGTGCCATTCAGCTCGGTGTAGAACTTGAAGCCCTCACCGTCAGCCTCCACATAGAAATCGGGAGCAGCCTTGGGATCGGTGGTGGTCAGGATATACTTGTTGCCATTGTCCTGAGTCTCACCGAGGGCGAACAGCGTTTGACCCAAAGAAGCATGGATCATATAGAACTTATACGCAACGCCTTCCTCAGGCTTTGCCACGATAGCAGAGGCATCGTACACAGGCAGAGTACGGTCGAAGGACAACTGTTCGGTCTTGCCATCTGCATCAGCAACAGTCGCAGTCAGCTTGTAGTCAACAGCGGTCTCGTTCTTGGAAGGCAGATCAATGGTGTAGAAGCCTGCCTTTGCGCTTTCCTTTACGACGATACTTGCGTTATCCGTTGCCCAAGTTACGGTAAATGTGGTGTCGCCGATAACGATCTTGCCAACAACATCATAGTCAGCAGGAGTCTCTTTAGCGTTATCCTTATAGATGCTGCGGAGATATTCTACAGCCTCAGACAGAGACGCGCCCTCGTTTTCAACGGGCTGTTCTGTGCAAGCTGCAAAGCATCCCAAGCACATGATCAGCGCCATAAACAAAACAAAAAACTTTTTCATGGTTTATCCTTTCAATAAATAATGATGAGCATTGTTAATGAATGACAATATCAGCGGCGGAGAAAACTTTCAACTGGTATACACCGTTGAAAACGTCTACGACACCCTTAGCATCTACCACGCTACCGATGGGGAACGCATCGGCGGTAATGGTCTTGCCGTCAGCATCCTTCAAAACGATGGTGCGAAGTACGATCTCCGTGCCATCGGAGGCTTCACAAGTAATGGAGAGGGCACCATAATTGGCACTATCTTCATTCTGGGTGGTATAAATGCTCTTGATGACCAGATCCTTAAGAGAAGCGGAGCCGTGCATGGTGATGAAACCGTAGTCAAAGGACTTGGTCTCGATGGTCTCGTTTCCATCCTCGTCCACCGTGGTTACGTCGATCTCCACTTTTTTCGTCAAAAGATCTTTGGCAGAAACTTCGGTATAAGCTGCTGTGTGTCCCTCACTGATCAGCTGAATGTTTTCAGGATCATTGGGTCTCATAGCGTGGTAGAAGATATCCGAGATCTGGTAAGTACCGCCTGTCTCATAATACTGCACCGAGCCTACGATAAGCACGCGGTTACCTACGGAAAGGATCTCCTCACCATAGAACCCGAGGTTATAGCCGTAGTAGACTTGAATGCCGAAATAAAGACCTGTTTCCTCGTCATACTCCTCAATATAAGCAGTCTGATTGGAATTGCGAACCACTACGCCTTCAAAGCTGACACTCTTATCACGGTAAGACTGAATATTGGTCTTCAGCTCCTTGAGGGTCATAGGCATGGCTTCCCCATAATAGAAGTCAGGATCTTTTTCTTTGGAATGGACGTGAAGCTTGAGTCTGACCGCCTGGTTCAGGATGGTCACACAAATGTCAGCATAAGCCGTGTCAGAGGATTTGGAGGCAACCGCCAAACCTTGCTGAAGAATCTCGAGATTAAGGCAACGGTAATCCGTATCGGTTGCGGTCTTATACCAAACCCATACAAGATAACGGTCACCCGTCGAGTCGGGATTCCACGTGGCGCTGTCGGATTCAACGATAATCGAAG
Source organism: Eubacteriales bacterium (assembly GCA_045531965.1). GTDB lineage: Bacteria > Bacillota > Clostridia > Oscillospirales > CAG-272 > CAMEON01. The sequence continues at coordinate 3,837 of JAZSFA010000060.1, forward strand.
TAGCGCTCTTCAAGGCTTCCTTGGTGTAGTTGGAAGCCTTCTTGCCCCAAGGTTCGATCTGACCCGTAGATTCAGGGGTGTTGATACCCAAGTATCTTGCTTTGAGAATACCTCCCTGGAAGGAAGGATCGGAAATGTTGAAATGGGTCGTGTCACCGTCGACATAAGTTCTGACGGTAGCGGTAGCGCTGACGCGACCGGAATTGGGATCGAATTTTACAGTGGACGCATAATCCACAAATTCATCATTCGGTGTCTGACTGCTTTGACTTTCTCCGGTTTCATCGGTGGAAGATCCCTCACCGCAGGCTGCAAAGCAGCCTGCGAGCATAGAAAGGGTTAAAAGCAGGACGACCAGCTTATAAACATATTTCATGAGCATGATATCCGTTCTTTTGGTGCTGTAAATTATTTAATGGCAAACTTGCACTTACCGACAGCATCCTTGAACAGCTTAGCGATAACAGCGTCAATATCCTCGTCAGTCTTAACAAGAGCCGTTTGCATCAGAATACCAACCTCGTCACGAGCCTTGGAAGAACCGTTGAACGCAGGAGATACGAAGTAAGCATCGCTCTGGGAAAGTGCCAGCTTCACGCTCAATGCGGTCAAGTTGTTGTAACCGCTTGCCTTGCTCAGCCAATCCTGGTAGGTGGGGTTTTCCTGGACGGACTTGATAACAGGCGCATAACCGGAAGCCATAGAAAACTCAGCCTGGAAAGCTACATCAGTGGTGAGGAACTTCATGAACAGCCAAGAAGCCACAACTTCCTGGGGATTGTCGCTGTCAAAGAGGCAGAGAGAAGGACCCTGAGAGATAACCTTGGGGGCTTCGGGATTCACCTGAGGAGGTGTAGCCATGCCGGTCTCAAAGAGGGGCTGACCATCCACGGTGGGAGGCGTCTGGTAGGAAGCACCACCAGTAGAACCGATAACCATGTAGCATCTCTGACCCTCGGTTGCAGTGAACAGACCGGAGGTGTAGGAGCCGTAGATTTCCTCGGTGGTCACATAGCCCTTGCGGAACCACTCGTTGAACATTTTCACGAAGCCACGGTTGGTCTCGTTATCGAACTTGAAGTGATCGTTCTTATCCAAGCTGGTATACTCAGAGCCATACTGCTCGCACATGGTAATGAACCAGTTAGCCTCAGAGTCATAGCCCAGAGGTACGCAAGTGGGATCAATTGCCTTGATTGCCGCGCAAACCTGCTCCATCTCTTCCCAAGTGGTGGGAACAGACAGGTTGTTTGCCTCAAAGAAGGTCTTGTTGTAATACAGAGCCTCGGTGGACTTAGACATAGGCAGGGTATACATGGTGCCCAGGGTATCAAATGCAGCACCTTCCTTGTAGTAACCCTCAATAAAGTCAGCCTTCTGCTCGTCAGTCAGACCCAATACGGTCTTGTTGCCCTGACCGTCAGTAACTTCGATGGTGGAGTTGATGAAGTTATCCAGAGGAATGACCTTCTTAGTAACGTTGTAGAGCGCCACGTGGTCAGGATAGCAGTAAGCAATGTTAGGCTGTGCGCCTGCTGTCAGCTGGGTCTTGATCTGATCGCGAACACCATCATAGTCACCCATAGAAGAGTGCTCAATGGTGATGTTGGGATAGAGCTTGTTGAACTCCTCAATGTACGTATTGAGAACGTTCTGGAGCTTAGCACCCATAGAGTGATAGAAGACAACCGTTACAGCGCTTCCGTCGTAACCGACCTCAGGGACGGTATAGCTTGCCATACCTGCGGCACCGTTGCTGTTTTCATTGTTGCCGCTGCCTTCATCACAGCTGACCATAGCCAGCATGGAAAGCACCATAGCAGCAACCAGCAAAAGGGAGAGAATCTTTTTCATCATAATTTTCCTTTCTACCTAATAAATAATAGTTATATCCAAAGGCAAACACCCGAGCGGGTGGTTGCACCATGAACAAACAAACGTTATCCCTTGATACCGCTTCTGGAGACACCCTTCATAATATATTTACGAAGGAAAATGAAGACCAGGAACAGGGGGAAGGAGACGACGGCAACAGCTGCCATCTGGACAGGGTAATTAGCGTTGCCACTGGTATCAGTAAAGGCATCACGAAGACCATTCGTGATCAAGCGCATGTCCGGGGATTGTGTCACCAATCGAGGCCAAACGTAGGAGTTCCAAGCACCCATCATTTTAAGGATGGTGATAGAAATCAGGGTGGGCATAGACAGAGGAATCATGACCTTCCACAGGTATTTTAAATCTCCCGTACCGTCTACTTTGGCAGCAAGATACAGCTCATTGGGGATCTGCATGAAATTCTGCCGCAACAGATAAATATAGAAGATGCTTACGAGGAAAGGAACGATCAGTACGGTATAGGAATCGATCCATCCGAACTTATTGACGGTAATAAAGTTTGTAATGGTGAAAAGTTCACCGGGAATCATCATGGTTGCCAGCAGAGCTGCAAACAAGGCGTTTTTGCCTTTAAATTCCAGTCGCGCAAAGGCAAACGCGGACAGCACCGTGATCACCAACGATAGGATGGTGGACACAACGCCGACAATCACCGTGTTCAAGAACAATCTGCCCAAATTGGCGGCAGTAAAAGCCTCGACGTAGTTATGCCACATGATCTCTCGAGGGAACAACGTGGGAACAGGCAGTCTGTATTCAGCCTCACTCTTCAGTGAGGAAATGATCATCCAGTAGAAGGGGAACACCACAATGATAGCCATCGCGATCAAAAAGGTATATAGAAGCACCTGCACGATCACTTTGATAACCCTTTGTTGAGCGGAGACCTTTTGCATATTCTTTTCACTTAATGTGACTTGATTTGTCATAAGGTACCTCCTATCAATAATGCGTTTTCTTTTTGCTCACATACAGGTTGATCATGGTGACCACAAATATGATGGCGAAAAGAATGAGTGCGGCGGCAGAAGCCATTCCCTCTTGGTTACTGAGAGCACGATAAATGAATCCAACCATAGTATCTAATGTATGCTCGGTACCCACGGCTTTCATGTCATCTCCGAAAATACCGACGATGCTGGAGTATTCTTTAAATCCGCCGATGAAGCCGGTAATAACCACATAAGCCAGCATGGGAGAAAGCAACGGTACAGTAATCTTGGTAAATACACGCACACGAGGCGTACTGTCGATCTTGGCAGCATCATAGTACTGTTTGTTGACACTTTGCAAACCACCAAGAAGGATCAAAATCTTAAACGGCAACGCGTTCCATACAATATAAATCACCATTACCGCCATGTTTGCCCAATATGAGGAATTCATATTGATCCAGTTGATCGGCTCAATGCCAAAAATGCCAATGATATTATTGATGATACCGAAAGATGCTTCCGCGGTATTATAACCAACAATGTTAAACATGGCCTCAAAGACCATGCCAATAGCAATGGAGTTGGTCACATAAGGAAGGAAGAAGATGGTTTGCAGAAGTCTCTGCAACGGCTTAATGGAGTTCAGGCAGACCGCGATGAGCAGAGCCAAAAAGGTAGAAATTGGTACGGTCAGGAAGGTCAGCAACAAGGTGTTGACCAAGCACTCTTTAAAACCGCTGTACTCATCGAATACATCTTTGAAATTTTGAATACCGAAGCTGAAGGTGGTCTCACCAACGACGCTCAAAGCTTTGTAACCATCCAGAAAAGCCATGCGCACCGTGTTGATGATGGGCCAAACCGTAAAAATCAGCAGAAGTACAATGGCAGGCGATAGGTACAGCCACGCTTTCCATTTATGTTTGCTTTCTACCATATCACTTCACCTCGAAATACACGCGCTCCTCGGTCTCCTTGTTGAAGAGGAATACCTTATGGGGCTTGAGGGAGTAAGAGACGGTGATACCATTCGCGTTCTTAGCGGCATCGGCATCCACGATAGAACGAACCACAGGGTTGAGGGAGTTGGGATGTGTAGTAACCAAGGAAACGTCACGCCCCATCACATCCACACCGCTGAGGTTGCAAGTGAGCGGTCCATTGGCATCGGGAATAAAGCCTTCGGGACGGATGCCCACGTAGACAGGCTGGTTCTTCACACCGGGAACGTCCAAAACGGCAGTACCACCGATATACAGCTGACCATCCTTGACCTTACCTTCAAAGACATTGATAGGAGGCGTACCCAAGAACTTGGCAACGAACAGGTTGGTGGGGTTATCATAAACCGCCTGAGGCGCACCGATCTGCTGAACCACGCCCAGCTTCATAACCACGATCATATCCGAGATGGACATAGCCTCCTCTTGGTCGTGAGTGACGAAAATAGTGGTAATACCGGTCTCCTTTTGAATGCGGCGAATCTCCTCACGGGTCTGGAGGCGAAGACGGGCATCAAGGTTAGACAGAGGCTCGTCCAAAAGCAGAACTTTGGGCATCTTGACCAAGGCACGGGCGATAGCCACACGTTGCTGCTGACCGCCGGACAACTCAGAAGGCTTACGCTCCATCAGCTCGTCGATCTGCACCAACTTTGCTGCGTTGTAAGCGCGCTCGAGCATTTCCTCTTTAGTCAGCTTGTCTTCCCCCTTCAGGTTCTGCAGGGGGAACAAAATGTTCTGCTTAACCGTCATATGAGGGTAGAGTGCATAGTTCTGGAACACCAGACCTACACCACGGTTTTCGGCGGACAGTTCAGTCACATCGTCATCACCGAAGAAGATTCGACCGTCCGAGGGCTTCTGCAGACCGCTGATCATGTAAAGTGTGGTACTCTTACCGCAGCCTGAGGGACCCAGCAGACCGATCAATTTCCCATCGGGGATTTCAAAGGTGAAATCATTGACCGCTACCACCTCTTCTCCCGCCTTTTTATTACGGCTGGGGAAGATTTTGGTCAGATTTTGCAAAACAACTTTCATTGTTGCCTTCCTTTCTAACGTTGCGTTTATGTTATTTATATATATGGTAAACAAAATAAGAAATCAGGATTTTTGATTGTCAACTTCCTCAGCATGGATTCGCTTCTTGTAAGCCATCAGCTCTTCGGGGGAATCAAAGATCATTTGGCTTGCAAAGTCGACCGTCACCGTTTGCGCCAAGAGGTCATGGATGGGCGTACGGGCACGAGTGGCGATTAAAAGAACAACCTGAAGAATCCCGAGTCCAAGAATGACAACCGTCCCCACGGATCCCATGATGCCAAACACAATCATAATCACAATAAAGACAGGAACCAGTGTTTCCACTGTACATTTACCAAGAACCGTTCTTGCGAACATCAAAAGCGGTGTGACCCGCACGCCGTCCAAACGCATAACAGCAATGCCGAAAATCTTTTTGCCCAAGGTTTGACCGTTCTTGAGAAGAAGCGGTACAACAAATTCAAGGATCAAGTAAGCGAGCAAAACAGCAAAGACAACAATAATCAAAGTATGATTGAACAACGCGTTTTGAAGATAGATAGCCTCTTCATCTTTTCCGAAAGCAGCGTTAGCTTCATCATATGCGGCTTTCTTTTCAGGGGATAAGGCTTCATATTCTTCTGTAGAAATATCAAAATTCAAACCGTACTGCTGCTCATATTCGTCGTATTTGGTTTGCATACGAATCATATATGAATCGTAATCCAAAAGCTGTGATAGAAGCAGGGCAACAGCGACAATGACCGTTGCTAACATAATCAAATCAAACAAAGCGGCGGAGATGCGCTTCCACATATTGGCTCTTTGAAAATCGTACATGGTATCCCCCCTTTGTTTTTGACAGACCTATAACCATACATAATTATTATAACACAAGTCTATACAAAAAAACAACCTTTTTCAGACAAATTTCTCGTTTTCGTCATTTTGCTCAATAATTTTTACTTGATTTGATTATTTCTCTCGTTTATTTGAGCGTTTTGACAAACAAGTAGCGCAGAATACCACATTGGTATTCTGCGCTACCATGATTTGTTTTAATCCATAACAGGAAGACCTGCAAGTCCCTTTTGGATCTCCTCATCGGTGGGGACGTAGTCGGTCATGACGCCGTTATGGAATTTTTCATAGGACATCATGTCAAAGTAGCCCGTACCCGTCAGACCGAAGAGAATGGTCTTCTCTTCCCCGGTCTCCTTGCACTTCATAGCTTCGTCGATGGCCACCTTGATGGCATGGGAGGATTCAGGGGCAGGCAGGATACCTTCCACGCGAGCAAACTGCTCGGCGGCGGCAAAGACCTCGGTTTGTGCCACGGTGGTTGCCTCCAGAAGTCCGTCGGCGTAAAGCTGAGACAGCGTGGGATTCATGCCATGGTAGCGGAGACCGCCGGCATGGGTAGGTGCGGGGATGAAGTTACTGCCCAAAGTATACATCTTTGCCAAAGGACAGACCATACCCGTATCGCAATAGTCGTAAGCATACTGACCGCGAGTAAAGCTGGGACAGGAGGCGGGCTCGACGGCGATGAATCTGTAGTCAGCCTCGCCACGGAGCTTCTCGCCCATAAAGGGCGCGATGAGACCGCCCAGGTTGGAGCCGCCGCCGGCACAGCCGATGATGATATCGGGCTTGATGCCGTACTTATCCATGGCCGCCTTGGTCTCCAAACCAATGATGGACTGATGGAGCATGACCTGATTCAGCACGCTGCCCAGCACGTAGCGGTAGCCCTCCAAGGAGGTTGCCTTTTCCACGGCTTCGGAGATGGCGCAACCAAGGCTTCCGCCCGTGCCGGGATGGGCTTCCAGGATCTTGCGTCCCACCTCGGTCTCCATGGAAGGAGAGGGGGTCACCGACGCGCCGTAGGTACGCATGACCTCACGGCGGTGGGGCTTCTGCTCGTAGGACACCTTGACCATGTAGACCTTGCAATCCAGACCCAGGTAAGCGCAGGCCATGGACAGGGCGGTACCCCATTGACCCGCACCCGTCTCGGTAGTCACGCCCTTGAGCCCTTGGTTTCTGGCGTAATAAGCCTGGGCGATGGCGGAGTTGAGCTTATGGGAGCCGCTGGTATTGTTTCCTTCGAATTTGTAATAGATCTTTGCGGGGGTCTGGAGTTTTTCCTCCAGACAGTAAGCGCGCACCAGAGGCGCAGGACGGTACATTCTGTAGAAATCCAGGATCTCCTGCGGGATGGGGTAGTAGGCGTTGGTATCGTCCAGCTCCTGTTTGATCAGCTCGTCGCAGAACACCACACCCAGCTCCTCGGCGGTCATGGGCTCGTGGGTCTCGGCGTTGAGCAGAGGTGCGGGCTTGTTTTTCATATCGGCGCGGAGGTTATACCATGCCTTGGGCATTTCGGATTCTTCAAGATAGATTTTGTAGGGGATCTTCTTTTCAGTTGCGGACATAACTGTCTCCTTTCCGAGGGGCTACCCTCATAAAAAATGGTGGATCAGGAATGGAAACAAAAAAGCCCATCCCTGCTTTTTTGCCGGGACAGGACTGTTCAATCTTCCTGCGGTGCCACCCTGCTTGGTGCATTTCTGCACCCACTTACGCATACGTATCATATGCAGACCTTGATCACGGAGTAGTCGCTCCGTCTTCCATACTCAAGGTGCGTTTCCGCCCTTTTTCCGGTCGCCCTCGGAAGTCCATTCGGTCTTGTGTGTCCGCCGCAATTCCACCACCTGCGGCTCTCTTGGGGAGCAGGGACAAGGCTTACTTACTCTTCCTCATCGGTTTGGGGGTATTATAGCACATCGCCGAAGGTTTGTCAAGGGGGGTGGGAGGATTTTTTAAGGGAATTTACAAACACCAAGGGCGCACCAGCGTGCGCCCTCATGAAAAAGTTATTCGGTTGATCCGTCCTTCTTCTTTGTATCCAATAGAACAAATGCCAGCTTCAAACCCAGACAAAAGGATATCCCACATGGATTTTTTCCTTTACTTGGTCTCCGCCCACAGAGCCTCGCAATACCTCACGCTCTCCATAGCATCCCTGCCGTAGGCATCGGCACCGATGGCACGGGCGTATTCGGGATTCAGCACCGCGCCGCCCACGAGGGTACGGCAGAAGGGGGCTTTTTCCTTGATCAGGGCGATGGTCTCAGCCATGGCAGGGACGGTGGTGGTCATCAGCGCGCTCAGGGCGGCCACGGGGGCGTGGGTCTCCAAAACCTTGTCCAAGATCGCCTCGGGCGGCACGTCCCTGCCCAGGTCAATGACGTCAAAGCCATAGTTTTCGAGGAGGAGCTTGACGATATTCTTGCCGATGTCGTGAACGTCCCCCTTGACGGTGGCCAGCACCACGGTCAGCTTGGTCTCGGTGGCCGCCTGCTGTGACTTTACCGCCGCCTTGACCTTCTCAAAGGCCGCAGAGGACGCCTCGGCACTCATGAGTAGCTGGGGCAAGTAGACCTTGCCCGTCTCAAAGCCCTTCCCTACCCTGTCCAGGGCGGGGATGATGTGGTTCTGCACCACGTCCATGGGAGCGACCGCTTGAAGCATGGTCTCGGTTAGAGCAGCGGCTTGGGTCTTCAAGCCCTTAATAATGGCATCTTGAAGCTCGGATATACCTGCTGTATCAACACTTTTCGTCGCAACCGCGGGGGCATCCTGTGCGACAGGCGCGGCGGCGTGGTTCTCGGCGTAAGCGATATACGAAGCGAAATTTTCGTCCTTCCCCGACAGCGCAAGATAGGTATGATAAGCCTTCTGCATCTCATGGGCAAAGGGATTCATGATAGCCGCAGAGAGGCCGCGATCCAAGGCCATGGCAAAGAAGGTGCCGTTGATGAGATCGCGGGCGGGCAGGCCGAAGGATACGTTGGATACGCCGAGAGAGGTATGACAGCCCAACTCCTCGCGGATGAGGGTCAAGGCGCGCAAAGTCTCGGTGGCGGCACGGGGATCGGCACTGACGGTCATGGCCAAGGTGTCGAAAATGATGTCCTTTTTATCAATGCCGTAGGTCTCGGCGGTGGCAAGGATGCGACGCGCGATCTCCAACCGCCCCTCGGCGGTGGCGGGAATCCCGTCCTCGTCCAAGGTCAGGGCGATGACCGCGCCGCCGTACTTCTTTACCAGGGGGAAGATAGTCTCCATGCTCTCCCGCTTGCCGTTGACCGAATTGACGAGAGCCTTTCCGTTGTAGCGGCGCAGGGCGCCCTCCATGGCCACGGGGTCGGAAGTGTCGAGCTGGAGAGGCAGATCGCAGACCGCCTGAAGCTCGCAGACCGCCTCGGTCAACATGGCAGGCTCGTCGATCTCGGGAAGACCCACGTTCACGTCCAGGATATGAACACCCGCCTCGGTCTGAGTAATCCCTTCATTCAATATATAATTCATATCGTGGGCGCGCAAAGCCTCCTTCAGCTTTTTCTTGCCCGTGGGATTGATGCGCTCGCCAATGAGGACGGGGGCATCTCCAAAGGTGACGGCATGGGTATAAGAGGATATCACCGTTCTGTGCTTTTGGGCAACGGGAACGGCGATCAAGCCTTGCGTCTCGATCTCCCGCTTCAAGGCGGCGATATAGGCAGGAGTGGTCCCGCAACAGCCGCCCGCTACCCGCACGCCGTCGTGGACAAGACGAGACACGTCACGGGCGAAGTCCTCGGCGGATACGTCGAAAACCGTCTTACCGTTCACCACCACGGGAAGCCCCGCGTTGGGCTTGAGAATCACGGGAACCGAGGCAAGGCGCAGATAGTCCTGCACGATGGGTGCCAACGCTTCGGGACCCAGGGAGCAGTTGACGCCGATGGCATCCGCGCCCATACCCTCCAGGAGAGCCACCATGGCCTCGGGGGTAGCCCCCGTCATAAGCTTGCCGTCCGAGCCGTAGGCGTTGGTGACGAATACGGGAAGGTCGCAATTCTCTTTGGCTGCCAACAGGGCAGCCTTGGTCTCATAGCTGTCGTTCATGGTCTCGATGACGATGAGATCCACGCCACAAGCTGCACCGATGCGCACGGTCTCTGCAAAAGCGGCAACGGCGTCCTCAAAATCCAACGTTCCGAGGGGTTTTAAAAGCTTACCCGTGGGACCGATATCCAGGGCAATGAATTTCTCTTGTGTACCAAAAGAAATTTCGCGGGCAACCTTGGCGTTCTCCACGGCGGCGGGAATGATCTTTTCCAGCTCTTCCCTTGAAAAATTCAAAAGATTCGCGCCAAAGGTGTTGGTATTCACCACATGGGAGCCTGCGTCATAATATGCCTTGTGGATGGCCGTGATGACCTCGGGGTGGGTGAGGTTCCATGTCTCGGGATGTTCCCCCGCGGTCAATCCCTCGGCTTGCAGGAGGGTGCCCATGCCGCCGTCGAGGAGCAGGAGGTTTTCCCTCATGAAATCAAGAATACTCATACGCCCTCCTTAAGCCTCTTCCAAAATATCCGACAGATTGGCTTGGATCTTTTCAGCCACGTCAGGCTTATTCATAGAGTAGACGTGGACGTGGGTAATGCCGTTGGCGTACAGATCAATAATCTGGTCGGTGGCATAGGCGATACCCGCCTGCTTCATGGCGGCAGGGCTTGTGCCGAATTTGTCCACCAAAGCTTTGAACCGCTGAGGCATGAAGGAGCCTGACAGCTTGATGGCTCGTTCTACCTGATTAGCACCCGTGATGGGCATGATGCCGGGGATGACGGGCACAGTGATGCCTGCCTCGCGGATCTTATAAAGGAAGTTATAGAACAGGTTGTTATCGAAGAACATCTGGGTGGTCAGAAACTCACAGCCCGCGTCCACCTTCTCTTTGAGATAGCGGATGTCCTCCTTTTGGTTGAAGCTCTCGGGATGGATTTCGGGATAGCAGGCGCCGCCAATGCAGAAATCCGCGCCGCTTTCCTTCAATTCACGGACGAGATCAACCGCGTGGCGGTAGTCCCATGTACTTCTGTCTTCATGGAGACGGGACTCGGGGATGTCGCCGCGGAGTGCCAGCACGTTCTGGATGCCCGCTTCGCGGATGGCGGCAATCTTCTCTCGCACGGTCTGACGGGTGGAGGAAACACAGGTCAAGTGGGCAATAGTAGGCACGCCATACACGCCCTTGATATTCTTGGCAATATCCAAAGTGAATTGACTGGTTCCACCGCCCGCTCCGTAAGTCACGCTCATAAAAGAGGGTCGGAGCGCAGCGATTTTCTCAGTGGCTTCTTTAACGCTCGCAAGGGATGCGTCTGTTTTGGGCGGAAACACCTCGAAGGACAAGGAGGGCGTTTCGTGGCGAAGAACTTCTGTCATCTTCATTTTATCACCTACTAATATTTTGTTTTCATTTTTGTGTTTTTCAGATTATTGCTTTTCTTACCGGATGGTCGCAAAAACACTTACCCATTAAAATTCATTATAGCAGTTAAGCCCATAATTGTCAAGGACTTTTACTTCGGTTGTCAAAATGACTGTAAAATCCCTCAAGATTCCCTTTCTTTCGTGAACTTTGTTCCTTGACTTCCCATCGGTTCGGTGCTATAATTGTGACCGTCTCAAAGAACGATTCATAAAATGTTTTACATATCTTATAGGAGTACATCATGTCAACCATCCAAATATTGTTGAGCCTGGCTGTCTGTCTTTTTATCGGTCTGATGCTCACACGCTTACTCAAGCCTCTGCATCTGCCCGACGTCACAGCCTATCTGATCGGCGGTGTCCTCATCGGTGCCTACTGTCTCGGTCGGTTCACCGTTGGCGGTTTTTCTTTTGGCTTTAACAACGACGTTGCCCCTGCATCCGCTTTCGGTATCATATCGGATATTGCCCTTGGTTTTATCGCGTTCGACATAGGTAATGAGTTTCGAGTGAAGGATTTGAAAAAAATCGGTAAGCAAGCCACGGTCATCGGTGCCAGTCAAGCACTTGTCGCCACCCTCGTGGTAGACGGCGCTCTGATCGGTCTTCACTTCATTCTGCTGGCGGCTACAGGCGTGGATTACCTTCCCCTGCCGGCTTGTATCCTTTTGGGTGCCATTGCCTCTGCCACCGCGCCTGCTGCCACCTTGATGGTGGTACGACAGTACAAGGCCAAGGGAAAGCTCACCGACCTGCTGCTTCCTATCGTCGCTTTGGACGATGCCGTCGGTCTTATCATATTCGCCGTATCCTTTGGTATTTCCAAAGCCATGTACGGAGGGCACATGGACATTGTGTCTATCGCCGTCGAGCCGATGCTTGAAATCATCCTGTCTCTGGCGTTGGGCGCGTTGCTGGGAGTCGTGCTGTCCTACGTGGAAAAGCTGTTTCACTCTCACAGCAACCGTCTGACCTTGATGATTACCTTTGTTCTTCTTTCGGTAGCTTTGGCGAAACTCCACTTTTCTCCAGGATACATCAACGTCCACTTCTCTTCCCTGCTCACCTGTATGATGCTGGGTACGGTCTTCTGCAACCTGTGTCCCACTTCCGAAGAAATGATGGAGCGAACAGAAAAATGGACCAAACCCCTGTTCCTTCTCTTCTTTGTCATCAGCGGTGCCTCCCTCGATCTGAGCGTTTTTGCTCAGCCGGTATTTATCCTCATTGGTGTCATTTACATCCTTTTCCGCTCCCTCGGCAAATATTTTGGCGCTATGGGCAGCGCCATGTTGATGGGATGCGATCATCAAACCGTCAAATACTTGGGCATTACCCTTTTGCCGCAGGCGGGCGTGGCATTGGGTATGGTCAGCACAGTAGCCGCCGATTCAGTCTTCGGCTCCTCTGCCATTGGCAATACTGTACGTTTTACCATCCTTTTTGGCGTTTTGATTTACGAGATTTTCGGTCCCATGATGACCAAGTGGGCATTGACTCGCTCCGGAGATATCACTGAAAAGCCCCATGGTAAAACAGCAAGACGCATCAATCCCCCTGAAACATAACGTTTTTACAACCGACATGAACCTCATGGGTTCTGTCGGTTTTCTTTTTATAGCTCTTGCCAAATTCCATAATCTATGCTATAATATATTATAGATGATAAAATCTTGGGAGACTTAACTATCCATGAAAGTTTTTTTCCGTTTTTTTAAGCAATACCCTAAAGAAAGCATCTTAGCCCCCCTATTCAAACTGTTGGAGGCTTGCTTTGATCTACTGGTGCCCATCGTGGTCGCGGCAATCATTGACCGGGGCATCGGTGACGAGAATAACCGTTTGATCATTCATATGACACTTGTGCTGATCCTCTTAGCTGTTGTGGGACTTTCCTGCGCGTTGTGCGCTCAGTATTTCGCTGCTAAAGCAGCCATTGGTACGGCTTCAAAGTTGCGCCATGAGTTATTTGCCCATATGCAGTCCTTTACTTACGCACAAACCGACAAAATCGGTACATCCACCATGATCACTCGTATCACAAGCGATGTAAACCAGGTGCAATCCGGTATCAATATGACGCTTCGCCTGTTTTTGCGTTCTCCTATCATTGTGTTTGGGGCAATGGTCATGGCATTCACCATCAGCTATAAGTCGGCTTTGGTTTTCGTTGCCGCCATCCCCCTGCTCTCTCTCGTGGTCTTTGGAATCATGCTGGGCGGCATTCCTCTGTTCAAAAAAGTACAAGCTCGTTTGGACCGTGTCACAAACGTCACTCGAGAAAATTTGGCAGGCGTCCGTGTGATCCGTGCTTTTTGTAAAGAAGAAGAAGAAATCACAGAATTTGACAAAGTCAATCGTGAGCAAACCTCCCTTCAAAACAAGGCAGGAATTTTGTCCTCCCTTATGAATCCCTTAACCTACGTCATTGTCAACCTTGCCGTGATCCTGTTGATCAGGCAAGGCGGGTATCAGGTCAATGAGGGGGACATCACTCAGGGTGAGCTCGTAGCGCTGGTCAACTATATGGGACAAATTCTTGTAGAGCTGGTCAAGCTGGCGTCCACCATTTTCCTTGTAACCAAAGCCGTCGCATGCGGAAACCGCATTGGCGCGGTACTGGATATGCCCGCAGGTACCGTGATTCATCCCCGGAATGACCATGCTACACCCCAAAAAGACATGGCTGTTGTCTTTGACCACGTAAGTTTAGCATACCACAAAGGCAGTCATCCTTCCCTTTTGGACATTGACTTTTCCGTACCGCGAGGGCTCACGGTAGGTATCATCGGCGGAACAGGCTCGGGAAAATCCTCTCTTGTCAACCTGATCCCTCGATTTTACGATGCCACTGACGGGCACATCCTCGTCAACGGACAAGACGTCAAATCCTATGATCCCGAAAAGCTGCGGGCGCGCATTGGCATCGTTCCTCAAAAAGCAGAACTGTTCCGAGGAACCATCCGTTCCAACCTTTGTTGGGGGAAAGCAAATGCCTCCGATGAAGAGCTTTGGCGAGCGCTTGAATTGGCACAAGCCGCAGACTTTGTCCGTGGAAAAGAGGGCGGGCTGGATGCGCCTGTCGAGCAAAAAGGTCGAAACTTCTCGGGCGGTCAAAAGCAACGACTGACCATTGCCCGTGCATTGGTTGGACAGCCGGACATTCTCATTTTAGATGACAGCGCCTCCGCACTGGATTTTGTCACCGATGCCCGTCTTCGCTCAGCGTTAAAAACGCTACCTTATGCCCCCACAACTTTCATCATCTCCCAGCGCACCGCTTCTATTCGTCACGCTGATCTCATCGTCGTTTTAGAGGATGGACGCATGGCAGGACTGGGCAAGCATGAAGCGTTACTTGAAAACTGTGATGTTTATCGGGAAATTCACGAATCCCAATTTAAAGGAGGTGAGACGGCATGAGAAAAAAGGCAAAAGAAAAAAAACCAGTTTCTTCCCTCGCCACCTTGCGAAAAGTTTTAAAATATCTGTCCCATTATCGTATTCTTCTTGGGCTGTCCCTCCTTCTCTGTGCAGTTTCCGTCGCTCTAATGCTGTATTTACCCGTTTTGACGGGTGAAGCCATCGACTTGATCATAGCACCGGGCAAGGTTGATTTCATTGCCCTTACCCCACTATTGGTGAGAGGTATGCTCATCATCGGTATCACCGCGCTCTGCCAATGGCTTATGGCGATTTGCAACAACCGCATGACCTTTGGGATTGTCCGCCGACTACGTCAGGATGCTTTTGAAAGCATTCAAAAGCTCCCTCTGGCTTTTTTGGATAAACATCCTGTCGGAGAACTGGTCAGCCGTGTCATATCCGACGCGGATCAGTTTACCGACGGTCTGCTGATGGGCTTCTCTCAGCTCTTTACAGGTATTCTGACCATTGCAGGAACGCTGGGCTTCATGCTCTCTTTGAATATATGGCTCACGGTATGGGTTGTTGTCATTACACCGCTTTCTCTGTTTGTGGCATCTTTTATCGCCAAAAATTCGCATCACATGTTCAAAAAGCAGACCGAGACCCGCGGCGAGCAAACAGCGCTCATTGATGAAATGTTGGGATCTCACAAAACAGTAGTAGCTTTCTCCCACGAAGATGAGGCGCTGGCTGAATTTGATGAGATCAACGGACGATTGGAGACCGTTTCACGAAAAGCAACCTTCTTTTCCTCTTTGACCAACCCCTGTACCCGCTTTGTCAACAACCTTGTTTACGCCGGTGTTGCACTCATCGGCGCACTGATAAGCCTTGCCTCCGGGGGCGTAACCCTGACCGTCGGTCAGCTCTCCTGCTTCCTCACTTACGCCAACCAATACACCAAACCCTTTAACGAAATATCAAGCGTCATTACGGAATTACAATTGTCCATGACCTGCGCCGCCCGTCTCTTTGAGCTAATCGAAGCTGTTCCCGAGCCGGAAGAACCGTCTGACGCGATCCATCTTTTGCCCGAAGAAATCAGTGGGAAAATCGCTTTAGAAGACGTACATTTTTCCTACGATCCCGAAAAAGAATTGATCCGAGATTTGAATTTGTCCCTAGAAAAAGGGCAAAGAGTAGCGATCGTCGGTCCTACAGGATGCGGTAAGACCACAGTCATCAACCTACTCATGCGCTTTTACGACGTCAATGAAGGTAGCATCTCTGTCAATGGTACAGATATCCGCCAGTTGACCCGACATTCCCTGCGAAATGCTTACGGCATGGTTTTGCAGGATACGTGGTTGTCCTCTGGTACGGTAAAAGAAAACATCGCTTTTGGGCGACCGGAAGCCACGGACGAAGAGGTGATTGCCGCCGCCAAGGCGGCTCATGCAGATAGCTTTATCCGCCGTCTGCCTGACGGATACAACACCGTTTTGGGCGAAAACGGCGGTACACTGTCCCAAGGACAAAAGCAACTACTCTGCATTGCCCGCGTGTTCCTGTGTCTGCCGCCCATGCTGATTCTTGACGAGGCAACGTCCTCTATTGACACACGAACCGAGTTGAAAATTCAAAATGCATTTGCGGCCTTGATGAAGGGACGTACCTCCTTTATTGTAGCCCACCGGCTCTCTACCATTAAAGAAGCCGATGTAATCCTTGTCATGAAGGATGGGCGCATCATTGAACAGGGGGATCACCATGCCTTGTTGAATCATAACGGGTTCTATTCGGAAATGTATCACAGCCAGTTTGAAAATTAAAAACTGCTCCACGGGCATTTGCCCGTGGAGCTTTTTTCATTATTTTCAGTCCAATTCTTTTTTTCCTGTGTACAGCTCATAATAACGTCCGCCCAAAGCTAAGAGTTGTTCATGGTTACCTCGCTCGATAATCTCACCTCGCTCAAGCACCATAATGGCGTTGGCATTCCGCACAGTGGATAACCGGTGAGCGATCACAAACGTGGTGCGATTCTTCATCAGACGATCCATACCCTTTTCAATATGCCGCTCCGTACGGGTATCCACAGAAGAAGTCGCTTCGTCCAGCACCAAAATCGGCGCCTTGGACAATGCCGCACGGGCGATGTTCAAAAGCTGTCGCTGACCTTGAGACAGGTTTGCGCCATCTCCCTCCAGCTTGGTCTGGTAACCATGCTCGAGTCTGCGGATAAAGCTATGGGCGCTTGCCGTTTTCGCAGCGTTGATCACTTCTTCGTCCGTCGCATCAGGACGACCGTAACGAATATTTTCCATAATTGTGCCCGTGAAAAGATGAGTATCCTGAAGCACCATAGCAATGTTTTCGCGAAGCGAATCCCTGCGGTAGGACCGAATATCCACGCCATCTATGGTAATCGTTCCCTCGTCGATATCGTAAAAGCGATTCAAGAGATTGGTAATCGTGGTTTTCCCTGCACCGGTCGAACCGACAAAAGCGATT
The DNA here is from genome assembly GCA_045531965.1 of Eubacteriales bacterium. GTDB lineage: Bacteria > Bacillota > Clostridia > Oscillospirales > CAG-272 > CAMEON01. The sequence goes on from JAZSFA010000060.1 coordinate 20,911, forward strand.
TTTTGTCCCGCATGGGCGTACAAGCTGATGTGACGAAGCACGGTTTGCCCGGGAACATATCCGAAGGAAACATTATCCAAAACCACCTCGCCGCGACCATCCTTGAGTGCAACAGCGTCGGGCAGGTCTGCCGCCTCAGGCTCTTCATCCATCACGTTGAACACGCGTTCAGCACCCGCCAGTGCGGAAAAAATGGTGGACATTTGCATAGATACGTTATTGATGGGCATAGAGAACTGTCGGGCATAGTTGCAGAATACCGTTAAACCGCCCACGTCAAAGCCCGCGAACAAGCAAAGCAAACCACCCACACCGGCTGTGACAGCATAGGAGAGGTTGGAAAGATTGTGCATGATAGGTCCCATGACACCGCCAAAGAATTGCGCTTTGAATTGCTTGTCGCGCATATCGTTATTGAGGGATTCAAACTCTTCTACACAAGTATCCTCATGGTTGAACACCTTTACCACCTTAGAGCCTGTCACTGATTCCTCTATATAGCCGTTAACCGCACCCAAAGCGGCTTGCTGCGCCGTATAATATTTAGCGGAACGCTTGCCGATCATGCCACCACCAAACAAGTAGAGCGGCACAAAAGCAACGGTAACCAAAGTCAGAATGGGGCTGGTGTACAGCATCATGATAAACGTCCCCACCAAAGAGATGGCACCTGAGATCAAATTGGTGACCGTACTGTTGATCATCATATCAATGGCGTCCACGTCATTGGTAAAGCGAGACATCAGCTCTCCTGTGGGATGTGCGTCAAAGTAACGTACAGGTAGCTTTTGCAGTTTTTTGAAAAGATCATTTCGAATCTTTTCTACCGCATTTTGTGAAACCGTGATCATGAGTCTCGCTTGCAGATACGAAGAGACAATTCCCACCGCATAAACACACGCCAATACCAAAAGGATTACGCCCAAGCACCATAATCTTTCCGCATCTGTCAATACACCTGTAGCTACTGCGTCCGGCATAAAGATTTTTAGAAGAATACTGTTGGCAGGATCGGCATCCTTATCCAACGCATTGATCACGTCACGGAGCAGATACGACCCCGCAAGGTTTGTCAGCGTGCTGATCAGCATACACAGCAAAACAAACACAAGTCGGAAGCGATAAGCCGCGATGTAGCCTACCAATCTCGAAATGGTGGCGCGACTGTTTTTGGGCTTTCCTTTGGGTCTGGGACCTCTGCCGCGCGGTCCCGGTCCTCCGGGCCCTCTTCCGCCACCGGTTTTTCCAAGGGAGGCATAACGTTTTTGAAGTTCTTCCAGATTTCTTGCTGCCATTATGCCATCACCTCCCCGTCATGACCATGTTGCGTTTTACTTGCCTCCATTTGAGATTCAAAAATTTCCTTATATTCTACGTTGCTCCGAAGCAGGCTCTCATGATCTCCGATACCCGTAATCTTGCCCTCGTTGATGACAATAATCTGATCCGCCTCCATGACAGAGGTAATCCGTTGGGCAATAATGATCTTGGTTGCATCCTTCAGTTCGCCACGGAACGCCTCACGAATACGTGCCTCCGTCGCCGTATCTACAGCACTGGTAGAGTCATCCAAAATCAGGATCTTCGGCTTTTTGAGCAAAGCACGTGCTATACACAACCGTTGCTTCTGACCGCCTGAAACATTGGTTCCTCCTTGCCCCAAATCCGATTGATACCCCTTTTTGAAGCTCATAACAAAGCCATCAGCCTGGGCGCTATCTGCGGCTGCGCGGATGGTGTCAAGATCGGCATCCCCATCGCCCCAACGGAGATTATCTTCAATGGTCCCCGAGAAAAGCACGTTCTTTTGAAGCACCATGCCCACGCCCTCGCGCAGATGGTACAGGCTGTAATCTTTGACGTTTACACCGTCGATATACACCGCACCTTCATCAGCGTCATACAGACGAGGGATCATAGACACAAGGGTCGTTTTACCCGAACCGGTAGACCCGATAATGCCAACCGTTGATCCTGCAGGGATTCGAAGGGTGATATCGTCAAGCACCTTTTCCTCGCTGTTCTTGTAATAGCGGAAAGAAACGTTTCTGAACTCCACATCGCCCTTCTCAACACGCTTGTCGGGGCATTGGGCATTTGTGTCCGAAATATCTATTTCTTCATTCATCACAGACTTGATGCGGCGGGCGGATGCCATGGCACGGGATGCCTGCATAAAGAGCATGGTCACCATCATGAGCGAGGACAGAATCTGGGTAATGTAGGTGATAAAGGACGTCAGATCACCAACCAACATGGTACCGTCCAAGACCATATTACCGCCAAACCATAAAACAGCCCCCACGGTAGCATTCATGAACAAGGTCATAAGCGGAGACATCCAGATCATCACCATCATAGCCCGCCGTCCCGCCTTCTTTAAATCAGCGTTTGTCTCCGCAAAGCGAGCACTTTCATGATGCTCACGAACAAAGGACTTGACGACACGGACATTGGTGATATTTTCTTGCACGTTGGCGTTCAATCCATCCACTTTTTCCTGCATGGCGGAAAAGCGCGGAAATCCAAAGCGAATAAAGAAGAAAATGCCCACAAGCATCAGCGGTATGGCAACCGCCAACACCAGTGCCAGTTGGCTGTTCAGTGTCACCGCCATGATGAAGGCACCGATCAGCATTCCGGGGGAACGGAGTGCCATACGGAGCAAGGTATTGACAAAGTTCTGCACTTGAGTGACATCATTGGTCAATCGAGTGACCAAGGAACCTGTGTTAAATTTATCGATATTGGAGAAGGAGAATTTCTGCACCTTGCGATAAATATCTGCGCGAAGATCAGCCGCGAAATTGACCGATGCCTTGGCACCAAAATATGCACCGCCCACGCCGCCGATCATCATAAGCACAGCGGTCATAACCATGCCTACTGCCAAGGCGACAACCAGGGCGGAATCCGTCCCCAGCAAGTCGTACAGCCATAACAGCCAAGCAGGTGCTTCTTCCATAGAGTGCTTGACACCGAAGTCAATGATATAGGCGAGCAATTTGGGCATGACCACCTCGCCGATAACCTCCACGATCATGCAAAGAGGACCAATGATAAACCATGGCAGATAGGGTCTGACATACTTGCGCCATTTCAGTTGATTTTGCTTTTTATTCGTTTTCAAAATAATGGCTTCCTTTCTTAATTTTCATCGAGCGTTTCTTCTTTAAGATTGTCCCTCATTCGCTCCAAAACAGAAGTAAAAGCAGACAGTTCCTCCTCAGAAATTCCGTCAAACAGCCGGCTGTCCACCGCTTCAAAAATGGCTCTGCTCTCATTGATCGCGGCAAGTCCCGCATCGGTGATGCGGATCTCGTTGCGTCGGTTGTCCGCATCTGTCACCGTGCGGGCAATATACCCTTCCTTCTCCAACCGCTTCAGGGTTGTGGTCACGGCAGCGGGGCTGATACCCATGGCATCCGCCAGCTCCTTTTGGGACGGTATATGCTCATATCGCGCCAGATGCATCAGCATCCGATGCTGGCTGTGGTGGAACCCCAGCTTGCTGATGCGCCCTTCTATGGCGGCATGATGCATATGAGACACCCGAACAAACAGATGTATCGCCATACCCTGTGGTGTGGAACAACAACATTTGCGTTTTTTGTCCATAAAAATCTCCTTTACAATCGTTCAAATCTTTATTGTCAATTTCTTAATGATTAAGATGTTAATTATTATACACCGTTCAAAGTCCGTTGTCAAGAGCTTAGTAAAAGATTATTCTATTGATAATAAAAAAGCCGCCCACGGGGCGGCAGGTGATGTCAAAAAACATTCTGATATCTATCAAGCCTCATCAATCCATTTCCCGCTGATATGTTCAGGGGTCAAAACCAGCAGACGGGTTCGTTGGGCGTGTTGTTGGATCTCCGCTTGAATATAGGCATCGTCTTGTGTAAACTTGTGGCTGAGTTTTGTTGCGATCTCCACGGTCAGCGTGGGATCGTCCACAAGCTGAATCCTGCCAAAGACGATGACACTTTTGATATGCAGTGCCCACGATCCGGGCAGACAGCATCCCTCGTCATGAACGCAAAAGGACACCTTGTCATTCCGCTTTAAAGCGTCCTCTCTGTGACCACCTCGCCCGCAATGAAAGTAGATCTTGCCATCCTCTTCATTGTAATAGTGGTTCATGGGCATCCCGTAAGGGTAGCCATCGTCGCCGTTGACCGAAAGGATACCGCGCTTCTGATTTTTCAAAAGACTGAGGCACTCCTCCATTGATATTTTTTTGTTTTTCCTAATCAATTCTCTGAACATAAGACCTCCTATGAGCGCGGTAAAGTGTTACATTTAATTTCTCGGCATGCCATGCTATTCTGTTCGACAAATTGGAATTTGTCAATTGGGAGAAGAGATTATTTTTCAAAGATAAAGGGGTTACCTTTAGAAGGATTTAGTTTTACTTTTCCATTTAGAACAACCTCCCCTGTTCCCTGGGGAACAACCACAAAATCTGTCATCATAAATACACCCAAATTATCATAAGCAGCTATGATCGTAACTTCGTTCTCGGTAATTTCACCTTCGAAGACTGAATTGTTTTTTACGCTTCCCAGAAAATTGCAACAGTCTTTTGAGATGACCATATCTTCTTCAATTTTATCAATCGTGTATATTAAAATTTTACACGCGCAGCCTGCTATTGCTTTTTTTCTGTTAATTGTGATTTTTCGCATACAATCATACTCCTTTGCAAAATCCAAGTTTATCGATTCGTTGTATTATACCATTTTTTACCCCAAGTAAATAGGACGACGTTTTTTTACAAATTGAACCGTATCACACTTAAAGATTTATTCTTCAAAATCATATGCTTTTGTATCATCATCCAATAATGATACAAGTTTATTTTTATATTCATTGAGTTGCACTTCATCATCGGCAAATGTTTTTTTAATCAATTCGTAAACCATATGCGCCGAGGGAATCCCTCTTATATACAAAAACGTAGGATCGGTAATTTTATAATGAGAAATAGCATCAATAAGATATTCAACAATTTCAACCGCTTCACAACTTCTGCCTACGTCACAAAGAATGTAGGCGTAAGAATATCTAACAAAGCAACCGCTCAGCTCCATCGGCTCTTTTTGGGGATTCGGAGAATAGCTCTTCAGTTTCTCATATAATTCCTTTTCGATTTCCGTTTTGCCGCAATAGACCGCACATTGAAACAAATTAAACGTATTGGTTGCATTGCGTCGCTTATGATATAATCTTTCAAAAATCGGGTATGCTTCTATGTGCTTTCCTACTCTTGATAAACTCAATGCTTGTTGTAATTCTGTATCGAGACTTTCTTTATTAGACTTGCTTTTTAACCAATTCACTAATCCCACGGTTCTTATCCTCCGCCAAATTCAAGTTTATCAGTTGGATACCTAATCGACATAATTATAGCACATATCTATTGAAAAGTAAATAGGACGGCGGGGTTCTTTGCAAATTGAACCGCCTTGCTCGTAGGGGAGCATTCCATATGCTCCCGAAATAAAAACGGGCGGATATAGAATCCGCCCCTACGAATACAAAACAAAAAGCCCTGCCAGAGCAGGGCTTGAAGTTCATGAAGTCGCACAGTGTTTGCGTAAGAATCGCACCAACATTTAACGCTGTTTGCTCGACAAATTGGGATTTGTGGAACATTAGAGACAGGTTATTCACTGTAATATGGATATGTCCAATTATTTTGTTTTTTAAATTCTAAAACCTCTTCCGCATTATATATAAAATCGTTGTCTGATTCATCGGAATACATAACCATTACACCTTTTTCTTTATCATAGTTACCGTCTTTATCGGTAATAACCCAAAGAGTTATGCTGTAAGAAGTGTACTCATCTGTCTTTTTCCAATCAGGGTTATCGTGATATTGGTGAACACCGTATATTTCATGCAAAATTTTGCCATCCGCATCTACTTGAAGAACACTGTTATATCTGTGCGGCACGATAGACGGATTTGCTAAATTTAATGTTTTAGAATAGTCATTCAATATTTTGTTGCATTCGACCGAACTGAGGGAATATGTGTTTTTTTTCAAGACCTTATGATCTGCAATTGAATACGAAACACATTTGCTTTTATCTATCGGTTTATTCCAATCGTTTTTTTCCTTTAATTTATCCTTGTTCTCTAAGTAAAATTCTTTTGTTTTATTCTTCAAATGATCATCTTTAGCTCCCTCATACAAGTACTCAGAATCTATAAAGGTTAATTCATAATTAATATCGGGATAAAAATATACATTGATATCATCATAAGCTTGGGAAATGATTAAGCCAAAAACTTGATTGCCATAATCTTCGCAATAAGAGAATAGCGTTCTACCATAATCATCCTGTTCCCAAACATAAATGTCCGAATTATATGCTCCCTCACCATGATGCATATATCCCTCGGCATTAGGAATGCTGTAAATTGCAGTAGTATATAGTTCTTTATATTCTCCACGATACGGATAAGGATTTTCTCTGTTGAAAATGCACCCAGATAGTCCTAATGAACAAGTAAAGAAAATAATACCACATAATAGTAAAGGTAATACTTTTTTCATTTAAAGCTCTCCGTTTTACAAATTCAAGTTTATCGATTAGTCGTATTATACCATAGTTTTTATCAAAAGTAAATAGGACGGCTCAATTCTTTACAAATTGAACCGCCTTGCTCGTAGGGGAGCATTCCATATGCTCCCACAATAAAAGCGGGCGGATATAGAATCCGCCCCTCCGAATACAAAACATAAAGCCCTGCCGTAGCAGAGCTTTTTGTATATGCGATGAAAAATCAGCGCTTGGAGTTTTAAGAATACCGTTTGTATCGTGAATATCGTTAAATATCGTATGATATCGTGCATTTATCGTGTGATTTCGTGCGATATCGTGAACATCGTGAGTATCGTCGCATAAAGTGTTGCACCAAATTTGCACCAAAATCAAACCAACAATCAACGCCTACTCAGCTCGACAAATTGGAATTGGTAAGACACTGTGCCTATTACTTGATAAAAAATACAACGATTGCACAGATGAAAACAAAGACAGCCGTTCCAATACTGAAATATGCTACTTTACGGCTGGCATTCCATTGGGTGTATGCTTGGCAAAGCATTGTTATACCCATTAAAGGAACACAAATATTGATTGCTTGATTCCAGATATCGAACATCTGTAATACCGCCAAAACAACAACGGATAGACTTACGAGTATAGATATTATCGTTACAATCTTATGTAATAAGGGTGCATCTTTCCATTTTGATTTCATAGCGAAACCTCCTTGTCAAATTGGAATTTGTCTAACTGTTTTCTGAAATCCATGTCTTTGACCAAGCAAATAATGTTTCGGACATCAAATTGAAATCTATTGTTCCGCCATTTTTTAAATTCATAAATGTTTCGATAATGACCTGTTCATTGGAAGATACAACTTTGAGCAATTCTTTTTGATGGCTTATATAGTTTCCTGTTTGCTTAAAAGCAATTGCCTGCACAACGAAAGAAGCTGATTTGTATAAATCTCGCAAAATATCCTCACTTTTTTCATGTAGCATATTGTGAACACAGCCGTGATATATGTTGCAAGCACCAATTTTAATTGCTCTTTCAACAGCTACCTTGTCA
>JAZSFA010000079.1:0-23585 GCA_045531965.1 Eubacteriales bacterium
AAAAGTTTCCCTTGGAACCCTTCAAAAACCTTAAAAAAGAATCATTATTAAAGGTTCTTGGAGGGGGTCTGGGGGGCACTTCTTTCAAGAAGGGCCCTCCCAGGCGTACTCCTAAACAACAATTTATTTAACTAACCATTCGTAGTCACTCGTTCTTCCCTTCCAAAATATTGGAAGTAATAAAGTCCACGCCCCAGCTTGCCAGTTCTTCACCGCGAGCAGGGTCATCCACCGTCCAACAGTTGACCTTCAGTCCTGCGGCGTGCATGGCGCCCACGCGCTCCTCGGTGAGGGCGGGATGATGGATGTCGATATCCATACCGGCATCCTTGAGTTTTGCGATCAGGGCATCCGAGTTGTCTCCGGTCAGGAATTGGCAGATCTGTTCGGGTCTGAGCGCCTTTACGTGCTCCAGATCGGAATAGTGGAAAGAGATGAAAATCACGCTGGCAAGATAGTCGTACTTTTCGATCAGCTCAATGATTTTTTGGGTTTCTTCCAAGGTAAACTGACTTTTCAGCTCCAGAACGCAGATCTTTTCATACCGCTTGCAGATGGTAATATAGTTCTCCAGACTGGGCAGGCGGAGGTCATAGCGATCCTTGGTACCGTCCATGTCAAAAAGAACGACCTCACGAAGCAATTCCCAAGGGGCTTGCTCCATGGCCACGTTGACGCCGCCCACGCGGTTGGTGTTGCCGTCGTGGTTGACTACGAAGCGACCGTCTGAGGTGCGGTAGATGTCGGTCTCGATGCCATAGTAGTTACGGTTGCCTGCGGCAACAAAGGCAGAGGCAGTGTTCTCACGCTCAAGCCCCGAAAGACCTCGGTGAGCCACCACAAGGGTGGATTTGTTATCAAATTTAATGGTATTCATATTTTTCTCCTTATCCCGCGAGGGGGAATGAAACGATAAATTGTTGTTTGCGGGAGTACGGCCAAGGGAAACTTTTTGCAAAAAGTTTCCCTTGGAACCCTTCAAAACCCTTTAAAAAGAATCATTATTTAAGGGTTCTTGGAGGGGGTCGGGGGGGCACTTCTTTCAAGAAGTGCCCTCCCAGGCGTACTCCTAAACAACAATTTATCGGTTTACATCCCATCGCGGTATGTGGTTCGCATGGGTTGAACGTCCCCGAGCCAGAGCCGCCCCGCAGGGGCAAACAACAATTTATCTAATCATATTTTCCAAACCTATCAGGGGCAAAGGCGTCCGAAAGGACGCCTTTACCGTGAAAATCTAAATTATGCTTTTTTCTGCGCCTTGAAGATAAAGCCGCGCAGACCGCTTCTGAGCAGGCTGTAATCATCCGTCCATTGATCGCCACCTGTGACGAAGTTGCCGGGTCCGCAATGTCCTGCGGGTTTGGCAACCTCATGGAGGGGACCGAAGACATTGGTGCGGACACCCTCTACGGTCACGCTGATGGGCAGGCCTTTCCTGTATGCCTCGGTGACGTCTGCCTCGTAGGGATCCCAACCGAGGACGGTGGTATGATCCCCGACAGTAACCTTGGCGCAACCGCCCGTGAATTCCTTGGGCGTCAGCACGATGCGGTCGGCATCCTTGGCGGCATCCCCCAGAACAGACGAAAAGTCATCGGGGGTGAGGGTAAAGGTCAGGTTACCTGTGAAGAATGGCATATGATAGGCAGAGTAATTATCACAGCCCATGACGGGAGGTGTTTCCACAATGGTACGCTTGCGACCGTCCAGCTTGACACCGAAGATACCCACCAGGTACAGTGCCTCGATGTTGGTGGTACGCATGAAGGTGACATCGATGGTCACTTCATTTCTGCCAACTTTCAAAACACCTGCAGGAATCTGCATCTTCTTGAAGCAATCGTCCACCCAGAAGTCGTTGACGTCGTCGTTGTGAAGCTCCACGCCGTTAATCTTATATTGGTTCAGTTCGGGACGCTCACCCGCCAGATAGATATACTCGGGAATCTCGTCGATATAGAACTCATAGGAGAGCTGGAGATCGCCGTACTGCTTCTTATCGTGGAGCTTAGCGTACCAGGGCTGCAGCATTTCGCCGCCGCGCCACTCGATGCCCACGTCGGAGCGCACCTGACGGTCTGCCCACAGCACTTCTGCCTCGTCGTGCCATTCTTCCTGCCCCTTCCAGCGCCACTTGCACCAGTCAAGGACACAGACGTTGGGCTCGTCGCAGGCATAGGGGAATTCTCCCGTGACGGTAGCTTCGGCCACGGTCTCGTAGACGGTGTTTTCGGGGAGTTCTTCTGTTTCCTTGGTCAGCACGTAGCAACGGGTACCTGCGGCCTCCAGTTCGGTGGCGATGCACATTTCTCCACCCACATGGAAGGAGACGGTGGATGCATCAAAGCGGTCACCTGTTTCCAAATCCCACTCCTGCACGGTGTAGCCTGCGGAAACCGAGAGTTTGAGGGTGAGGTTATCGCGGCCGTTCTGTCTGTCGGTGTTGAGAATCACCACGGCGTATCCATCGCCGCCGAAATCACGGCGAACCTGGGCAAAGACAGCCTTCTCGGTGTCGCCCTCGGCGTTCACGACGCTGACGGAGGCATCGGTCAAGGCACGGACGGCGGAGACGAGGGCATCCTCGGTCAGCTCAACGCACACGGCGTTGTCGCTTTCGGAGAGCTTGGCAGGGACGTCGGACTTGACGGCGTTAACATAGGAGGGAACCTCGCCCGCAAAGATCACCTTACCGCCCTTGCTCATGAAGTCCTCCAGGAGCTTCAGGGTGGTGGGACGGATGGTGAGCATATTGGTGACGATGACGGTCTTGTAGGTAGCCTTGCCCACACGGAGGATGGGTGTGCCGTCAACCATATCTACAGAAGCCATGCGGGACATCATCTCTTCCTCGCCGTAGTCAAAGTCGATCTGATTGTCGGTGAGCATATGGAAGATGCGGGCGTATCTCTGCTCATAGGGAGCTACGTCGGGGGAGACGTTGTTGATCCACTGAGCCCAGCCTGCGTATGCCTGACACCACACCGACTCGATGGGATTGAGCAGCAACACGTCGCAATCGGGATTACCTTCGGAAAGGACGAGACCCATGCGGGCGAAGTAGTCCTCGACCTTGCTGTAATCTTTATACCAAGGAGACTGGTGGAGGATGGAGGCGGGATAGTCGCGCTTGGACTCACCCTCCATGGTGTACCAGGACAGGTGTTGGCAACGGAGGTTGATGCCAAAGAGTGCCTGCCAGTCGCCCACGGCCTTGTGCGCTTTGAAATTAAAGTGCCAGCCGGTACAGCCGTACAGCTCGGAGAGAAGCCACTTCTTACCCAACTGACGGGTAGCGGAGGACAGCTGCTTGACGATCCAGTAGCAACGGTTATGCTCAGTGAGGCAATCCACGCCGGGATAGCCCATGTGCTCATAGAAACGCATGAGGGAGCCCTCGGGAACGGTCTGGTTCATGAGGCTGTCTTCATGGAGCACGTGGCCCGTGAAGATGATGCCGTGGTTCTCGCACCACTCGTTGATGGGCTTGGCGAACCGTTCCAGGAACAGATTATCTGCCAGGTCGATGTAGTGGAGCTTGACGGGGGCGACAAGCTCGCCGTTCTTGCGGTAGAACAGCTCGGGGAGGATGGGACGGCAGGCAAAGCCGTAACGCTTTTCAAACTCCTCGAAAATGTCGTCCGTCCAGCAGGTAGCGCAGGACATGACGCCATCCTTTTCGCGGCGGTTGTCGAAGCAGTGGCCGCGGTGGGGCTCGTCGGTGAAGATGCCCTTGATGCTTCTGCCCAGGCGGTCGCCGCAACGCTTGGCGTACTCCTCGTGGGTCATCTCGATGAACTTATCGGTGGCCTTGCGGCTCATGGTGTCGATGTAGGTGGTGCCATTGTAGTTGGAGTTGGGGGTATCAGGAACAATGGCGAAGCGCAGAGCCTTCCATGTGCCGGATTCATCCTTGGAGGCTTCGTTCAATTCCTCGATAGCCTCCTTCACCTTGCGGGCGGCGCACTTACAGCAGGCCACGGCAGAGGTGTCCAGCTCCTTGTATGTGTAGAGGTTGAGACCGTCCAGCTTTGCCACGTACAGGGCGAAGGACTGATCGTTCCAATCTACCTTGTCGGGATCGGACTCAAAAACGTAGAGGGACTTCATGCGGTACTGGGGATCGACGGTGACCTTACCGCCCGCAGAACCCGAGGGCCATCTGTCTTCATCGTAAAGCCAAGCCTCCATGCCGTCGGCTTCGGCGGCGTTGGCGACCTCATTGATGAGGTCGAACCACTCGTCGCCCAAATACTCGGTGATCAGACCCGCGCGGGAATGCATGAAGTAACCGCCAAGACCCATCTCCTTCATAACGTGAGCCTGGCGCACAAGTTCCTCACCTCTGAGCTCACCGTTCCAAGACCAGAAAGGCTTTCCTCTGTAGGCTACGGATGGAGCAATAAACTCCTTCTTGATGGCGTTCATTTTCTTGTCCATAGATCTATTCCTCCTGAAAAGTTAGATATACATTTCATTTTTAAAGCGCTATGCACTTTCCTACATATTATAACAAATCCCCAAGACTTTTGCAATAGGAATCATACAATTTGTCTGAAAATATGCGGGGATTATTTCTTCTTTCTTCGACGTTTTACACTTTACCCGTTTCCTTATTCGATATTATTATCCAAGATCGTGTCGATTTATCGGGAACTATATCACATTATAATTTCTTATTTTGGAATTTATTGCAATAATGTTTTCTGTTTGTTTACATTTTGTTCTTGCTTTATTGCTGTTTTATGTGCTATAATAGACGCACATCAAAGGAAACCCTGAAAATTCGCTGTCACCTTTCATCGTGAATCCGTTCGATTTGTCGGGCGACTGCGAAACGAGGGAAAAGGAAGTCACTTTGCGTGACATTGCGTGATTCCATACGCAACCGCGGCAACTTCCGAGCATGGGTATCAACCTGTTCTGCTTTCTGTCAACAAAAAGGATTTTCAAAATGTTTGTGCCGCGCTCTTGCGGCAGAATGGAGATTATTATGACACACATCCATTACGCATCCGCTATTCAAGTCTTCACGTTCGCCGCGCTATCGTCTGACACTTGTCAGGTAACCGGGCTTGCCGCCGCTCATGACGAAGCGTTGACGGTTCTGGTGATTCCGGAATTTGATCAAGAAGGTCGCCGCGTGGTTGCCGTAGCAGATCGTGCTTTTTTCGGACTTTCCTTTTTACGCCGCGTAGATCTTCCTTCTTCTATTGAAACCATCGGCGTGCGTGCATTCGCATTTTGCACCAATCTGATGGAGGTTCGCTTTGGCAGCGGCAACGCCCGCACGGCTGAACTTCGCTCCATTGGTGATCGTGCCTTTATGGGGTGCGAATGTCTGACCGTACTTTCTCTGGGTGAGCTTCGACAAGACCTGACTTGCGGAAAGAAAGCGTTCGCTTACTGTCCCCGCCTTCGCGCCGCCATTCTCCCTGTTGGCATGACTGAACTTTCTGAGGGCATCTTTGAAGGCTGTCGTTCTCTCATGTACGTTCATCTTCCTGAGGCGCTCCGCGTCATCCACACCTCTGCATTTTCTTCCTGCGTGTCCCTCTGTCATCTAACGTTACCTGCCCATCTCAACCGCGTAGACGACTGTGCGTTTTCCTTCTGCTCATCCCTCGAGGCGGTAGATCTGCCCGAGAAAGAATGTATGTTTTCCGCTACCGCTTTTTTGGACTGCCCTGCCACGCCCGATTTCATGCGAGTAGGTTGATTTACATAGAATAATCCCTAGGATCGAAGTTTGACTTCGATCCTTTTTTGTGATAAAATCCGAAATAGCAAGTGAACAACCGATGAAATTACCAGAAATTTAGGGGTACCATTTTTCTGTGTGATGGATTATAATATAACAAAGAGGATTTCCAACCATCAAACGGCTGGAAACCAACATAGAAAGAAAGCCTCGGCAAAACCGAGGGATGGTGTATTTACTTATGGAATTGATCATGATCAATGAAACCAAGTTGAAGATCATGTTGTCAGCGCCCGACATGAAGCATTACGCGCTTCTCCCCGAGAAGTTAGAGGGCATGACCTGCACGGACAATGAAACCAGAACAGCGTTTCGGCATATTTTTGATGATGCAGAAGCCCAAAGCGGCTTTCATACATCCGGAGAACGTTTGATGGTACAGATGTTTACGTCCAAATGTGGCGGTTGTGAGATCTTTGTCACCCGTTTGCAAAAGGATCCTTTGACTCTGAATGGCGTGACAGGCTTAACTCCGGGTGAAGAAGCGCTCATTCGACGGGTCATGGAAGAGACGGAAATGGACGATGACCCATGGGAAGAAGGAGGATACGACATGAGGGAGCCGCAAGAGACATTTTCTTCATCGCATGAGAAGGAGCAACCTCATCTGCGCCGAGCCATATTGACAGTGGACTCTATGGACATTCTGCTGACTGTCTGCAAGCGGTTACAAGCACAAGGATACACCGGAGTGAGCCGCTGCTATGTCGAAAAGAATCAGGCATCTCCAAAATACCATTTGTATTTGGAGATGCCTGACGGTATATTCTATCAGTTACCCGAGCGATACGCATTCCTCAAAGAATACGGTGCCTTAGATCGAAGCAAACAAAAAGAGCTTTATCTCTCGGAACACGGGCAAATCATTTGTGAGGAAGCCGCTGTATCCACCCTCTGCGCGTTATGATGATCCTTGCCTTTTTACCCTTTCGATCAGGATGCTGCCCGTCAGTCCAATGAGCGTGCCGCTGACACTTCCCGACACCAAAAGGATTGGCAGATACCAAAGCAGCTCAGTGGTTTCCATAAGCAAAGCGGCGCAGAGGAGCTGTCCCAGATTGTGAGACACACCGCCCGCGATGCTGACGCCTGTGGCGGAAAACAAAGGAAGCTGTTTTAAAATCAGCATGACGGAAAGGCTGAGCAAAGCCCCGGTCAGACTATAGGCGAGTGAGGCAGCGTTGCCGAACAGCATAGCGGAGAGAAACACCCTGACAAGAGTGATGGAGATGGTCTCCCACACAGGCAAGCGGTACAGCGCGAAGATGGTAACGATATGCGAAAGACCCAACTTGACTCCCGGTATGCCCAGAGAAAAAGGCAAAATGGCTTCCAAATAGCTGAGTACAAAAGCAATGGCTGTCAGTATTCCCGCCTCAGCCACCCGACGGATGACCCCTTTTGTTTGTTTTTTACGGTTCATGGGACGCCTCCACGGTAACAGTCAGACGGTATGGAAGACAGACAATGGTCTCCCCTTCCCGTCGGATTTCGGGATGCTTGACGCAGATCTGATCGGGACATGGTGCGGCAGTCACGGTGACCCCACCATCCTTGACAACAAGGGTATGGGTTTCGCCCACCGTTACGGTCTTGTCTTCCGAAAGATCCAATCGTAAAACCTCCTCGCCGTCAAGTCGAACCACAGCCACATCTCCGCCGTGAGAGAATAAACGAACACCCAAAAACAGTGCCGCCGCGAGCAACAAAACAGACCCCGCCAGTATGAAATCAGCACGTTTCATCTTCATGGCGGGGTCTCCTTCCTTTTTTGAAGTTGCTTTACGATTTCCACCGATAATCGTGTATCGTACCGTCGGCGTCCATCCAAAGGGCGGCGGATTCCGGATAGTTGTCCAGCAGTCGAGGGATTTCTTCCGAATCAGACAAAAAGAGAGCTGTTGACAGTCCGTCGGAGATCAGCGTGGACTCGATAGGGAGGATCACGGTGACTGTCCGATGGAAGGTGGCAGGGTAACCCGTGTCGGGATGGATGATATGATGATACGCAACACCGTCCACCGAAAAGGTTCTTTGATCGTCGGCGCTGGTGGTGACCACGGCATTTTCTACTGCGACAGTATCCAGCACAGAACCGTCGGCAGGGTTACGGATCGCCACAGTCCAGGGATTCCCATCAGGATGCTTCCCCATCGCCATAACCTGTCCGCCGAAATTGACGAGCATAGACGTGATACCCTGCTCCACAGCGTACAGACGAATCTGTTCCAAAACGTATCCCTTGGCGATCGCCCCCACGTCCAAAGAAGCGGAGGGATTCGTCAAAAGAACCGTGTTTAAGGTTTTATCTACCACAAGAGATGCCATATCCACATGGTCTTGTAAGGCATCCCGGAGCATGGTCTCATCGGGCAGGCGATCCCCTGCCGTCCTTGCTTTATGCCATTGGCTGAGAACCGCGCCCATCATGATATTGACCTTACCTTGGGACAAGTCATAAACGTCCTTTCCTAAGGAGAGCAAGGCCATGATATGCGCGTCAACCGTCGCGGGGATCTTCTCCCCCGCTCGATCATTGACACTTTTCAAATTGACGGTATCAGGGAACGTCTCATAGATGGAAAACAGCTGATGCAGTCTTAGGGCAATCCCATGGATATCACCGCTCCATGCGGAGGCGGTTGCATGATCGGGCGCTGCTATCGTGACGGTCAAAACCGTATCAAAAGTGTCGAAATAGCTGGTGGTATAGACCCCTTGACGACCGCACGCCGCAAGGGAAAGCATCTGACATAAGCACAGGATAATAGCGGAACAGACACAGAGCAGATGCTTTTGGCGGTCACGCTTCATGGTTCTTTTCAGGTTGGGGTTCTCCCTTTTTCTCAAAGGGAGAAATGATGATATGGGCGGGACACTTCTCCGCGCATTTGCCACAGCCGACACAAAGGGACTGATCAATATGCGCCACGTTATTGACCACCGTCACAGCGGTTTGAGGACAAACTTTGGCGCAGATGCCACAACCGATACACCCGGCATCGCACATCTCACGGACGATCTTTCCTTTTTCGCGGGAGGAACACTGCACCGCGTACCCAGCGGTCTCGGGGATCAGCTCAATCAAGTGATTGGGGCAGACGGCAATACATTGACCGCAGGCACGGCACTTCTCGCTGTTCACCACGGCGCGTCCGTTGATAATATCAATAGCGCCAAAAGGACAAGCGCGGGCACAGGAGCCAAGCCCCGTACAGCCATAGGCGCAGGCTTTACTGCCGCGCCCGGGCACGAGGGCGACACGATGGCAGTCGTCCTCGCCGAAATATTCATAAATAAAGTTGGTTTTGTCACAAGAACCCGCACATTTAACGAAAGCAACCAGGCGCACCGCCTTTTGACTTTCCATGCCCAATGCGGCACAGATACCGTCTACACAGTCCTGCCCTCCCACGGGGCAAGCGGTGACAGGGGCATCGCCGTTGGCAATCGCCTGCGCCAGACCGTCACAGCCCGAATAGCCGCAACCGCCGCAGTTGTTGCCCGGCAGGCATTCACGAACGGCTTCTACCCGTTCATCGGTGGGTACGGCAAGCAGCTTGCCGGATACGCCCAAGAAAATACCCACGATCAGTCCCACACCGGCAACCACACCGGAAGCTACGAGGATCGCAATGATTTGTTCAGTTGTCATGATACGTCCTCCTTATGCCAGGGATTTGAAACCAAAGAAGGCGATCGCCATAAGCCCTGCACAAAGCAAGGTGATGGGCATTCCTTGAAATACTTTGGGAATGTTGTTGCGCGCGATCTTCTCTCGGATACCGGCGAGAATCACGATAGCAAGCGCAAAACCCACAGCGGTACCGAAGCCTGTAACAATACTCATGCCCACGCTATTTCCCTGCTGAACGTTGGTGAGGGCTACGCCAAGCACCGCGCAGTTGGTGGTGATCAGGGGAAGGTATACGCCCAAAGCGGCATACAGCGCGGGGCTGAATTTCCGCAGGATCATTTCCACGAACTGTACCAGCGCCGCGATGACCACGATAAACACGATGGTATTCAGGTAAGTAAGGTTATTCGGAAGAAGGATCCCGTTATACAAGGCAGAGGTGACGGCGGATGCCACCGTAATGACAAAGACGACCGCGGCACCCATGCCCATGGCGGTTTTGATCTGTTTGGATACGCCCAAGAAGGGGCAAAGTCCCATGAACTGGGAAAGCACCACGTTGTCAATGAGGATCGTGGTGATGAGTGCCAGGATGATTTTGGTAAAGTCATTCATACCTTCTGATCCTCCCTTTCTTCAACATTGGTCGTCTTTTCGTTCTGACGGACAGCGGCTTCCTTGGCTGCCTTAGCGGCTTTGGCTTTTTCCAAGGCTTCTGCCTTGGCTTTGGCGGCTTTCTCTGCAGCTGCGGCTGCCTTTTCCTGCTTCTCCTTAATCACTGCCTCATGATTGGCAGCACCGCAGGAGCCGTGGCAGTTGGCACAGTCGCCGCCGCATGCCAGCGTGGGTTTATCTATGTTGGTTGCCGAGGGCGCTTTGAATTTATTCTGCAAAGCTGTGAGGATAGCCAGCACAAAGAAGGCGCCGGGTGCCAAAATAAAGATAGACATGGGGGTAAAGCTTTCGGGCATAACGCGAATATCAAAGAGGGTACCTGCGCCCAACAGCTCACGAACCAGTCCGATCAGGGTCAATGCTACGGTAAAGCCCAAGCCCATACCCAATCCGTCAAAGAAGGATGGAATGACTTTATGCTTGGAGGCATAGGCTTCCGCACGTCCAAGAATGATGCAGTTGACCACGATCAGGGGGATGAAAATACCCAAAGAATCATACACCGACGTGACAAAGGCGTGAAGCAACATTTCGATGATGGTCACGAAAGAAGCAACGATGACGATATAGGCGGGCATTCTGACCTGTCCCGGGATGATTTTTCGCAACAGGGAGATGACCACGTTGGACATGACCAAAACAGCTGTTGTGGAAAGTCCCATGCCCAATCCGTTAATGGCACCAGTGGTCACCGCCAGCGTAGGACACATACCCAGCATAAGCACGAAAGTGGGGTTTTCCTTAATCAGACCGTTCCAAAGACGCTCTAAAGGGGAGTCCTTCTTCAGGGCAATGCCTTTTTTCTTATCTTTTGCCATGATCAAGCCTCCTCTCCATGAAGTACGTGCTGTTCCGCATAGGACAGCGCGGCATTAACTGCTTCTGTGACAGCTGAGGTGGAAACGGTTGCCCCGCTGAGGGCATGGACCTTCCCTTCCTCGCCTGTTTTGGTGTATTCCACCGTGCCAAACAGTCCCGCAAATTGATCCGTAAAGGTGGAATCGGCGCATTTAGCGCCCAAACCCGCGGTTTCGGATTGAGAAATCACCGAGACTGCCAAAATCTTTCCGTCCGGGAGAAGTCCGACAGCCACAGTAATATCGCCGCCATAACCATTGGCAGAGGTGGCTTTGATTACATACCCCACGGTGTTCTCTCCTTGGGCAGCGGTCATGATCTCGTCCACGGTGACACCTGTGGGCAGATCTTCGACCTCTTTCAGTTCCATGTCAAGGAAGCTTTCTGCATCAGGCATAACAGTACGGTAAGCCCTCATTTTTGCTTCGTATTCGGCTTGAGCGATGGGTTCTTTGGTGACTTCATAAACTCCTGCCAATGCAAGACCCGCAATCAGGGTGATGATCACCAGGATAAGGGTGCTTGTGATGATCTTTTTCATGACTTTGCCCCTCCCTTCTCACGCATCTTCTTGCCTTTCTTTACGCCGAAGGGTCTGGGCACCGTGAAGCGTTCAATAATGGGGGTCAGCAGATTACCGATGATAATGGCGTAGGAAACGCCTTCCGTTGCGGAACCGACACAGCGGAACAGGGCGGTGAGAAGTCCCAGCAAAAGGGCGTAGACCACCTGACCCACAGGGGTGATGGGGCAGGTCGCGTAGTCGTTAGCCATAAAGCAAGCACCCAACAGAAGTCCGCCACCGCACAAATGGGTCACCAGATAATCCACCGTCAAGAGATCGGTATGTCCCGTAAAGAGCTGGATCAAGGCAACAAAGCCCACCGTTGACGCCACGTATACCAGAGGGATACGGATATGTACCACACGGCGGATCAAGAGATAGGCAAGTCCCAGCAGAATCGCGATCACAGAGGCTTCGCCAATGGTGCCACTATGGGTATTAAAGACCATTTGGAACCAATTTGTCGCCTCTCCGGCCTTCAACGCCGTGAGGGGCGTAGCCCCTGTCATGGCAGGATTTTCAAAGAGCGTACGGATGGTGGTTGGGAATGACGTCATGGCACTCGCAAAGGAAATGAGCAGGAAGCAACGTGCCGCCAGCGCGGGGTTCATGAAATTCTGTCCAATGCCGCCAAACAGCATTTTGACTACCAGGATGGCAAACACACCACCAATGGCAGGCATCCACAGCGGAACGGTGGAAGGAAGATTGACCGCCAGAATCACACCCGTTACAGCCGCGGAAAGGTCACTCACCGTATAGGGGAGTTTCATGACGCATTCAAACAAAAACTCGGTAGCGATACAGGAAGCGACCGATATGAGGATCACAGCCAGTGCACGCCAGCCAAAGGTATAGACACCCATAGCGCAGGCGGGAATCAGCGCAATCAGCACGTCACGCATGATGGATGAAGTGGTATTTTTCGCTCTGATATGGGGGGATGCGGACACGTGAACCGTTTTAGGCACGTCTGTTTTGACCGTATCAGGGGCATGGCTCATGTCTGATCTCCTCCTTTCGATGCTTTGACTTTTTCTTGCTCGGCGGCTTTTCTTGCTCGGATGATGGCGCCCGTCTGTCGCTTTCCGTAGCGCATACTTTGAACAAGATACCGCTTGGCGGGACAGACGTAGACACAGGAGCCGCATTCTATGCATTCCATACCGCCGAACTTTTCAAAAGAGGCAAAATCATCCGCCTCCGCGGCTTCGGCAAGCTTGGTGGGCATCAGGCGTTCGGGACAGGCGGCGAGGCATTTACCGCAACGGATGCAAGCAGTGGTATCGTGAAATGCCACCGGGTCACGTTTCAAAGCCAGTACCGAGGCTGACGTTTTGGTCACCGGGATATCCGTGGAGAAGATGGCGGTACCCATCATGGGCCCACCCGTGATGATCTTCTGAGGATCTCCGTTAAAGCCGCCTGCAGCCTCCATCACCGCGCGGTATGACATACCTACGGGGACTTCCAGATTGCAGGGCGTGTTCACGCCATCGCCCGTAATCGTCATGATACGGTAGGTCAACGGTATACCCAAGGCGCAAGCACGGAACACAGCAATGACAGATGCGACGTTGATGACCATACAGCCTACCGCAGAGGGCAGAATAGCGGAATTTAAGTTTCGTCCTGTAACGGCTTTGACCAGCATCCGCTCGCCGCCTTGAGGATATTTTGCCTTGAGGGGGCAGACCGTCACCTGTGGATGATCCTGTGTGATTTGCTTCAGATGACTGATTGCCTGCGGTTTGTTGTTTTCCACACCGATAACACAACGAGCTTTGGGGAACAAGCGCAGAATCAGCTCACAGCCTGCCACCAATTCATCTCCCCGCTCCAGCATGAGCCGGTAGTCCGACGTAAGGTAAGGCTCACATTCGGCGGCATTGATGATCACGGTGTCGATGGCGTCGTCGTCCTTGGGTGTCAGCTTGACCGCGGCAGGAAATCCCGCGCCACCAAGGCCTACAATGCCCGCCTCACGGACAGCTTTTCGGATCGCCGCTTTATCCATGGACAAGAGGGGCTCCTCTTTCATGGCTTGCCATACGGCTTCAGGTGTGGTATAGGGATAGGCTGCAGGATCAAAGCGGGCATCCACCCATTGATCCTGTCCGTCGTTTTCAATCGTAATACAAGGTACGGTTTCACCGTTTGCTGAGGGGTGAGGACCAATGGCTATAACCTTGCCCGATACAGCCGCATAAACAGGGGCTGACACAAAGCCTCCCGCTTCGGCGATCTTTTGTCCCGCCAACACAACGTCCCCAACAGCCACCAAGGGCGTAGCAGGAGCACCAATGTGCTGGGACAAGGGATAAACACAGTCACCCGTGGCTTTGATCAGCCGGATGGGACAGTCAGCCGACAGGGATTTTCCGTCTGCGGGATGTATACCTCTCTTGAAGGTTTTGAGCTTCATATGTATCTTCTCCTTCTGTCAGAATGATGGAGCTTATTTTTTCAGTTTCTGAGATCTGATGTCGGTGCCCAAAAAAGGGAGCACCGTATATTCCCCCAACACTCGGCTGGTGATGCGATCCCAATAGCGTTTTCGGAAATCCGCCTGGGTCAGATTACTGCTGATGATGGTGGCTTTCTTTTTGTTCAGTCGGGTATTGATCACATGATAGAGCACCGACGTGGTAAACTGATTGGTGACCTCGGTCCCCAAGTCGTCGATGATCAAAAGGTCACAGGCAAAGTAGCGCCCGGTCATACCTGTTTCCTCGCCCGTGGCGCTACTGCCAAAGCGTTGGAACTCAAAATCCGACAGCATACTGACAGCCCCCGTATAGAAAACGTCCTGTCCCTTCTCTAAAACCGTCTTAGCCACCGCGGAGGACAAATGGGTCTTGCCCAGTCCCGTATCGCCAAACAGGACGAGGCTACCCGATTTCCCGGCTTCAAATCCCTCCGCGTAGTCCTTCATCATACGGAGAATCTGTTGCATTCGCTTGAATGCGTTGGGATCGGACTCATAATATGCCAAAGAAAAATTCTCAAAGGACTGAGCCTTGAGCAGTTCGCCCATTCCTGAGGATTCGTACCCTGCCTCAATGATCTTTCTCTTCATGCAGGTACACATTTTGTAGTCCACAAAACCGCTGTCCGCGCAGAGCGGGCATTCATATTTTACGTCGGTATAATCGGGAGGAAAGCCATGGGCTTCCAAAAGGACCTTCCGTGCTTCACGGATCGCCAGGTTCTTTTCCTTCAGGGCTTGTATAGCCTCTTCGGGTCTTCCGCTGAGAGCGGCTTGCATGATCTCAAGCCCCATATGGCTGATCTCCTGATCGGCGGCACGCAGTTCGGGAATTTTCAAGTAGGCTTCTTCCCTTCTTGCCTCTGCCGCCTCTTGCGCCCTCAAATATTTGGTTTCGTACGTTTCTCTGATTCTTCTGTAATTTTCTTGATTGTATCCCATGTTCTACTCCGATATTATGGTTTCTCCTGATCTTCCGACTGATCTCCAAAGCTTCTGCGGACAGCGGCGGCAAAGAAATCGTCGGTGTCAAAAGATCCTTGGGGCGTTTCAGACTTCTTCTTCCCTTTGACCTTTTCCATGCTGCCGGCTTTATGTACCTCATCGGCGGCTTTGATGGCTTCCGGGGTGCGAAGCCCGTCCTTGTTCCAGTTTGCCAAGACGGAATTCATGTAATTGATCGTGGCTTTTCCCGTGGCATCCACCGTTACGTCATACGCTAACCGGATAATATCCATCCCATAGCCATATTCGTAAAGCCAAGCGGAAAAATACTTTTTCTCCTTGGGTGTCAGGCTTCTCTCACCCATGCCAAATAGGGTACGCAGCTTTCCTTCCGTTTCGGAGAACAGCCTGAGTCTATGGATCTCGCTTTGCAGGTCGGCGGTGGTTCTGATTTCACGATCGTAAAAGTCGAACGCCATTTTTTCCACCGAACGCAGGGATTTGGGCATCCCTCGCTGCTCCTGCATACTGACGTAGTAGGAAAGGAGGGTCATGACGTATTCCCAATCCAGCCCCAGATAATCCACAAAGCCTAAAATGGTATTGACCTCCAAGGTATTGAAGATCTTCCCAAAAATGCGCTGGCATTCATCCAACCAATGAGCGGTGTCGGCGTGAGCCTCCAAAAGCGCTGCCAGTTGGTCTGTGGTATAATGAGGCAACTCTGCCTTGGGTCGGAGTTTGATAGCCTTTTCACCCGAGTCGGTGTCTGCACTCGGATTCTTTTGGGATGCGGCGGGGGTGTCTGTTTTTTCAATCTCATTTTTTACGGGCTGTGTGGCTTTAGCAGATTTTTTTCGTTCGCCCTCTCCCACAGAAATGATGCCCACACCTCGCCAAAAACCCATGGCGGCATGAACGTCATCCGTAGCGCAGTCCGCGGTTTCCGACACCCGTTGCGCCCAGTCCTCGTTCCCGTAAGCCCGGCACAGCTCCTTGGAGGCGCACAGCGCCAAAAGCACTTTCAGTTCTGTAAAAGATACTCTATCCATGACCTCGGTAACTTTTCCCGGCAGCGCCACGACCTCGGTATCATATTTGATTTTCAATTGACTCATTGATGACATCCTTTATTAAACTTATTCGCTGATCTCGGTTTCATTGCCGTCGTCCTCGGCTTGCTCCTGCTCACGAAGCTCGTCATCGCGGGAGGCGATCTTGTAATTGAGGATCATCAGCGAATCCCCCAGATGTACGTTCTCCACCACGATTTCCTTGCGGCTGTATTTCAGCTCTACCCCCATGTAGTTCCAAAGCCCTTTGACACCGCAAGCCACCAAACGGTCGGCGATGTCTTTGACTTGCTCCTTGGGACAGGTGATCACGGCGATATCCACAGGATGCTCGGCGCAGAAGGTTTCCAGTTCGGCTAGAGGCAAAACATCCACACCTGCCACGCAAGTACCCTCCTGTCCTTCTCCGGTATCAAACATTCCGATGATGTCCACGCCCCGTTTTTCAAACATGGACAGGTGAACCAACGCTCTGCCCAGATCTCCCGCGCCGATGATAACAGCATGGAATCCCGCGCCAACGCCCAGGATCTCGCTGATCTTGGCAAAGAGGTAGTTAACATTATAGCCGTAGCCTTGTTGTCCAAATCCGCCGAAACAATTCAAATCCTGACGAATCTGAGAGGCGGTAACGTTCATCAGTGCCGACAATTCTCCCGAGCTGATACGCATTCTTCCCTGCGTGATCAACTCACGAAGGTAGCGATAATATCGCGGCAAGCGCTTGACCACAGCAGGCGACACGGTCATGGGACGTTCAGGGCTGTATTCTTCAATTTCCATGGTTGTTCCTTTCTTTAATTCCGAGAAACCTTTTGAAAAAAAGTTCCTCTCCCCTTCAAGCACTCTATGATATGCTCGTCTGTTTAGCAATCTTCATCATCCAAAGCGGATGCATTCAGAGAAGTATCTGCGCGGTGTCCTGCCAGATAATCGTAATAGCCTGCGGCGGCAATCATAGCGCCGTTGTCACCGCACAAACCCCGCTCGGGCACCACAAAGGGCAGCTTGTGCTTTTTTGCAAGGTCTGCCATGGCAGCGCGGAGATGGGAATTGGCGGCGACACCGCCTGCCAGCACAACAGCATGAGCTTTTTTGGCGGAGGTCTTCAAGGCGAGATCCGTCTTTTTGATGATGCCATCCACAACGGAGGCTGTCACGGCGGCTGCCAAATCCTCCCGTCTGATCTCCTCGCCCTTCTGTTCCGCGTTGTGCAACAGGTTCAGGGCAGACGTTTTGAGACCGCTGAAGGAAAAGGCAATCTCGTTGGAGTTGATGGCGCAAGAGGGGAGCTTGTAAACAGAGGGGTCACCCTCTGCTGCTAAGCGGTCCATATTGGCACCGGCGGGATAAGTTAACCCGATCCTTCTGCCAACCTTGTCAAATGCCTCCCCGGCGGCATCGTCTCTGGTGCCGCCTAAGAGGTTGAAGCGGGTATAATCCTCGACCATATAAAGGCAGGTATGACCGCCCGAAACCACCACAGCCAAAAAAGGCGGCTCCAGCGTTGGTTCTGTCAGATAAGCTGCGGCAATATGACCGTGGATATGGTTAACCGAGATCAAGGGAATTTGATTGGCATATGCCAAGGATTTGGCGAAATTTACGCCGACCAGCAAAGCACCGATCAGACCGGGGTGGGTGGTCACAGCAACAGCACCGATATCTTTCAGAGTGACCCCTGCCTCGTCCAGCGCTTCCCGAACCACACGGCTAACAGCTTCAATATGCGCGCGGCTGGCGATCTCGGGAACAACACCGCCGTAGAGCTTGTGGGTATCAATCTGAGACGCCACGATATTTGAGCAAATACGGCGAATGCCTGTGTCCATTTCAACAACTGCGGCAGACGTTTCATCGCATGAGCTTTCCATGCCTAATATATACATAAAGCGATACCTCGGATAAATATTGATACATTTCTTTATATTATACCTTAAAATCCTGCATTTGTCAACCATAAAAGGCTTGTCCCATGAAAAATGCGGAGTCATCTTTTTTGTGCATATTTCACAATCGTTCATTTGAAGACAGGAAAAATTTATGAAGTATTTTTCTCTTGAATTTTCCAAAACCGCTTGAAAAATGTTGAAATGTATGGTATAATGTTTTGTGTCTGTGCGGAAAGCACGATATATTTTGAGGATGGTCCGCTGCGCCGCTCTGCATGAACATCCGGTATTTGAAGGAGGGCTATGACATGGATATGATCAAGGCTTTTACAAGTGAGCAACTCAAGGAAACTGTTCCCGCTTTCAACATTGGTGACACCGTTCGCGTGCACAACAAGATCAAAGAGGGTAACAGAGAGAGAATTCAGATGTTCGAGGGTACTGTCATCGCAAAGCATGGCGGCGGTATCTCCGCAACCTTCACTGTTCGTCGTATTTCTTACGGCGTCGGCGTGGAGAAGACCTTCCCCCTGCATTCTCCCAACGTGGCTGACGTTACCGTCATCCGTCACGGTAAGGTGCGCCGTGCGAAGCTGTACTACCTGCGCGACCGCGTTGGTAAGGCTTCCAAGGTTAAGGAGCAGATGGACTGATCTGTCCCCGCATCATGGGAAGACATCCCTGAAAAATACGGCATGACCTTCACGGTCATGCCGTATTTTTTTCTTTTCTTGATTCACTCATTTTTAAAAGCCGCGTGTAACATCGAAAATGATCAATAATTTCCCCCGATTGCCAAAAAGCTCTTGCATATTCATTTCTTTTGTGTTATAATACTGGTATGATCAACCATCTTTATAAAAAGATGGAGACCCTTTGGGTGTCGTTTTTGATTGTCACTAAATACATCATTTGAAAGGAACATCTCATGAATCGTCAAGCAAAGCATCTTCTTCTGCTCCTGTCCATGGTGTTGGCCTTAACCAGCCTTCTGCTCATGGTCGCCTGCACAGGCACCGGCGTCACCGAAGACCCCACCGCTGCACCTACCGATGCCCCTACTGAAGCACCGACGCAGGATGTGGAAGCGATGGTCACCGAAGCCCCCACAGAAACACCTACCGAGGAGGTCACCGTGAAAACGTATACCGTAAAATTCGTTGTATCCAAAATGGCAGACAATCCCGAGGATCAGATGATCGTCGATGGAGAGATGGCTGTGGATCCCGTTTCAAAAGGTCAAGTAGACATTCCCGAAAACGGCAGTTATCTGGACGGTTGGTATACCTCCGAGGATCTTAATGAAGAGAGCCGTTTCGACTTTACGACGCCCATCACCTCTGATATGACCTTATATGCTGAAATCGTCCCTCCGCAGCCCATCACCACCGATTGGAAAGCTATGTGGCTGTCTCAGTTTGATCTGCAGGGCGTTTACACCAACGGCAACAAACAGAGAGACGAGGCTGACTACACCAAGCGCATTGGCGAGATCCTGGACAACGTGGTCAACTGCGGTTTCAACACGGTGATCGTCCAGATGCGTCCCTACGCTGACAGTATGTATCCCTCCGAGGTCTATCCGCCCAGCCGCTATACCACGGGTAGCTATGCCAATGATTTCACATACGATCCCATGGCTATCCTCATTGACGCCGCTCACGAGCGGGGTCTGGAGGTTCACGCTTGGATCAACCCCATCCGCGGTATGCTCGTCTCCGAGTTAAATCAGGTCTCCGCAGGCTATAAGATCAAGGACTGGTACACCGACAACGCTACCAAGGGCAAGTATGTGACCGTAGTTAAAGATCGCGCCTATCTCAACCCCGCTTATGAGGAAGTCCGCCAACTGATTATCGACGGTGCCAAGGAGATCCTCGAGAAGTACGAGGTAGAAGGCGTTCATATGGACGACTATTTCTATCCCACCACCGATGTTTCCTTTGACGCTGCTGCCTACAGTGACTACAAGAAAGAAGGCGGCAAGCTTGAGCTGGGCGAATGGCGACGCGAAAATCTCAACAAGCTCATCGCAGGTCTCTATGAGGCTACTAAAGCACACGACAAGAAAGCCCTCTTCGGTATCAGCCCTGCCGGTAACATCAACACGGTATACGAAGCCCACTACGCAGACGTGTACAAGTGGTGCTCCGAAGAAGGCTACGTGGACTACATGATGCCTCAGGTCTACTTTGGCTTCGAGCATTCCTCCTGGGCATTCGACAAGACCTGCAAGATTTGGCAGGATATCATCAAGACTGATAAAGTCACGCTGATCATCGGTATGAGCTTCGGCAAGGCACTGTCCAAAGTAGACAACTATGCGGGTGCCGGCAAAAATGAGTGGGCACAGCACACCGATATCATGAAGCGCAGTGTGGAATACACCGCCAACCTTGAAAAGTGCGTGGGTATCAGCGTCTTCTGTTACCAGTATTTCTTCGATCCCCTGTCGGGTGCCAAGATCCCAAACACCGCCGAAGAGGTTGCCAACTTTGTTCCCGCGCTGAAGGAGATCACTTGGTTTCCCGAATCTGATGCAGAATGAATTCTAAAAAGCAACAAAAAGAAATCAAACGACTTTCCAGAGCCTTGTCCAAAAAAGACAAGGCTCTTTCTCGTGAGCGGAGGATCAATGCTCAACTCAAGCGGGAGATTGCCCGATTGAAAAGCATGTACGGCTCCGCTGACAGATCCGCCGCGCCACCCAAGTCCGCATCCACCGAACCGTTGCGCCCCGATCAAGCCATGATTTGGAAGGAAGAGCGGCAAAACGCGCTGCTTTTTTCGCAAAAAAGTTATCTCAGATATCTGATCCACACTTTCAAGTCATCAGCCGCGGGCAGTATTTTCCAACGTATTTCCCTATACCTTCGCAGACTTCGGTTGATCCGTAACGTGGGCGCCATTTTATCAGCGATCATCGTCACCTTGCTGGTTTCCGCTTTTTTCATTACGCTACTTCCCTTTCTGCTGGTACTAACCCTTTTGGCACTGGTTGCGGTATGTCTCCGCGCTAGGGCGGCGAACCGGATGATCTCCCGCGCTATTGACGGAAAACACGTCCGCATCATCATCCCCCCTGAGGGGATTACTTTCAAGAACAACACGTTCTTGGAAAGATCTGCCAAAGCCATGTCGCAGGAACCGGACACCATCGTCCTTGTGGTGTCGCCCCACTTTTTTTCAACCAAAGGGATGGGCGGAAAAGGAATCTTTTTTACCGCGCGCCGAGAAGGCGATCAGTTGTATCTTATAAGGAAAAGTTACTATTTTATCCTGCGCCGCCGTGTGCTGGATGCTCATGCACAGGATATGACCGTAATGTATTGAAGATCTTACGCCAAAGCACAGCCGCCACGGTTTTACCGCGTCGGCTGTGCTTTTGATTTCGTCGGATTATCTGTCAGACATCTCAATGACGTCTTCTTCTTCTCTGGCGCGGAAAAGGAGAGAAATGCACCAAATACCTGCCAAGGCAACCAACGTATAAATGATTCTTGCGAGCAACGTCCCCACGCCGCCGCAAGCCCAGGCAACCAGATCGAACTGGAAAAGTCCAACGCTACCCCAGTTCAAGGCACCGACGATGGTCAGAATGAGCGCGATTCGATCGATGATCATCATAACCGTTCCTTTCTGCCCCCTTTTCAAGAGAGCCGTATAGGTCAGCAAAGTGCGTAACATTTGCCGTTGGGCAAACCGCCGTCGCTGATCTATTCGTCATCCGACGGACAGTTTTTGTCCAATCATAGTGTGCTTTTAACGCATTCAATTTATGTATGAGTGAAATCATGTAAATTTACACAAAAATTTTTTCTGTTACAGCCCATAGATTTGCATTTGAACTATTGCAAAAAATGAGTTTATTTGTTATAATATATAGTGCGTTCTTTTGTTAATCTATTTTAGGAGATAAAAAATCATGGAACAAACCGAAAGAAAAGTTGGTACCGTGTCTCGGGGTATTCGCTGCCCCATTATCCGTCAAGGCGACGATCTCGCGGCGATCGTCACAGAAAGTGTACTTGCCGCTGCTGAGTCTGAAGGCTTTGCGATTCGTGATCGTGACGTGATCTCCATTACCGAGTCCATTGTCGCTCGCGCGCAGGGTAATTACGCTTCCGTTGAAGCCATCGCCAAAGACGTGCGTGAGAAACTGGGTGGTGACACTGTGGGCGTCATTTTCCCCATTCTCTCCCGCAACCGCTTCGCCATTTGCCTGCGTGGTATCGCCATGGGTTGCAAGAAGGTCGTACTGATGCTGTCTTATCCCTCCGACGAGGTAGGCAACGAGCTGGTGTCTCTCGACAAGATCGACGCAGCGGGCGTGAACCCCTACTCCGACGTGCTGTCTCTTGAAAAGTACCGTGAATTGTTTGGCGAAAATAAGCATGAATTTACCGGCGTAGACTACGTAGCCTACTACGGTGATCTGATCAAGGCTTGTGGCGCCGAAGTAGAGATCGTCTTCGCCAATCAAGCAAAAACCATCCTGAACTACACCGATTGCGTACTCACCTGTGACATTCACACCCGCGCCCGCACCAAGCGAATTCTGAAAGCTGCCGGTGCCAAGATTGTCTGTGGTCTGGATGATATTCTCACGTCTTCCGTCGACGGTAGCGGTTGCAATGAGATGTATGGTCTTTTGGGTTCCAATAAATCTACCGAGGACAGTATCAAACTGTTCCCCCGTGCATGCAAGGATTTGGTGCTGGACATTCAGGCACGTATACTCGCCGCTACGGGCAAACACGTGGAAGTCATGGTCTACGGTGACGGTGCATTCAAAGATCCCAAGGGTAAGATCTGGGAGCTTGCAGATCCTGTCGTCTCCCCCGCTTTCACCGACGGTCTCGTGGGTACGCCTAACGAACTGAAGTTGAAGTATCTGGCTGACAACGACTATAAGGATCTGTCGGGTGAGGCACTGAAGCAGGCTATTTCCGAAAGCATCAAGTCCAAGCAGAGCAATCTGGTGGGTAATATGGCATCTCAGGGCACTACTCCCCGTCAGCTCACCGATCTCATCGGTTCCCTCTGCGACCTGACCTCCGGCTCGGGTGACAAGGGTACCCCAGTGGTGCTGGTTCAGGGCTATTTCGATAATTATACCAACTGATAACGGAGGAAAACGTATATGGCAAAGAAGATAAATCTCGTCGTCAGACCCCAGACCATGGAGCGCATCGATACCTTTGAAAAGGCCAACTCCTTTATTGATGAACAGGTCGCCGCGATCCGCACCCGGGTGGGCGACAAGAAGGTTCTGCTCGCCCTGTCCGGCGGCGTGGATTCCTCCGTGGTTGCCGCCCTTCTGAACAAAGCCATCGGCAAGCAGCTCACTTGCGTTCACGTCAACCACGGTCTTATGAGAAAGAACGAGTCCGAGGGTGTCATTGAGTTGTTCTCGAAAATGGATCTCAACCTGGTCTACGTGGATGCCACCGACCGTTTCCTGGATCTGCTCAAAGGCGTGTCCAAGCCCGAGCGCAAGAGAAAGATTATCGGCAAGGAGTTCATCAACGTCTTCGCCGAGGAAGCCCGCAAGCTGGAGGGCGTTGAGTTTTTGGCACAGGGCACCATCTATCCTGATATCTTAGAGAGTGATGGCGTGAAAGCCCACCATAATGTTGGCGGTCTTCCGGAAGATATGAAGATGGAACTTTGTGAACCC
Organism: Eubacteriales bacterium; assembly: GCA_045531965.1. Lineage (GTDB taxonomy): Bacteria > Bacillota > Clostridia > Oscillospirales > CAG-272 > CAMEON01. Next base: position 23,578 of record JAZSFA010000079.1, read on the forward strand.
ATTAAACT
>JAZSFA010000114.1:0-41781 GCA_045531965.1 Eubacteriales bacterium
GTCCGGTAATCCTAAGCTGACAAAAGCCAGATAAATAACAACAAGAAGAATTGTAGCCATAAAATACCGCCTGTGATCGTTTTATAGATGAGTTCATTATATAGTAGTTTTAGGGAGAATGGAAGTATGATTTCTTGCCCTTTGACCATGGATGTGCTATAATGTGACAAACCAATCAGCAGGAGGTATGTTATGGGGTTCGGAATGTTTTCTATCATGGAATTTATTTTCCCGATCTTTTTCCTGGGCTTTTTTGCGATCTTTTTTATCATTCTGTTCCGGTCTTTGAAGGAATGGAACAAGAATAACCACTCTCCCAAGCTCACTGTGGAGGCAACCGTCGTAGGAAGACGGAGTCACCGCAGCGGCGGCGGACACAACAACATGGCCCACACCAGCTACTATATCACCTTCCAGGTGGAAAGCGGCGACCGGATGGAGCTGCATATCCCCGCCAATGAGTACGGCTATATCGTAGAGGGTGACCGGGGCAAGCTCACCTTCCAGGGCACCCGCTTCCTCAGCTTCGAGCGGACATAAAAAATAAAGGGCGTACCGTATGGTACGCCCTTTTTGTTTGGTATTACAGGTTGTAGTACTTGTCGAATTCGGCGGGATGGGGGATCTTGGAGAGCTCTGCGCACTCGGCACGCTTGGTCTTGATGAAGTTCTTCAGCAGCTCCTCGGGGAAGACACCGCCCACGGTCAGGTAATCGTGGTCAGCTTCCAGAGCATCCAGGGCATCCTCCAGGCGGACGGGCAGACCCTGCAGCTTGGCTTTCTCCTCATCGGACAGATGGTAGAGGTTGAAGTCGTAGGGGCCCCAGCCGTTTTCGTGAGGATCGATCTTGTTCTTGTTGCCGTCCAGGCCTGCCATCAGGATAGCAGCATAGCAGAAGTAGGGGTTGCAAGTGGCATCGGGGTTGCGCAGCTCGAAGCGGCGCAGCTCGGGGGACTTGGCGTAAGCGGGGATACGGATAACAGCGCTGCGGTTGGAGGTAGCATAACCGACGGTGACGGGAGCCTCAAAGCCGGGAACCAGACGCTTGAAGGAGTTGGTGGAGGGGTTGGTCAGAGCGCACAGGGAAGCGATGTGCTTGAGCAGACCGCCCATGAAATAGTGAGCTGTTTCGCTGAGGTGAGCGTAACCGTTGTCATCAGAGAACACGGGAGTTCCGTCCTTGAACAGCAGCATATGCACGTGCATACCGCTGCCCGCCTCGCCGTAGATGGGTTTGGGCATAAAGGTGGCGGTCTTGCCATACTTCAGGGCGGTGTTGTGGATGATATACTTGATCTGCATGGTGGCGTCTGCCATGTGGACCACCTCGCCCAACTGGGGCTCGATCTCGAACTGACCCGAAGCGGCTACCTCGGGGTGGTGGTAGTTGATCTCGATGCCCATGTCCTTCATGAGCATACACATCTCACTGCGGCACTCGTAGGAAATATCGAAGGGCTTGGCGATGTGGTAGTTCTTTTGCTTGGGCACGATGACACCTTTGCCCTCCACGGCGCTGTTCCAGTAGGACTGCTGTGCATCCACCGTTGCGCTGACCTCACGACCGCTGACCTCCCAACCTACGTTGTCAAAGAGGTAGAACTCGAACTCAGGGAGGATCTTCATCTCGTCGGCCACGCCGCTGTCCTTCATGTGCTGCACAGCCGCGCGGATGATGTTGCGGGGGTACTGAGGCAGGGGGCGGTTCTCGGGAGTGTCGATGATCATGGCGTTACCCGTCATGGACAGGGTGGGGATGGTGCAGAAGGGGTCGATCACAGCGGTGTCTGGATCGGGAATGAAGACCATGTCGCTCTTCTCAACCACGGCGTAGCCGTAGTTGGAGGCGTCAAAGCCGATGCCGCTCTTCATGGTGTCTTCGGAGAAATTCTCGGCGGGAATGGTGACGTGACGGTACTGGCCATTGATGTCGACCATTTTGAAGTCTACCATTTTAATGTTCTGCTCTTTGATGAGAATTAGAATATCGCTTACGCTCTTTGCCATAGTTTTACACCTCTTTTTACAAAATAATCAGCATGAGTTTATCCTATTACAATTATCATTATATCATATAATTTCTGTAAAATCAAGACAAAAAACATCGTTGCTCTGTATTTTTTATGTTTGTCGTAGCAAACTATGAAAAAACAAAGGAGCGCGGATGAAACCATCATATTTTCAGCTCAAAGCCGCTATTTTTTCTGCGGCTACTGTGGTAGGGCGTAAGGAACACGAAGGACCTTTGGGGAAACATTTTGATTTTTTTAGTCAAAGTGATCGTTTTGGACAGAAAACATGGGAAGCATCAGAATCGGAAATGCAACGCATCGCGTTGTCCGCAGCCTTGGGAAAAATCGAGCTTGACAGTAAACAAGTAGAACTTTTGTTCGCAGGTGACCTTCTGAATCAGTGTGTCGGGTCGGCATACGGACTTCTATCTTATGATATCCCTTATTTTGGTTTGTACGGGGCGTGTTCCACCTGCGCGGAAGGTCTTATTTTAGCATCTGCCATGGTAACTGCGGGCTTTGCGGATATGACCGCCGTTGTGACTTCTTCTCATAATGCTGCGGCAGAACGGCAGTTTCGTTTTCCTATTGAGTACGGAGGGCAGCGACCGCCCACAGGGCAGTGGACAGTGACAGGGGCGGGGGCTTTTTTGATCGGCACGGCAAATGATCATCAAACCATGCCTTTGGCTTACGTGACCGGAGGGATACCGGGGGTCGTGATCGATATGGGGATCAATGATGCCAACAACATGGGAGCGGCTATGGCTCCTGCGGCGAGTGATACACTGCTGCGGTACTTTAAGGCGACACAAACCTCGCCCGCTGATTATGACCTTATTGTGACGGGGGATCTTGGTTGGGAAGGCGGTGGAATCTTTTGTGATCTACTGCAAGCGGAAGGAATGGATATATCTGACAAATATCAGGATTGCGGACGTATGATCTTTTCTCAGCATACGCAAGATACCCACAGCGGAGGCTCTGGCTGTGGTTGCTCAGCGGTGGTTCTTGGGAGCTATCTCTTGCCCCGTTTAGCGACAGGTAAAATCCGACGAATGCTCTTTATGGCAACAGGCGCGCTCATGAGTCCTGACAGTATTAAGCAGGGCAACAGCATTCCCGGTGTGGGTCACCTTTTATGCCTGGAAACCCCTTGTCAGAAAAAAACAAAAGAAGAAGGAAGTGTGTAAGCGTGAATATTCAACTCGTTCTGCCCTATCTTTGGGCGTTCCTGATTGGGGGAGGTTTTTGTGTGATCGCTCAGATTTTCATTGATAAAACAAAACTCACCCCCGCCCGTATCCTTGTGGGATATGTCGTGGCAGGGGTGATCCTCGGGGCAGTCGGGCTGTATGAGCCCTTGGCTGATTTTGCCGGAGCCGGAGCGACAACACCTTTGACAGGATTTGGCTACAATATAGCCAAGGGCGTGCGGCAAGCGGTGGATGAAAAAGGACTTCTCGGTGCGCTGACTGGTGGTTTGACCGCCGCTTCGGGTGGAACCGCGGCGGCATTGGTCTTTAGTTTCCTGGCAGCTTTAGTTTTTAAGGGCAAGCGAAAAGACTGAAAATCAGCCTTTGTCAAGCCCATAAAAGGATCTCAAGAAGCCGTCAGTTACCACGTCGCCGGAAGTATGGTTGCGCGCGAGACCGTAAGTTTCATAAATCAAGGGTGTGCATTGATTTTCTGCGACCAGAATATGTTCTAAAAGAGGAATTTGTAAAATCTTTAATGCGTTTTCTATCATGTTGGTCATAGCCAGATCTTCCGGCGAAGGATCTGCTGTTCCGCCGGGATGATTGTGAGAAATCACAACACAGGAAGCGTGTTTTTCCAGTACCTTTTCAGCGATGGTACGTGTTTTAACGGGCACACTGTTGACCGTTCCGTAAGCGAGCAAAGAACAGTCCAAAAGGCGCATACTGTTATCGAACAAAAGGAGATAGAAGTTTTCAACCGTGGCACCAATATACAGCGAACGGCAATAGCTTTTCAGCTTACCAAGGGTATTAAAGGGTTCTCTCGTTTCCTCTTTGTCCTTACAGTATCTCCGAAAAAGCGCGGGGAGACAGGTCAGGAACGTAGCGCCTATGGGACCGACCTTGTCAACGGCTACAAGCTCCTCGTAAGAGGCGTCCAAAACACCGTGTAGCGACCCGAAGGTTTCGATCAAAGTGTGTGCAATGTTATTTGTATTACAACGAGGATTCGTGTAGAACAAAATAAATTCCAGTATCTCGTGCGGTGCAAAATCATCAAAACCTGATGTGAGGAATCTGTTCCGCATACGTTCTCTGTGCCCTGCATGGAGATTCTTTTTGCCTTCGACGTTTTCCTCTTTCATTTGAAACTTTTTTTCTTCTCCCATTTTGTACCCTCCATGAAAAAAGAGCTGTTGTATGTTTCTTACAACAGCCCTGAATTGATGCGATTGATGATTAGAATGCAATGGTTTTTTCAATATATGCTTTCAATTCGGAAATGGGCAGTCTTACCTGTTCCATGGTGTCGCGATTACGAACGGTTACGCAACCATCGGTTTCAGACTCAAAATCATAGGTAATGCAGAGTGGGGTACCGATCTCGTCCTGACGGCGATAACGTTTACCGATGGAGCCGGTTTCGTCAAATTCCATGTTGAAATACTTGGACAGTTCGTCAAACACCTCGCCTGCCTTTTCGGAGAGTTTCTTGGACAGAGGCAGAACGGCAGCCTTGACAGGTGCCAGAGCGGGATGCAGGTGAAGCACTACGCGAACGTCGTTCTTCTCGGGATCAACGATTTCCTCGTCGTAAGCATCACAAAGAAATGCCAAAGCCACGCGGTCGGCACCCAAAGAGGGCCCAATGACGTAGGGAATGTACTTCTCATTGGTCTCGGCATCGAAGAACTCCATGGATTCGCCCGAAACGGTCTGGTGCTGGGTCAGGTCGTAGTCGGTACGGTCAGCGATGCCCCAAAGCTCACCCCAACCGAAGGGGAACAAGAACTCAATATCGGTGGTACCCTTGGAGTAGAAGCAAAGCTCCTCGGGGCTGTGGTCACGCAGACGGAGGTTCTCCTTGCGCATACCGAGATTGTAGAGCCACTCCTCGCAGAAGCCTCTCCAGTACTGGAACCACTCCAGGTCAGTGCCGGGCTTGCAGAAGAACTCCAGCTCCATCTGCTCGAACTCGCGGGTGCGGAACACGAAGTTGCCGGGGGTGATCTCGTTACGGAAGGACTTACCGATCTGACCTACGCCGAAGGGCATCTTGCGGCGGGTGGAACGGGCGACATTCTTGAACTGAACAAATATACCCTGCGCGGTTTCAGGGCGGAGATAGACGGTGTTGGAGGACTCCTCAGTAACACCAATGAAGGTCTTGAACATCAGGTTGAACTTACGGATGGAGGTGAAGTCACCGCTGCCGCAATCAGGGCAGGTAATGTGCTTTTCCTTGATGTATGCCATCATTTCGTCATCGGTCCAACCGGCGGGGTTGTCTTCAAGACCGTTCTGGAAGGCGTAGTCCTCAATGAGCTTGTCGGCTCTGTGACGGGAACGGCACACCTTGCAGTCCATGAGGGGATCAGAAAAGCCGCCAAGGTGACCCGAGGCAACCCAAGTCTGAGGGTTCATAATGATGGCAGAGTCCAAACCTACGTTGTACTTGCATTCCTGAACGAACTTCTTCCACCAAGCTTTCTTGACATTATTTTTAAATTCAACACCCAAAGGACCGTAATCCCAAGAGTTTGCAAGACCACCGTAGATCTCTGATCCGGGATAGATGAAACCGCGGTTTTTACAAAGGGCGACGATCTTGTCCATTGTTTTTACAGAATTATCCATGATATGACCAACCTTTCTTTTAGTCGTAAAAAATCAACATACATTTTACCATAGGACTCTGATTTTGTCAAGTGGAAAAGGGCTTTTATTTGAAATCAAAGGAAAAAATGCGTGTCTTGTCCGTCTCTCCCCAGTTTCCAAGGGGGATTAGACGTAACGCCACGATTTCCCTGTTCAAAGAGAAATGATGAGCGCGTCGCAAATTGTTTTCCGCGCGGTACAGCTCCACGCTTCCATCCTCTGTCTCTGCTTCCAGCACAAAGGATTTACATAATGTCTTGGGGACGTAGGTTAGCGGGCTGTCTAAGAGCACGTTGCTCCGCATGGTGTGGGTTCGCTCGCATACGTCACCGGGCAGGGTGTTCCGATCCAGATCGCTGTCAAAGACGATGTGAACGTCTTCGATTCTGCGGGAACGGTCAAACCGATAGATAAGGGGCGTACCGTTGGCAACGTCCATGCCACATGTATCGGTACTGTACAGCACATTAGGTCTGTCTTGTCCGTTTTTTAAGGTGGCGTCGCCGTTTTCAATGGCGGTTTCCTGACATAGTATCCCGATCTTGCGGGTTTTTCCGGGCAAGAAACAATCTGCTGCCATGAGCTTTTCCTGCACCTCATCCATTCTTTCAAGATAGACACCGTGGGGTGTCAGCCCATACGCACAAGCCACCGCCGCCGCTGTACCCACAGCCTGACCCAAAAGAGAGCAGGTTGCCATGACGCGAATGCTACTCATGGCCATATGGGTCATACTGATGTTCCGTCCCGCAAAAAACAAATTGGATACATTTTTGGAATAGAGGCATCGATAAGGGATTTGATAGGGGAACTCAGGTAGGATGTTGGTGTTAGGTCTTCCCTTATGGTAAAAACCGTCGGGAAAATGATCGTCAATGGGCCAACCGCCAAAGGCAACCACGTCATCAAATTGGGCGTTGTTTAGTACGTCGTTAGCTGTGATGATATATTCACCCACCATGCGGCGGGATTCCCGCTTACCGGGGAGGAAACCCAAAAAATCCAGTTCCCAGTTGTCAGCCTTGTACTCTCCGGAATTTTTAATGTGATCCCAAGTACCCAGTGCCAAAGGGAGCAGTTCTTTGGAAATTTCCTCGGTATCGTGGATGGTATCGCGGTTACCGCCCAACTCCAAATACCAGTAATTTTCCCAAGAGCTGTAAATATTCAAATGCCTGTCCTTGAAATTTTCCGCCGTGAGTTTGGTAGACCAGGTGGGCGGCGTGAATTTGACAGGCTTTTCGGTCTCTCGCCCCTGCAAAAGACAGCTCATACCCATGGTCAAATCGTCTTTAACTTCCACATGGGTGGGCTCTCCGTGGTCATTTTTGCCCTCACGACCCACGCGGAACTCAGCACCGGTCAGGGGAGCTAAAATGCTGTCCCCCGAACAATCAGCGAAATATTTCGCTTCAACTTCAATGAAGGTTTGGGTGGTCATCTGATAGCCCGTTACCTTGGTGATGCATCTGTCCCGCCCGAAAGGGAAGGTTCCTTGCTCAACGTCTGCCTCCATGCAGGTGCAGTTGAGGAGCAGGGTAAGGTTCTTCTCTCGAATGGCGAAATCATACATCACTGTGTCCCAGATATAGTAATTCTTGGTGGGATTACGGTAATAATTTTCAAGGGAGATCTCCTCAATGATGCCTGTTTCACGGTTGTTGTCCCCATGAGCACCGCAGACCCACATGCGAATCTCTGATGAAGCGTTTCCTCCTAAAACGGGACGCTCATGCATCAGAACTACTCGAATTCCCTGACGTGCCGCTGCAATGGCTGCGCATAATCCCGAAAGACCACCGCCAATGACACATAAATCGGTTTTAAGTTGAATTCTTTTAAGCATGATTTTGCTCCTTTCCGTTGGTGGCTCAAGAAGAATGATTTGTGAAGGACATGTTGGCTGATACGTGGGGTTTGAAAATCGTGAAGTTCACCTAAAAGAGGAAGCTTTTTCGGTATCATCGCATGATTTTTATGTGTATGACTACATTATAATCGATTTTGTTTCTTTTGGCAAGAGCAAAAATGATATTTGAGAAATTGATTTTAAAAATCTTTTTTTCTCTTTACTTTTCGGAACAAACGTGTTATAATAACGAAAAAAAGAAATGATAAAATTTTATAATAAGGAACAGTAATTTTGCTGATGATTAAGAAAGGAAGGCGCGATATGTAAGCGCCGACGAAAACATCATGAATTCTGTAATTAAACTCTGTGCATTTGCCGATGAGGCATCTGTTTCTACCGATGGGCAGATCCGTGCTCTGACAGAAAATGCCATCTCTTATTTAGAAATTCGAGGGGTCAATGGTGTCAATATCGCCGCATTGGAGCCCGAAGCGGCACGAACCTTTGCTCGGGAGCTGAAGTCCCGAGGACTCTCTGTCTGGTCTATTGGTTCTCCTGCCGGTAAAAGTCCGATCTCGGATGATTTTTCCAAGGAAAAGGATCAGTTTGCCCGTCTCTTGACAATGGCAGAGATTTTTGAGGCCCCGTGTATCCGCCTGTTCAGCTTTTACGGTACCAACGGAGACGATGTGTATTTTGATGAAGTCTGCCGCCGATTGGACGACTTTTGCTGTATGGCAAAAGCACAGGGTGTACGCCCTTGCCATGAAAATGAAAAAGGTATTTATGGCGACACGGTAGATCGCTGCCTTAAACTTCACAAAGCACTGCCGGAGCTGTCTGCGGTGTTTGATCCAGCAAACTTTATCCAATGTCATCAGGATATTATGACTGCTTGGGAGATGCTATCTCCATACGTGTGGTATGGACATATCAAGGATGCCCGCGAAGATGGACATATCGTGCCTCCCGGAGAAGGGATCGGCGCTCTGCGCTCGTATCTGCCTTATTTTGCCGCTATGGCGAGAGATGGACAGAACAGCGGTGTTTTAACGTTGGAACCTCATCTGATGGAATTTGTTGGTCTTTCAGGATTGGAAAACGCGGAGGATAAAAGTGCTGTTGGCGGTTATGCTTTTTCCGATGCCCGCGCCGCTTTTGACCATGCGACTGACTGCCTGAAGAAGATCATCTGTGAGATTGGCTGATCCACGCTTGAAAATATGGCTAAACAGAAAAGGAGATAGCGTGAAAGTTCAAAGATCCCAAACCGAAGTTTACTGTTTCACGCATAATTCTTCCTAAAAAGGGGCAACACCCATTTTGTCGCTAAAGCGACACGGTCAAATTTCAAACTGTATTTGTGCCGCCGGTGGCGGCAGAATGGAGATTAACATGAAAATCGGAGTTCAATTCTATACCCTTCGCAACCAATGTACAACGCTTGAAGGTTTGGCAGAATCTATGAAGAAGGTAGCTGATATGGGCTATAGTCATATCCAACTGTCAGGCGTTTGTGCTTATGATCCCCACTGGATGGCAGAAAAGCTTCGAGAGACAGGTCTTACCTGTGATATCACCCATTACAGCTATGATAAAATCGTCAAAGAGACCGAGGAAACCATCGCTTTCCATGATACCATCGGCTGTAAGTGGATCGGCATAGGCTCTAATCCCCGAGGCATCAACCCCGAAGGACTGGCAATTATGGAAAAGGAAGCCCACGACGCCATGAAAAAGATCGCTGCCTCAGGGCATAAATTCATGTACCATAATCACCATATGGAGTTGGCTCGGTTTGCTGGTAAGACCTTCCTCGATCTCCTTTGCGACACCTTCACTCCCGAAGAATGCGGTGTGACCCTGGATACCTACTGGATCCAGGCAGGCGGCGGTGATCCTGCGTGGTGGCTCCGTCAACTGAAAGGTCGTGTGGACTGTATTCACTTTAAGGATATGGTCTATAGCCCCGCGGACAAGGGCGTTCGTATGGCGCCTATTGGGAAGGGCAACATGAATTATGACGAGATTCTCCGCGCTTGTGATGACGCAGACGTACAGTATGCTTTCATTGAACAGGACAATTGTTATGAAGAAGATCCCTTCGACTGTCTGAAGCAGAGCTACGACTTCTTTAAGTCCAGAGGCTTCTTTTAATGATAAGCGGAGGTGCCATGTACTTGAAAGATAACCCTGCTTCTTATACACTGACGGATCTGCGTATCAACCTTTTGAAGAAGCCTTGGGGTGTCCCTTCTGAGGATTTGCGGTTTTCATGGACCCTGGAGAGTACACAAAAGAATGTTCAGCAGATAGCTTACCGTATCTGCTTGTATGAAAACCGTCAGGCATATAGAGAGGGGAAGACCCTCTGTGACAGCGGATGGACGGAAAGCCGCCAAAGCACCGGCGTGTCTGTCCCGGGGCTCTCTGATGTGTTGATCCCCGACCGCTTGTACTACTGGCAAGTTTTTGTCCGCATTGATGGGGCTTCGGAAGCGCTTGCTTCCCGTGTGTACCCCTTTACCACCGCCAAGGACAGCACTTTTGATGCTCACCGCGGTATCTGGTGTGGGAATGACGATTTTATCTTTCTGCGCCATGAGTTTTTTGTCAGCTATAGCGAGATCGAAAGGCTGGATGCCGCCCTTTTGACGGTCACCGCCGCTTCTCCTGAACCTTCGCGCCAATTCGTTTACAATGCATATGTCAACGACGTTTGCTTGGGTGTAGGACCTGCTCGATTGGGTAAGAATCCTCAAGGCGATCTTTGCCTTTACTACCATACTTACGACATTTTTGAAGGATTGCGTATCGGAAAGAACTGCTTATCGGCTATTTGCTATGCCCTTGCGGGACATGCTTTTCTCTGCGAACTGACCCTTCATTTCTGTGACGGTACTTCCCGAACAGTTACCAATTCGTATGTAGACCAAGAAAAATGGCGTGCCATCGGGGGCGATGCCGTTTTTGGCAAGGATCATTCCATCGGCACCCATTATTACACCGCTCATGCCAATAATTTGGACATGACATGCTATCCTGAGGGCTTTTCTCTTGTGGGGTATGCTGACAGTGCATGGGGGATTCCCGATTTGACTGCACCCATGTCGGATTTTGGTGTCCTTGTGCCTGATGGCATTGACCCCGTCACTCGATATTTTCGCGTCGCCGAAACTGTGACAAAACTCGGGGATCAAACCTTTGTGACGGATTTGGGTGCGGAGATCGTGGGCGGCGTTCGCTTTGAAGTGGATGTTCCGCAGGAATGTACGGTCAACGTCCGTTTTGGAGAACAGCTGAATCCCGACGGGACTGTCAAGTACCGTATGAACACGGGCAACGTCTATACAGAGACCTGGCATCTGAGAGCAGGGAAGCAGATGATTGAGACGGTGGATTTGATGACCTACCGTTACGTACAGATTGATCATTGTCCTGTGCCTGTTACCCCCGAAATGGTCACGGGACTTCAGCTTCGTGCGCCTTTTGACGAGACCGCTTCGGATTTCGATTCGGATAGCGTGCTTCTCAAAGATCTTTATGATATGACCAAGCATACGGTCAGAGCCACGACCCAGGATCTCTACGTGGATTCTCAATCCCGTGAACGCGGGGCTTACGAAGGGGATCTTCTGGTCAACCTAACGGCTACTTATGCTCATTCAAATGATTATAGCATTGGACGCTTTACGGCGGAATACCTGTATACGCACCGCACGTGGCCTGCGGAATATATTCTGATCACCGTCATTTCGGCTTGGGAAGAATATATGACCACAGGGGATGACCGCTCGTTACATCGCTATTATGCTGTTCTGAAAGAAAAAACGTTTTTCCATGATCTCGTTGAAGGGGTAGGGCTGATTGATCTCGGTCAGATCCCCTCCTCCTCCACAAATTCGATTTTGGTAGACTGGCCGCCTTCGGAAAGAGACGGCTACGATATGACGGTTTCCTATAACACGGTGCTCAATGCTATGGCATCTCGAGCTTACCGTGCCTTGTCAAAAATTGCCTATGTGACGGGACATCTTGAGGACGGAAAAGCCTTTGCATATTTGGCGGATAACATCAAAAATACCTTGATTTCTAAAGCATATGATGAAGAAAACGGCGCTTTCCGTGACGGTCTTATGGCAGATGGAACATCTTCTCCGCATATGTCTCAACATGCTACAGCATATGCACTCGCCTGCGGCATCTACTCCGATACCACTATGGCAAATCAACTGGCAACGTATATCAAAACCCAAGGAAAGATCCGCATGAGCGTGTACGGTGCCTATTTCTTGCTAATGGGGCTTTACGAATCGGGTCACGGTGACGTGGCAAATCTTCTGCTACTGGATCCCGATACTTCCGAGGGCGCGAGAACCTGGGCGTATATGCGTTACGTCATGAATGCCACCATCACCACTGAAGCTTGGAATCAGACCAATAAACCCAATATGACGCTCTCTCACCCTTGGGGCGCGGCACCGGCTCACGCCATTACCGGTGGCATCTTTGGCATCAAGCCCACCGCACCCGGCTATGAAAACTTTGATATCACCCTCCAACCCCATGGACTCACCCATGGATCGCTGAAAATGCCTACGGTAAAGGGAAGCGTGAAGGTCTCCTTCACAACGGAAAAGGGACTTACCGCCACCACTGTTATTCCCGCCAATACCGCCGCTGTGGTCAGACTTCCTGCCACCTCAGAAGATATCCTCTTTATTGATGAAAAACTTACGACCCTCATTCCCGAGGGTGGATACTTTACCATCCCCGTAGGCTCAGGAATGTGGACTTTTACGATTCGCAACTCTTAAGAATTATTTATCAAGTATAGAATCAGAAAGGAAAAAATCATGAAAAAAGTCAGACTCGGCATTCTTGGCATGGGCAATATGGGCTCAGGCCATTTGGAAAACATTCTGAACGACAAGTGCCCCGAGGTAACGGTCACCGCCGTGTGCGACGTCAATCCTGCCCGCTTGGAGTTTGCTTTGGGTCGCCTTGCCGCCCACCGCTCCGCCAAGCCCGATAACAGTTATGACGACATCGCTACCTTTGCTGACGGCGACGAGATGTTCGCCTCTGGCCTCATCGACGCCGTCATCATCGCCATCCCCCATTATGGTCATCCTGAATATTCCATTAAGGCTATGAAGGCAGGGTTGCACGTCATGTGTGAGAAGCCCGCTGGTGTGTACACTTTGCAGGTGCGTGAGATGATGGCTGAGGCGGATCAGCATCCCGAGCTGAAATTCGGTATGATGTTCAACCAGAGAACCAACCATATCTATCGCAAGGTCAAGGAGATCATGGCGTCTGGAGAGTTGGGCGCTATCAAGAGAACCAGTTGGATCATCACCAACTGGTACCGTCCCCAAGCATACTACGATTCGGGTGCGTGGAGAGCCACTTGGTCGGGCGAGGGTGGCGGCGTGCTGCTGAACCAGTGTCCCCACAACCTTGACCTCTTCCAATGGATCTGTGGCATGCCCAAGGTCATCGATGCAAGGATGCACTTTGGTAAGTGGCACGACATCGAGGTAGAGGACGACGTCACCGTCTACTTCGAGTATGAGAACGGTGCCACCGGTACCTTCATCACCACCACGGGTGACGCCCCCGGCACCACCCGCCTGGAGATCGTCTGCGACGGCGGTACCATCATCACCGACGGCGGCTCCATCACCTTCATCAAGCTGGATACCCCCGAGTCCGAGTTCTCGGCTACCAATAAGGTAGCCTTTGCCTCCCCTAAAACTCAGCGCGTCGAGGTTGAGACCGACGGTCAAAACCCCCAGCACGTTGGTGTGCTGAACGCCTTCGCAGGTGCGATTCTGCGCGATGAGCCTCTGGTGGCTGACGGTCGTGAGGGTATTAACGGACTGATGATATCCAACGCTATGCACCTTTCCGCCTGGACGGGTAAGCCCGTGACCCTGCCTTTCAACGAGGAACAGTATCGCGACCTGCTCTTCGAGCACGTCAAAACCTCCCGCCGTAAGGAGGGGATTGAATCGGTCTTCTCTTCCACCGAGGGCACTTATAACAGCTGATAAGCAAGAAAAGGAAGCCATAGGGGCTTCCTTTTCGGCTTTCCACCGCTTTCCTCGCATTTTTTTGAGTTTTTTTTCATTTTTTGTAACATTCCGGGGCGAAAATCCGTTATAATGGTAAATGGCATTCGTCATGCCCAACGAAAGGAGTCAAAGATGAACGACAATCAGATTATTCAGCTTTATTGGGATAGAAATGAACAAGCTATCGAAGAGAGTCATCGCCAATACGGTGCGCTCTGTCATACGGTGGCGATGAATATTCTGTCCAATATCATGGACGCCGAGGAATGCGTTAACGACACATGGCTGAAAAGCTGGAACACCATACCGCCCAAGCGTCCGCCCAACCTGTGTGCTTTCTTTTGCAGGATCACCCGAAATCTTTCGATTGATCGGTATCGTCAAAAGTATCTGACTGCTGTTCGAGGTGGAGGATTTGACATCGCTCTTCACGAAATCGCTGAATGTATACCATCTGATGAACCTATCCCCGGGCAAGATCTGTTGCCTGAGCTGTTGGACGGATTTTTAGCCACACTGGATATTACCCAGCGTAAGCTTTTGGTAGGGCGCTATTGGCATGCCTACCCTGTTAAACAATTGGCTAAGGCATACGGCATGACACCCAACCACGTGTCCGTGATCTTGCACCGCTTGCGTGAAGACCTCAGAGTATATCTTTCCGAAAGGGGGTATCAGGTATGAGAATGAAAGAACTGAATGCCTTTGAACGCTTTGGCGAGATTTCAGATCAATATGTGACAGAGGCGATCATCCCCTCTGCAAAGCTCTTGTCTCTAAAGAAAAAAACGTTTAGTGATTCTGCGTTGGGCAGGTTTATCAACAGCTCTTGGGGCGTTGCCATATTGTGCGCGGTTGTCTCATTGGGGATTGTCGCGGGCATTCTTGCCGCGGGACACATGGATCCTCCGTTCGGTCCTCCTGCCCACACCACCGAAAGCGGAGAGACCGATCAAACCGACCGTGGCACGGACACCGATGGGGCAGAGTCCATGCCGCCCAAGGAACTGTCTCATCCCACCATACAAAAGAATACCTATAATGAATCTGTGGTGATCTTGTATGATCAAAAAAATCTCCCGGGTGAATATCTGTATGCCGAGGATCATGCGTCTCGGGACGATCTTTTAAGTGAAAGTCTCTACACCCGTGTGAAGCAAACCGAAGATTATCTTGGTGTTGACATTGTTTTCCAAGCTTGTACAGATTCCGGTGATATAGATACAACCCTGTGGGAATTGAAAGCCTCGGGTGATTACATGGCACATCTTGTCATGACGTCGGGAGAAGCGTTGGCAGAACAGCATCATGTCTTGACAAATTTTGAAACCTTGGATATGATGGATCTGGACGCGACTTATTGGGATGGAGAGATGATGAGTACCCATACCATTGACGGAGGGATCTATTTTGGCAAGAACAGCTTTATTCCACCCAATGCGTATCTTTTGGCATATAACAAGCTGTTGTATCAATCCGCAGGAATCAATAAGGATCTTTATGGACTGGTCAGCCGTCAGGAATGGACGTTGGACACCATGATGGCGATTGCCACAGAGGCAACAGGCTGTGCGTATGGCTTTGCCGTCCGAGGAAGCCAACCGTTGCGTGCTTTCCAAACCGCCTGTGAGCTGTTTGTGCTGGATACTGTCGAGACCCCTGACGGGCTGACACAGGACTACGTGTATGGCGACAATTTTACTAAAGCGGAACAGCTTTTCAATCTGATGCGCCCCTTCTTTACAAGCAAACGGGTTACAGCTTCACCGTTTACCGGCATGGGAACTTCCATCAGCGACGGGAACGTGCTGTTTGAACCCATGCAAAGTGTGGAATTTTTGCACTGCCAAGGCGATATGGAGCTGGGGGTTTTGCCAATCCCAAAATATGATCAGGCGCAAACCGCCTACGTGTCCCTTTATTTAGGCGGATATTTGGGAATTTTTGCTCATGAAGATCATGTTCGCATGTGCGGAGAGACAGCAGAACTTTTGGCGTTTGCCTCGGCTGATATGCCCACAGTTTATGATAAAGCCTATTTGGGTATGAACACAGCCAAGGTCACCCCAAAACAACAGCTGGATTTGGATATGATGAAGATCATTCATGCCGCCCAAACCGATCTCGGTATGGTTTCCTTGAAATATACCGACATGGGACTCCATATGGGACAGAAATGGATCGAAGGAGAGCCCAATTTTGCTTCTTCCTTTAACCACTTGCAAAGAAGTAACCAAATGAAAAAAATGCTTCATGCTTGTGGATTTAACTGATTGAAAGAACAGCGATAACCTATGAAACATCTCCCCTGCGGCGTGTAATAACCCGCAGGGGTTTTTTTTGTAAAACTACAAAAATCTGTTGACATTCGCAAAAATGTGATGTATAATAATATAAATTATTGTGGAAAATTGTTAATTTGTGAAGGAAAGGATGTGAAGGCAGTGACAGCTCAACAGATGAAGCGTATTATCGCCATCGAAGACACGATGAATCGTTTGTCAAGAGAGAAAGATCCGCATCAGCAAACGTCCTCCGGGGCAGGCGTTATCGTGGGGCTTGGCGGTGCCGCGTTGTCTTCTTTGGGCATGGCATGCATCAATACAGATCTTATTGATCATTTCATGGATGAATTTCCGGACGAACGAAAAGATCTCGCTTTTGTGGATCGGCATTTGCGCCAGCGGGGCTACGTGCGGGAAAACGGCTCGATCAACTATACAAGGTTTCAGGATGATGCTGTGATTACCCAAAGTGTGTGGTCCAGATATGCCTCGGGCAAGCAGCCGCGCACCGATCATGACACGCTGCTGAAGATCGTTTTGGGATTGCGTCTGACCCGAGCGGAAGCTGATGACTATATGGCGATGACGGGAAGCGGGTTCACCATGACGGATATGGTGGATAAAGTGATCCTATGTTACATCATGGCGGATTATCTTGGGGATGAGGACACGGTGGATATTGTGGGAAGCGTCTCCTTTTTGTTGGATTTTTATTCCGAACAGGAAGTTAAAGCTAAACGAAAACCCTTGCGTGTACTCTATAAACTGTAATTCTCTGAATTTTTTCAAAAAATGCTGATTATGCGTTGAAAGCATAGCAAATGCATCCGAAATGGTGTATCATAAGGGCACAGCACAGAGCTGAAGTGAATTGTTAAAAAGGAGAATAAAAAATGAAAATCACCGATAAGAATGTAGTAGAGAAATTGATGAAGCAGACCGAACTGCACGTGAAGGATTACAGCGAAGGCATCAGCGCACGCGAGATCGCCAAGAGAATGTACATGACGCTGGAAGGCAAGACCGAGGATGTGGCTTACATCATGGCAGACCATATGGCAGACATCATTGCCGCTTATCATCAGGATGTGGATAACTGCATGGAAGACGAGAACGCCTTTGCGGAAGCCAAGCTTCGCGAAGCGGTTGCTTCCATCCGGGATCCCTTGGAGCGTTGCCGTGTATACCACCGTATGCTGGTTGCCTTGGAAGCTTACACAATCTTCATGAACGGTGAAGAGAATGCCGCGGAAGCAGCCGATACGTATATTGAAGAGCACGGTGAATGCACGGTGACTGCCGAAGAGGCAGAGGATAAGGAGCAGGAGCTGTTCAAACTGACGGTAGAAGCCTTGGCAAATACCAACTACGTGGCAAATCAGCTGCCCGCTATCATCAACTCATTGGAGCAGGAATCCTTGGCGGAAGCAATGAAGGGCGCAGTGGCTGTTCTGAAGACGGGAAGACAAACCGCTGATCTTAAGCTGATCCTTGCCATGCAGGCATATGTCAACGCTCAGAACGGCGTGTATGAGGATGTCAGTGAAGACTGTTCGATGGAGCAGATCGGTTACACGGTCAGTGCCGCTATGGACGCTTGCGCTGTGGCATCTCAGGCAGCCGAAGGCAGTATCGAGAGTAGCCTCGCTTCTAAGATTCTTCGTGCTATCGGAGAAGTGCTGACGTTCATCGGTATCTTGGCTTTGGTCCACGATTTCCTCGTCATAACGACCACACTCTTAATGACCCTGCTGCCGCTGCCTTTGGGTATCGTGGCAAGCGTTGCTCTTATGGTGCTTGTGGTTGTTTGGATGTCCAAGGACAAGACCTTGATTGACTGGGTAAAAGAAGGCGGAAATCTCATGGTTGGCGCAGGTCGTTTGGTTACTACCGGTGTTAAGGGGCTGGTTGCCGGCTTCAATAAGCTGGTAGAGTGGACGACCCCCGCTGTTAAGAGCGGGTGGGAATGGTTCAAGAAAAGGGTCAAGAATACCCTGGATACCCTTTCTTCCAAGATCGTTTTGGATGAACCCGCTGTCTCCGCTACTCCTGAAAAGGAAGTTGAGCCTTCTACAGAGACTGAAGCTGAAGAAGAAGAGACCGAATATGTGGGCGAACCCGATTTCGCATAAGTAAGTCAAAAACCACCGAGAGACCATAACGTTTCTCGGTGGTTACCCATCGTATGTTCAATCATTTGCGCCGACAATGAAGGACGGCATGGAGTTTCTTATGGATTATTGGAAAAATATTGTGTTATTGATAGGCATTGTTGTTTTAGGAGGGCTCGTTGTTTTGGGAGTGTATATAAGTTTGAACAAGCGCGACAAAAAGCAGAATGTTGATTTGGATCATCATACCGGGGAAGAGAAAGTGCCGAACAATGGGTTCAGATGCCCTGCGGATCAGCCTGCCGAGGAGCAGCCCCCTTCTGAAGTGTCATCGGAGAACATTCCGAAAAACGCAGCGGAAGAAACGTCCCGGCACATCCGGGTGTTTGGTTCATCCGACAATCAGCTTTCCCCTGGTTCCCAAAAGATACAGAATGACGTTTCGATAAAGCCCACAGGTCCGAATAGGAAACCTCTCCAAGAGCGGCAGGAAATCCTTCTGAACGATTTGCTAAAAAAGCTGGCAGCTATCTATAGCGGAGAATCTGAGATTGTGTCTCCAAAAAATCTGTGTCTTATGGAACAGCGCGCCAAATATGCCAATGATGCGTACTACCTTATGAGAGAGATCAAGCAGGACTACTGGGGAGAATCAGGCGTTGAAAACGTTCTTCGCGATATTATGGCGCTTGCAGCGTATGTTCCCGATGGGATACGTGCGCCCAGAGATGACCGTATGCCGCTACCGTTGCTTGTGGCTGTTTGGCATACCTACGTCAGCACCTTGAAGAGAAAATGTCAGACCCTTTCCGAAAAAGCCCAAAAATTGCAAACGCTTTTGACGAAAAAGGATCAGATGCCCGAAGAAGAACTTGCTGCCTTGAAGAAAGAAATCAATGACATTTTCACACCTTGCAAGGAGGATGTGAATCGAAGAAACGTCTCTACCTACCCAAAGCATAAGGAAACCATGGCGCGTTTTTTGGATCAATACCAAATGAGGATCAGCAAGGCAGACACCACGCTGAGTGACTATGAAGCACTGGTGTCGGAGGAAGCTGTGGAAAAACATCTTGCGCTCTGTCGGGATTTGCAGGCTCTGGTAGATGGTGATCGATGTCTTGCGCTGAATACGGCTGATCCTGTAACTGACCGCCCGAATGTTACGGTCAGTATGGTATGGAATGGCAGGGAAGAGGCAGTAGAGCTTTCGGCAGAAACCTATGACTATTGGTTAAAGCTTGAGCTTTTTGCCAAAGAAATTCACGCTTTCGAAGAAAATTGGAATGAATCCTCGTTTTGACTGTGTGCCGCACATAAACGAAGAAAGAAGTTCGGAGGAAGGCAGAAAATGATGTCTAAAATAAAAATTGCTATTGGTTTGGATGTAGGGCACGGCGAATCCACGGCACATTACGTTGTGCTGAGAAATAAAGACGGAAATCCTACTTGTTTTTCAGAAACCGCTGAAATCAAAGCATTATCGGTTAAGAATAACGTTCCCAAAGTCATGTCAACGCTGATTTACCGCAATGGGAAGGCGGATATCGGTCAAACAGGATCAGTTATGGATGTGGGAGATGTGGATCGGCGGGTCTATGCCTATTTTAAGGTCTGCCCGGACAGATGGAAAGAACGTCCTTCCGAGGATGCTCCCAAAACCTATGGCGAGCTGATGAGAGATTTTATTGGTCATTTGGTTAAATCTATCCTGAATCCCGACATCAATCCCGAACTGCGGAATTATGCCAAGGATGAGATCCTTTTGTACGTGGGTTGTCCTTCGGATCAAACGTGGACAAAGGAAAACAGTCGCTTAGCATACGTGAAACTGATTCAAGAAGCAACCGGGATTACCGAGGTTCGTGTCGTGCCGGAATCGACTGCCGCTGTGTTCTCTGTTATCCATGGGGACAGCATGAACAGATTCGAAGTTGTCGGTGACACGGAAGATTCAAAAAGGGATGAGGCGCAGAAAAAAGCAAGCGGATCACCAGCCGTAAAACACAGAATCAACCCCAAAAACGGTATCGCAATTTTTGATTTGGGCTCATCCACCGCCGATTTTACTTACATATCACTTGGTGCCACCTTGGTTGAAAAATCCTGGACGTTGGGTGCCTCTGCCATCGAAAGAAACATGCTGCACAAGATTCTGTACAGCGTGGAAAAGAAGAACCGTGAGCAAAAGGCAGATTGGAGACCCTATTTTGGAAAGGACAATACCCCTGTGGAACTGGCGATCAGACGAGACCACAAGGAAGCTTGGTATGGAGACAACACCACCCTTGGCTTGAATGAAACAGATCCCGGCGGGTATAAAACCATCAATTATCGAAAAGCTGATAAATTCAACCGACTGAAGAATTCAGAACCCCCCCTGAGTGAATTCTACATATTGGATGAAGCGTTTATGCGCGATGTCCTTCAAAGTATGCCTGTGAAGGACGTCTACGAGAAGGGACGAGCTGTGGCGTTGGGGAGCTGGAGCAGCCTCTGTGGTCAATTTTTTTACCAGTGTAAAAAGATGTTGGAAGCTCGTCAGCTACCTTGTAGCACCGTCATCCTTACAGGTGGTGCCAGCCGTATGGATTTTGTCAAGCCTCTCTGCGAAAGTGTGTTCACAGGAAGCACCGTTTGCTGCGATCCTTCGCCTTCCTATTGCGTATGTAAAGGTCTTTGCCAGATCGCTTATAACCAGTTCTGTCTCCAGCCGTTGATGCAGGATATGCTTCCTAAAATCACTAAAAAGATTGATGAAATTCAAGATAAATATCGCCGAAGTCTGAGTGTTGCTTTCACCAGTTCAATTTACGACGGTTTTGTCCGCGTTTTATCCTCAGTTCAATCCGACCTTACCGTTAAGCAACTGCAGGATAGAATCGGGCAACATTTCAAGCTGCTTTTCAACGATGAAACATTGACAAAACTGGTGGAGAACTCTTTAAACAGGTTGAATGCTAAATTGTCGAAAACGATTGTCGATGCATCGGTAGATGCCGCTAAGCATATGTATGCGTCGGACGCCATCGGCGAGTGTTTCACCTTAAATTTGGACACGGCACATAAAGTTATGGTTGAAAATCTCGTCACCCATTCCGGACACGTTGTTGATCCTGAAGCCCTGGCGCCTGTTGCACTGGAACTTTCCAGAAGAACTACTACAACCATATTGGATGTGATCCTGAATATCATTTTCTTTTTGGTTTCTTCGGATACGATCGCTATATGGAGTGAGAATATCAGTAATTGGATCTATTCCGACCCGAACAAAGTAATCAGCTTGAAAAATATCAGGAAGGTTACGGAGAAGAAAAACGAAGATAAGGTCAAAGAGCGCATCAAGGAGAAGATCGCCGTCAATCTGGCGAATAGTGTCATGAATGCACAATTTGGTCAGGGACGCTTTGTGGATAACTGTAACCGGTTCGTCCATCCCGAGTTGGAAAACGGTGTGAAAAGCATGATAGACAAAGCTATCAAGATCGTCGCGTTGGAGCATTTCGATAATATGATCAGCGACTGACTCTGATGGCAAATGAAGAGGAGTAGCCCTATGTTGATTATCAAAGGAAAGCCCATCAGAACTTGCTTGGATTATTACGAGCATTTTGATGTGTCCGAGGTTTTGAAACAACCCCAAGCACTGTATGTTTTCGCTAAGGGCCATTTGAATTTTGATCAGGTCTCCAACCATTGTATCGAAATCATCAGACAAGCCCTGCTGGGAAATCTTCCCCCTCTTCTTTCCCCAGCAGCCTTTTGGCAGGGAAAAGAAATAGAGCGACCTAAACATATAAAGAGCATACTTGATGAGAGCTATACTTACTATAAATGTCTCAAAAAAAGTGACGATTGGGAATTCAGCTTTGCCGTGGCATCCGCTGCCACGTTGTTGGCGGGGAAAAAGCAATTTTGTCCGTCAGAAATGCTGCCTCAACGCTCCGACAAATATGAGCCTGTGGATTTGTCTCAAGAGGTGATCTCCTTGACATCCGGAAAGCATTATCAGTGTGCATACGATCCGGATCTGATCATGGAAGAGGGAGCGTTGCTCCGTACGGTTAAGTTTCAAACCGAGGGTAGTGACAAAGTGCCGGCGATATTGCATGTCGGCGAGATGGAGATCAAGCTTCCTTTCGGTGCTTTCAGCTATGCTAACGTGTGCGATAATACCGTGGTCAAGCTGTTACCCGACAAAATAACCCTGAAAAATGAAACCTTTTGGAGAGACTATTATCGGGGCGTGATCATGTGCGGGAAGACGGAGATGCCCATTCCTGTGGAGGCATCCTCTTTTGCCGTTTTGAAAAATGGTGTGTATCTGTATATCAACGATGGTCAGCTCTACCGTTCCGTGCAGATTTCTACCATGCTTGGTTTAGGCTCGGACGATTGGGACTTTGCGTTGCCCTCATTTTTGACCCAAGGGGACGTGGTCTATGTGGAAGTTGGCGTTTATGACGGTCAATATTATCTCTTGACAAATGAAGGAATTATCACGACAAGCAACGGAACTCCCGATGAGCTATGCTCGTATTATGCGTCTCTTTCCCAAGTATTCAAGGAGGATGAGCTATGAAGAAGCGCAAGGTTTTAGATAAGATATTGGAAGCTTGCGAAACAGCAATCTATAACGGGAAGCCCATTCTGGTGTTGCGTACGGGAGAGATAGAGCTGATTCGCAGGATTGTGGAAAGTGACCGCCTTGTGGTTCGATTGTCAAAAGACCAGAGTCAGGGCGTGGATAATGAACGCATCCTCCCTACAGCTCAATTGCCGAAAACAACGCCCCCGCTCTTGTTTGTGAAAAACAAAGGCAATATGGCCAAAGACTTCAACATTTTTTACGTCAAGTCCGATGACTTGAAGAACTTTGCTTTGATGGCTCCCCACCAATATGGTGTTCCGCAGCAATCCGCGCAACTTTCCTATCCCGCGCTTTATATTTTACCTTATCATAAAACAAGCGGTACTTCCGAAAAAGATCTTTGGGATCAGGCAGATTTGAATGCCTTCATTGATCGCTATCTGATGGAAAGCTTGAGCGGTAGTGCTCTGGGTAGCAGTTTGATTCTCTTGTATGGAGATAGCGCCAAAGTGCCGGAAACCTATGAACGTTATTGTGAGATCATTGACGAGCCGTATCCAGAAGCTGATGAGATTCTTGACTGTCTGAAAAAAGCAGGGCAAGGAAATGATTCGTTGTCCGAGAGCGTGATGCTGACGCTGACTGACGCGCTTCTAGGGCTGTCTCTTTTGCAGGTGGAACGGTTGATACGCGCCCTTTCGATTATCCCTGTCCCCAACAATCCCGTGGCAGGTGGTATTTTGTTTCAGAAAGACCCTGAACACGCCTTGAAAGCTATCGTTGAACAGAAAAAACAGATCCTCAAAAAAGAGAATCTGCTGGAGATTATTGCTACGACCACCCGAAAAATTCAAAGGGAAGATGACTCTCCTTTGGGCGGTATGGATAATTTCAAAAAATGGCTCAACAGTCAGAAGGAAAGCATTAACCGTGGCGATAAGCTCCGCCGAGATATGGGTGTCAATCCTCCTAAAGGTGTGCTTCTTTGCGGTATTCCCGGATGCGGTAAATCCTTTGCGGTGGAAACAGTGGCGGCAACCTTGGGTATTCCTCTCTTAAAGCTGGATATTGGACGGCTTATGGGTAAGTACGTAGGCGAATCCGAACATAACATGGACAAGGCGCTGAAACTGGCAGAAGCTATGGCACCCTGTGTCCTCTTTATTGACGAGTTGGACAAGGGATTTAGCGGTGCAGGGAAGAACAGCGAGGATGCGGGACCTTTCAAACGTATGTTCGGCAACCTCCTCGGATGGATGCAGCAATGCCGAAAGCCTTGCTTCATTTTCGCTACCGCCAATGATATTTCCGCTCTGCCCAAAGAGTTTTTCCGTAGTGGCCGCTTCGATTGTCTCTATTCGCTCTATATGCCCACCGCAGAGGAATGCGCGGACATCTTATCCAAGCAGATGACTGATGCGGAAAAGAAAGCCGATCGCGCGGAGGCCATTTTTACCACCGATTGTTTCAACCGTAAAAAGCTCATCTGCTTGATCAACAACTTTGTCAAGAATCCCGAGAAACCAAGATTTGTCACAGGTGCGGATATTGCTAAACTGGTGTCTATGGCGCTGAGAGCGATCTGGACAGAGGGAAAAGCCGATCGCCGGATCTCTTTTGACGAATGGAAGAAGGAGATTGAAAAAGCGCTGGAAAACACTTCCGTCTATGGGGATAGCCGTGAGAATCTGGATAGCATTGCCGCTTGTTATGTCCGTCTTATGCGAAGCAATTTTATCCCTGCTTCCGATCATCCGTTATTCAGCGATGAAGAATATATTGTCAAGGAGGAGCCTCCTCAAGAGGGGCAGCCGGAGTCCGAGCTTCCTAAGTTGAAGGTCATTATTTCCAATCGTGGCACGATGGTTGCTCATCAGTATGATCGGGTGTTCCGTGCCAAGATGACACCTCTGTTAGAGCGTTACGGATCGGTCATGGAACAAAATTCTGTCAGGAGGATCCTACAATGAACACCAAAGAGCAAGAACCTCGACTCGATGCCAAGACCCGTAAAATCGCGGAAATTGAAAAGGCCATCAACCACGTGGTCTTGAAAGAAAAAAGGAAAGAAAAGTTATCGGAAAAGGAGAAAGATCATGCCTCTTGTTGAGATCTTGGTAGGTCTTGCTGTTGCGGCAGTCGCTATCACAGCCGTTAAGCTGGCGGAGATTCTGTACAACAAACTGATTTTCAAAAAAGCGCCTTCCGTGAGTAAGTATACTCATGATTCGGATTATCAGTTGGCAGAAGAGGATCAAGCGTACCTAGCTGCCTCCAAGAGTGTGCTGATAGATGTCTTAGGTGAGAAACCCATGGATGCATTCATGGCACAAGACGCAGAGTCGCGGGTTGAATCTATGAAAACCATCATGAAAAAATTAACAGAGCTCTATGAGTTGGAGGGCTTGAAGATTAGGTTTTATAACGATATCAATCAGCCGATTTTGGGGGCATACGAGGAAACTGAGCACGTATTGTCCTATAATATCGCATTTTTGCTGACGTCTGATCCTCTTTTGCTACAACGAAGCCTGGCAACGGTTTTTCATGAATACCGCCATGCTGTACAGTGGAAAATGGTTCAATCGGCGGGAAGAAACTCTTATCGGTGGTACACGAATGATCAGATGGTAAGAAAAATTACGGTGAACTATCTGAACTATATCAGCGGGTCTGAAAACTTCCAGGCTTACTATCAGCAGTTCATTGAGGTGGACGCACGGGAAATTTCATGGTATATCGTGGAGGAATTGGTATGATGACACAGGAAAAACGTACGATCGGTTATTTCAGACTAAAAAAATATTTAATGGAAAAGCAGAACTATGAAAAGCACGTGGCTGTCAAGACCATCCAGGATATACGAAAGATGTGTCCTGAGGTCAAGAAAGCTTTTGTGACGTGGTTTACCACGGGAGACGCTCCCGAGGGTTATCTGTGTGGTATCCATTATCAAAATTTGCTTCAATACAGAAATATGAATCCTGTTTCCGCTTTCCTTGCCATCGATTGGTACGTCAAAGAACCCGACGTAGCGGGTCCCATGCTGGCTATGCCGCTCCCCGATGATCCCAAGAAGAAAGTGAGAATGTCCTTGGAGGAGATGCCCGAACGTATGCGACAGATCGCCAAGGAGTTAGAAGAGCAAGAACTATCGGAAGATACCGCGGATATTGCAGATTGATGGATTTTCTGCATAAAAAGGAGGCGACGCTATAGGATTGCACCCTAAAGGACAGTTTTCAAAAATACGGCATATCTCGAAATAGGTATGTCGTATTTTTGCATTTGTGTCCACAAATGCAGTGCTTCGTATGCCTTAATTAAGGACTACAACCAAATTTCAGTCTGTTTGCAAACAAACAGGCTTGCACCAACTAAGGCTCCCTTGTGTAAAGGGAGCTGTCAGCGAAGCTGACTGAGGGATTGTTTTGAGCGATAGTCTAACCTTTTACAATCCCTCCGTCACGGCAAGCCGTGCCACCTCCCTTTACACAAGGGAGGCTCTTTTATACCTCCCAGAAGGTAACCGCATAGGCTTTTGATATGCTAATGTCAAAAGTGACTTTGCGTTGCTTATGATATATCTTTGGTGTCTTTAATTAACACAGTGCTTGTCAGGAAAATTGACAAGTCATAGGTGAACAAAAAAAGGCTCCCTTGTGTAAAGGGAGCTGTCAGCGAAGCTGACTGAGGGATTGTTCTACGAAGCGATCAATATATTCGCAAACACCCCGAAAGTTTTTATGTATTTCTGTATTAGGTATTCTGATAACAGCCAATCCGTATTCTTCAAGAAAAGCGGTTCTTTCTTCATCGTGTTGCTTTCCTTCTTCGGTATAATGCCCCGAACCGTCAAGCTCTATGACGAGCTTTGCCTCTGCACAGTAAAAATCCGCAATATACCTTCCGAGAATCTTTTGCCGTGAAAAGCGGGCGGGATAGGTGCGCAGAAAATCATACCAAAGGTGTTTTTCTTCTTTTGTCATATTCTTTCGTAACATTTTTGCGGTATGAACGATATCTTTATTGTGTTTTCGTTGCATTACAATCCCTCCGTCACGCTTCGCGTGCCACCTCCCTTTACACAAGGGAGGCTTTTGCTGATTAATGCCTCAATATTCTCGTTAAATTGGAATTTATCGTTATAACTCAATATTGATTTCGTACTTATCGTCAATGAGTATATAGTTCACATTATGCTCTCGTGCAAGGGCTAACATTTCTAAATTGTCTGCTAACACACTCTCCATTGTGCACCAATCATCATCCAAACGATTTTCAATGACTCCTGCATATTTCTTAATGTCGGCAAAGTGGTTTCTGATATATTCCTCACTCATTACCAGACAGTAATATTTGATGATTTCAAGATATTCGGAGTAAAAGTCTTTCTGCCAATCGAATGGAACATAGCAACCTTCGACAATTAGGTTGTGCTTATTTTCAATAGCCGTGTTAATCATTTCATGAACAATGGGCCATAAGTATGCGGTCAAATCCTTATCATCACTCATAGGAGTAAGTTCTGTATTACCGCTACGAATCAGCCCCATTTTTAAATGGTCTATTGAAAGATATGGATATTTATATTTTTCAAGCAGTTTTTGAGCAAGTGCAGTTTTGCCCGTATGCGATGCTCCTGTAATCAAAATAATCATTATCTCACCTACAAATTCTTATTTACCGTTCGTATTCATCGTAGCAAACTTTCTTTATGCATACTGTTAATCACACACTCTATTATAGCATAAAAACCGCAGAAAATCAATCTGCGGTTTTTGCTTTTTTGTCGGTAGGTAAAACTGTCCTTTAGGGTACAGCCCTATGCGTCAGCCTCCTTTTTTATGACTCGGGTTGATCTGAATTACGTGTCATCCTCGGAATCCGGCTCCGGGAACAGAATGGGGCGGCGGTCGGGTAAATGGAACCCATCGATCTCTCCACGTTGGATGGCACCGAATATTCTGTGACGAAGCCCTTTGTTATCTCTTTCCAATGTGCGAAGTAGCTGTTTCATCTCTTCGCGGCGAGTATTTTCATCGGCAGGACAGGAGGACGCTACCACGGGAAGATTTGCCTCTTTGGCAAAAGCGGCAACCTCTTTTTCAGGCGCGTAGAGCAAGGGACGGATCACGTACAGCCCTACCCTTGACAGATAAGTCACCGGTTGAAAACAGCCAATGCGACCTTCGTAAAACAGGTTCAGCATAAACGTTTCCACAGCATCGTCAAAATGATGTCCCAATGCAACCGACGAGCAGCCTTCTGCTTTGGCGGCGTTGTGAAGTGCGCCGCGGCGGAGCTTGGCGCAAAGGGAACAGGGATTTTGTTCCTTTCGCACGTCAAAGATGATTTTGGCGATCTCCGAAGGTACAACTTTATAGGGAACGTCCAAGGCTTCACAAAGTCGGCGGATATCACCGTAAGGATCTTCGGGAAGGGGCTTTCCAAGATTGGCTTCGATCGCGCCAAAGCCCATATCCACCGTGATGGCGATGAGTTCAAAGGGAATAGGGTAAAAACGGCGAAGGTCCGCCATAGCGCAAAGTAAGGCAAGTGAGTCCTTGCCGGCAGATACGCCCACGGCGATCTTGTCACCGGGGCGGATCATCTGGTAGTCGTCCACCGCGCGGCGTGTGTAGCTGAGGATGTGTTTTTTGTGATCCATATAGTATCCTTTCAGAACGCTTCATCGAGTAAGTCAAGAGCCTTTGTTTCTGCCTAAGAAAGCCGTGGGAAAAGCGCAATGCTCGTAAATATAGTTGTTGTCCGCTGTGGAAACCATGGGCATGGCGGGCTTTTCGGGATTTTGTTTATCCGCTGTCCACAAGCAAAGCGGCGCTGTGACTGTTAAA
This sequence comes from Eubacteriales bacterium, assembly GCA_045531965.1. Classification (GTDB taxonomy): domain Bacteria; phylum Bacillota; class Clostridia; order Oscillospirales; family CAG-272; genus CAMEON01. Next base: position 28,651 of record JAZSFA010000114.1, read on the forward strand.
GAGGGAGCCGCGCCTTTGGTGGCTTCCACTAAGACCATGGAGGGAGGGACGGCATACGTAGAATGAACCAATGTGAGCCGCTTGGGTTCAAGACGTGCCTCCCGCATAGCGGTCAGAAGATCCGTCAGCCGTTCAGGACGAAAAACGCAGTAAAATCTGCCGCCATGTTTGAGGATTCGTCCCGCGGCGGCACAAAAATCAAAGATGCCACCACAGACTTCGTGCCGTGCCAGATATTTCTCTTCGTGGGTGTTGGCAGCTCCGCTGCCTGCCGCCATATAAGGCGGATTCGCAGTAACGATGTCAGCTTCGTAACCCAGTTCAAGGGAAGTCAGTCTCCGAATGTCCCCGGACCAAACTGTGAGTCTGCCGGATAGGTGATTGTCTTGGGCGTTTCTTTGGATCAATTCGGCAAAAGAAGGCTGGATCTCCGCGGCGACACAAGAAGAAAATTTATTTCTCGCCAAACAGAGCAGAGGGATGATGCCCGTACCGCTGCCCAAATCTACCGCCCGTGCTTTTGGGCGAGGTTTGACGTAGGCTGCCAATAAGTAAGCATCTGTACCAAATGTCAATCCGTCCGTTTTTTGCGTAAGCGTGATGTTTTCGTTGACATAATCCCGTCTTTCCGCTCCTTTTGCCACAACGGCGCCCTCCTTTGTCATTTTTTCTTATTATATCATAAACTCAAGGTAAATTCAAGCCCTTACATGCCCGGAAATAAAACAATACCCGACAGTCGATCACCGATGTGAAATCCCTTGTGGGCGGTGAAAGACGGTCGGGTATGGTTTATCTGCTTGAATTACTCAGCCTTGGGAGCATCCACAGGGCAGGTGTCCTCGCAGGTACCGCAATCAATGCACTTTTCAGCGTCGATTTCGTACTTGCCGTCACCCTCGTAGATTGCCTCGGTGGGGCAGTTGTCAGCACATGCGCCGCAGGAAATGCAGCTGTCGTTAATGATGTAAGCCATGGTGTAACCTCCGTTATGATATACTTGCCACTCATAAAGCGGCACATAAACATTATAGCACAAACGAAAATTTTTGCAATAGGCGTTTGGCAAATTTCTTGTGGTTAATTGTTAATAAAGTGAAAACAATATGCAAGAGTCGGCTTAGTCATCTGCATCCGGCTCTGCGATATCTTCGATAGTCTGCGGGGCAGAGCGGCGATGATTGGCAGGCAAAGTCAGTTCTTGTTTCAAGTATTTTTTAGGTGCCGTATTGTTTTCCTCACTCTTGACAGAGACTTTGACAGCTCCTTCTAGGGGGAGAACGTCAGTTACCATACCGGGACCGTCGGGAGTGATGACAAAGCTACCTTGACTTGGCAATTCACGCAGAGCTTCCTCGTAGGTCTCATGCTCGTATCGCAGGCAGCACATGAGACGACCGCAACAACCCGAGATCTTTTGGCTGTTGAGGGAGAGATTCTGCTCTTTCGCCATTTTCATGGAGACCTGTACGAAATCTGCCAAAAAACTGCTGCAACACAAGGGGCGCCCGCAATTTCCGAGGCCGCCCAGCATCCTTGCCTCGTCTCGGATACCCACTTGCCTCAGTTCAATACGAGTTCTGAAGATTCCTGCCAGCGTCTTGACCAGCTCACGGAAGTCCACGCGTCCGTCAGAGGTGAAGTAGAAAAGCAACTTGGCACCGTCAAACGTGTATTGCGCGGACAATAGCTTCATACCAAGACCGCTTTTGGCAATTTCTTCCTTACCAATACGGAAAGCCTCGTCCTCCTTGGCCTTGTTTGCTTGGTTTTGCGCTATATCTTCATGAGTAGCAATACGGATCACAGGACGAAGGGGGGCTACCACGCGGTCTTCATCCACCATGCGATTTTCAATGTAAACTTCGCCAAATTCCAAGCCTCGTGCCGTTTCTACAATGGCATGATCGCCAACATGACAATTCAACTCTCCGGGAGCGAAGTAGTAAGTCTTTCCACCCGGACGGAAGCGGATACCTGCAATCACAATCTTTCCCTCGGGAATGACCTCGGGGATCACAGGACGAGAAATGTTGAATATATCATAGCTCAAAATAGCCTCGATTCGCTCGGCTCTTTCGGCTTCTGTGTCGTCGCCCATCAGTGGGGAGAAATCTTTAGCAGTTTCTTCGGATACAGGCGTGGTTTCTTTGTTAGCGTTTCGGCTCTGTATCGACATTTTGCTCTGAATCGTACGATTTTCTTTTGTGGAGCGCTCATGCTTCTCGCCTTCGGGGAGGGGCTGAATCTCCTCGGAAACCCCAACGGCATCGGGGGCAGTTTTTCTCCCCTCCTTGTTTTGTCCTTGGTGGCGGTTGTTCTGATGCCCCTGACGCGACCGTTTTCCGTTGTTGGCAGGACGGTTTTTTTCTTCTCCCGTTGCTTGTGCGGGTGTCTCAACTACCGTCGCTGTTTTTTCCCTGTCGCGGTTCTCTGCAATAACGTCCGAAATGTCAGGTTGCTCTTGCTTTTCCTGTGGGCGGCGGGACTTGCCGTGGTGTTTATGGTAAGGACGACGCTTGCCGTGATGCGGCTTTTGACCGCCATGACCCTCCCCGGTCGGGAGTTTTTGATTGGTATCCATGTTTTATTTCCTTTCAATATAGACAAATAGACGTGGTCGGGGGTGTCAGAGCACACCTGCTTGAAAGCACATATGTGTCAGCACCAAACGGACGTTACCGTTGTGGGAAAGCTCTTCTTGGGCATCTGCTAAAGCCTCATATAGACGTAGAAGTGATTTAGAAGTAAATATCGCAGAAAGATCTAAGGCATTCTCTTTGTCGATGTAATATTTGAGATGGATGTTTTCACTTTTTTTCAGAAGAAGCAGGTCTCTCACCGCAAGGGCAATCAAAGAAAGCAGCCCCATAACTTCTTCTCGCTTATTGCTAAATTGACCGATCACAGCGGGAATGGAGGCATCCTGTTTGTTGGCGCACCCCACAATAAAGGCATCTGCCAAACCGCGTTGCTTCATGATGGATTTTACTGCTTTGGGATCAGCGAGGGTCAACGCCTGTCCGAGACAACCATCGGCACAAACCAACAAGGCATCCATTTCTTCCGCAGGAAGAGATTTTTTTATGGCGCGAAAATGCTCACGGATGGTTTGATCGTCTAATGGGGTCGTGTGAAGCACAGGAGCGCGGCTTCTAATGGTTTCCAAAAGGTGATCCGCACCGTTACAAAGGAGCAAAAAAAGCACGTAAGGCGGCGGTTCCTCCAACGTCAGGAGTAAAGCGTTTTGAGCTTGTAACGTCATGGTTTCCGCATCTTCAATAATATAAATCTTGGTGTCGGTTTCGCCGGGTGCCAAATGGATGGTGTCTCGAATGCGGCGAACCGTATCCACACCAAGCGTAGCTTTCCCTTCACGACCCAATAAGAGGACATCGGGGCTGATTCCTTCTAACACCTTTCGACATCCTTCACAGACACCGCAGGGGAAGGGAAGTTCAGAGGCTGGTAACGATGGTAGCTCGTCAAAAAAGCCCATCTGCCCTTCATCGGGGATTTCACGTCCCGGACGGTGATGGCAAGCCACAGCCGCCGCGATATGCCGAGCTACGGTGTGGCGACCGCTACCCGTTTTGCCGTCAATGATGTAAGCGTGGGACAATGCTTTATCCTCCACGTCTCGGGTCAGACGCTGCAGAAGGGGATCATTTCCCAGCACAGCCAACGGATTGCCATAGGTTGGTCGAATGCTTTCTTTGTCCATGATGCCCTCCGTTTCTGAAAAACTATACTTATCTATTATAGCAGATATTCTTCACTTTGTCAAGGCAACATTATTTCTTGAAGACAACCTTTTGTTGGTTCTTTTGCCAAATTTAAAAAACATCCTGTGCATAGTTTGTTAATTTTTAAAGATTTAACTTAGGTAGTGGTAACAACACTCAAAAGTGCCGTAAAAACACACACCCATCGACTTATTTCGGCATAGACTGTCATGACCCGACTTGCACGGATCAAAGAATACAGATAAGGAGGCATATCCATGGAATATGTTGAAGCCAAACACCTGACAGATAAAGACCTTCCTCCCGTGTCGTTGGTGGATATGGGGCAAAGCAGGCAGGAAGCACCTGTCCCCGTATACCCCGAAAACACGGTCTGTCCGTGGTCATCTCAATGCGCGGACGGTTGGGGGCTTGCGGATCATCCGTTAGCAATGGTCTATGCGCCTTGCCAAGGTTTTCACGCCCTGTATGACCCGGAAACCGCACTTCAAAGAGGGACATTGTTTTCAGAGCTGGATCTTCCCTTGGAAGCCGTGAATCATGGCGGCGTGACTGCGTGCGGCGGTTGTCAGCGCGCCAACAGAAACCGTTGTCAGTAAGGAGGGACAGAAAATGAAAAATTATATGAATCAAAGTCGTGACCGACGTTATACTCCTTATTCACCTTGGGGATCGGCGTATAACCGTATGCATACGTCTGTAACACAGGAAGTGGGAAACCGTTCACTGCGAGCCAATGGATTGTCTTGTCCTTTGAATGCTCGCGGTAAAACGGTCTGTGCCCGACATCAGGGGGAGACATCCCGAAATATGAAAAACACATCCGAAAATCTGTCTGACAGCAACCCTCGTATTCCTTCGGTTGAAGAAGGCTGTGGATGTGGCTGCGGACGGTCTGAAAGCGATTGTGCAAAAATCAAAAAGCAGCTTCAAACGGTAGATTTCGCGCTCTATGAGGTGATCCTCTATCTTGATGCCTATCCCGAGCATCAGGAAGCCCTCAACACCTACCATATGTTACTTGCTCGCAGAAAGAAGTTGGTTGAGGACTATGAATCTCTTTGCGGTCCCCTCACAGCCTATGGCAATATCAGCAACGTTTCTTGGGATTGGGTCAAAGGTCCTGCTCCCTGGGAGTATCCGGTTGACTGACCCGTTTTGAAGAAAGGAAAGGTGTATTTATGTGGACTTATGAGAAGAAACTCCAATATCCGGTCAAGATCAAAAATCCTGATCCTCAAGCGGCTCAGATCATTATTTCGCAGCTTGGCGGACCTGATGGCGAGCTGGCAGCTTCCATGCGCTATCTTCATCAACGTTACAGTATGCCCAATAAAAAAGTTGCGGGACTTCTGACCGATATCGGGACAGAAGAACTGGCACATCTTGAAATCATTGCTGCTATTCTTTACCAGTTAACCCGTAATCTCAAGGAGGAGGATATCGCAGGCACGCCCTTCGCCACCTATTTTGTGGATCACACCACGGGACTGTACCCCATTGCCGCTTCGGGTGTCCCCTTTGACATGAAATATGTGGGGGTCAAGGGCGATGTGATCGCGGACCTGAACGAGGATTTGGCGGCAGAACAAAAGGCGCGTGTCACCTATGACAATATTCTCCGCTTGGTAGATGATCCCGACGTCAAGGATCCTATCAAATTCCTCCGTGAGCGTGAGATCGTGCATTATCAGAGATTCGCCGACGCGCTTCGTACTACCCAGGATACCCTCAACGCCAAGAACTTTTATGCTTATAATCCTTCGTTTGACCGAAAGGGAAAATGAGCTAATAGCGCTGTATGGCGAAATGAAAGATCGGACTGACTTCGGTCAGTTCGGTCTTTTCTTATGCTCTGAAAGACGTTGCTTTCATACAAGATGCCTCTTGACGAAAGCCTTCTCATATGATATAATATACTGAAAAAATCTGTTTCGGAGGACATATGGTCATACTTGGCATCGACCCCGGACTTGCCATTGTAGGCTGGGGGGTTCTTGAATACAGCGGTAACCGATTCCGCACCGTGGCGTATGGCGCTATCCGAACGCCTGCGGGTATGGAGACGCCCAAACGCCTTTTATCCATCCACCGTGACATGGAGGACCTGATCAAAAAGTATCGACCCGAGCATATGGCGATTGAAGAGTTGTTCTTTAACACCAATATTACCACGGGTATCCGTGTGGCAGAAGCGAGAGGCGTGATCCTCGCTGTGGCTGAGAATCTTGGTGTCAATATCGCAGAATATACCCCTTTACAGGTCAAACAAGCGGTGGTGGGCTATGGTAGGGCGGAAAAGCGCCAGGTGATTGAGATGGTGACTCGCATCCTCGCTTTACCCGAACCGCCCAAGCCTGATGATACAGCCGATGCTTTGGCGATTGCCATTTGCCATGCCCATAGCGGCGGCTCACGGTTGGCGAGCTACTATAATAAAACATAAATCAATCTATTAAGCAAAATGGCGGAAGCAAAAAACGATGAGATGAAGGAGACATACGATGTGGTGTGCCGATAATTGGAAAGATTATGAACTCATTGACACCTCTGACGGTGAGCGTCTGGAGCGCTGGGGACAGTATATTCTTGTCCGACCCGATCCTCAGATCATTTGGCGCGGCGTTGCCAAATCTCCCCTTTGGAAAAAGGCGGACGGCATCTATCGCCGTTCCTCCAAAGGCGGAGGTGCTTGGGTGAAAAATGACCTGCCCGCTGATTGGCAGATCGGGTACGGTGAGAACTTGCGCTTCGTTCTTCGCCCTATGGGCTTTAAGCATACGGGATTATTTCCCGAACAAGCAGCTAACTGGGATTGGTTTTCCTCCATGATTCGCAAGGCTAAAACCGAAGATCCAGAAAAGCCTATCAAGATTCTGAATCTGTTCGCCTACACCGGCGGCGCTACCATGGCAGCCGCAAAGTCTGGAGCAGAGGTGGTTCACGTGGATGCTTCTAAAGGCATTGTCGCGCAGGCGAAGGAAAACGCTAAACTGTGCGGTCTGGAAAACGCCCGTATCCGCTACATTGTTGATGACTGCAAAAAGTTTGTGGAGCGGGAACTGCGTCGCGGCAATCGTTATCATGGTATCATTATGGATCCCCCCTCTTACGGCAGAGGTCCCGGTGGAGAAGTTTGGAAGTTGGAAGACAGCGTGGATGAGTTAGTATCGCTCACCGCGGGACTCGTGGCGGATGATGCGTTGTTCTTTTTGATCAACTCTTATACTACGGGGCTGTCTCCTTCCACGATGAATTACATCCTTGATCTCAAAGTCAAAGCCGTCCATGGCGGCAGCACCCAAGCCGACGAGTTAGGACTCCGCGTCTCAACCACAGGCTCCGTCCTTCCTTGCGGCGCCAGCGCAAGGTGGGAACGGTAAGGAGGACACAAGGGCGCGTGTCTTGACTTTATACCTGCGATCACGCTGGATACGCGCCTATTATGTGTTCGCCCCATAGATTTTCATCTTCGCGTTTATATCTTCATGGGCGGATATCGAGCTTGCTCAATGGGAATCACGCCCTTACAAATAAGATCCTGCCCACACCGGAAGGGCAAGAAAGGAGCGCATCATGCCTCTGATAGATATTAAAAATCTTTCCTATGCTTATCGAGAAGAAAATGGTCAACCCGTACCTGTTCTTAAGGACATTTCTCTCTCTATTGAAAAAGGAGAGTACGTGGTGATTCTTGGTCATAACGGTTCAGGAAAGTCTACCCTCGCTAAGCTCATGAACATGGTAGTTGACGACTACGAATATGCCCAAGGTGAACTTTGGGTGGAAGGCATCGATGTCCTCTCGGAAGAGATTACCGAAGAAGATGTCCTGACTCTTCGTAAAGCGGTGGGTATGGTGTTCCAAAACCCCGATAATCAGTTGGTTGCTACCATTGTGGAGGAAGACGTGGCGTTCGGCCCCGAAAATTTGGGCATCCCCAATCCCGAACTTCGTGAGCGTGTGGATAACGCTTTGGCTACCGTAGGGATGAGCGAGTACGCCCACCATGAGCCTCACCGTCTGTCCGGCGGACAAAAACAGCGTGTCGCTATCGCGGGGATCATCGCCATGATGCCTCGAGTCATGATCTTTGACGAATCTACCGCCATGCTGGATCCCATCGGGCGCCGTGAGGTCATCGACACGTTAGAAAGGCTGAATCGTGAGAAGGGAATCACTGTGCTCTCTATTACTCACTACATGGACGAGGCTGCCCGCGCTGACCGCGTCATCGTATTGGATGATGGCAAGGTGCTGCTGGACGGCACTCCCGCCGAGGTCTTTGCCCATGGCGATATGCTCCGTGCCGCAGGTTTGGAGCTGCCCCAATGTACTGCCCTTTGTTATGAGCTTATGGCGTCTGGACTGGCGCTGGAAGGTCCTTTTAATACCCCCGAGCAATGCGCTGAAGCAATCGCAAAGGTTTGGAGAGAAGGGGAGGGATATTGAATGGCAAGAAAAAAGAAACAGACAGATGTAGATGCAACTCTTGCCGCTACAGAGATCATCCACCCTGCCGATGATCCCAAGATCCGCTTGATGAACGTTTCCTATATTTACAGTAAAGGAACACCTTTTGAGATGAAAGCCTTGGATCGTGTATCGCTAGACATTCATCGGGGAAAGCTGACAGGCATTATCGGTCATACAGGCTCGGGAAAATCTACTATGGTTCAGATGTTCAATGGATTGACTACCCCATCTTCGGGAAAAGTTTTGCTGGATAATGAGGATATTTGGGCAAGACCCAAGGAAATCGGAAAAATCCGCTTCCGCGTTGGCCTTGTGATGCAGTATCCCGAATATCAGCTTTTCGAGGAGACCGTAGCTGCCGATATTGCCTTCGGTCCCAAGAATATGGGACTTCCCAAGGAGGAGATCGACGAACGTGTCAAAGAAGCTGCCGCTTTTGTAGGGCTACCCTTGGAATTGATGGAGCAGTCTCCCTTTGATCTGTCCGGAGGTCAGAAACGCCGTGTCGCTATTGCGGGAATTATGGCGATGCGTCCCGAGGTTCTGGTTTTGGATGAACCCGCCGCGGGGCTTGATCCCCAGGGGCGGCGCGCGATCTTTTCGGGCATCAAGGCTTATAACCGTCAAACCGGCTGTACAGTGATTATCGTGAGCCACAGTATGGAGGACATGGCTGAATTTTGTGACGACGTGGTGGTCATGGCACACTCGAAAGTGCTTATGGCTGGAAGCCGTGACGAGATTTTTGCTCACGCTGACAAATTGGAAGCCGTGGGACTGGATATCCCTCAAATTACAAAATTGACCCTGATGCTGGAAAAGGAAGGTATTACTTTCCCTGAGAGCCTCTATACTTTGGACTATGCCGCGCAAGCTTTCAAAACACTTTTCGGTATAGAGAAAGGAGAGGACAGATGAAAGGCTTTTCCTTCGGACAGTACTATCCAGCAAATTCGGTGTTGCATCGGCTTGACCCTCGCATGAAGGTCATCGCAACCATCATTTATATTGTCGCCGCTTTCCTGTGTAAGAATTTCTTTTCTTTTGTTCTTTTGTTGGTGACAACGCTTACCCTTGTACTGATCAGTAAGATCCCCCTGAAAATTGTTCTTCGTAGCATCCGCGCCCTCATTTTTATCATGGCGTTTACAGCAATCATCAATGTTTTTTGGTTCGTTGAAAAGGATGCCGAGCCCTTGTTCCAATGGCAATTTATCACCATTTATACGGGCGGACTCTACAATGCGCTGTTTATTCTTATCCGTATTACTTGTATGGTTATTGGTACAGGGATTTTCCTTACCTATACCACCTCTCCCATCGCTCTGACCGATGCAATTGAACGTCTTTTACGTCCCTTGGCAAAGATCAAAGTGCCTGTTCATGAGTTTGCCATGATGATGACCATCGCTTTGCGTTTTATTCCGACAATCGTAGAAGAGACTGACAAGATCATGTCAGCACAAAAAGCTCGTGGTGCGGATTTCACCACAGGCAGTTTGATGTCGCGTACCAAAGCCCTCATTCCCGTGATCATTCCGCTGTTTGCTTCTGCGTTTCGACGCGCGGGAGAATTGGCGACTGCAATGGAGTGCCGTTGCTATCATGGAGGGGAGGGAAGAACCAAGCTTCGAATCCTTAAATACCATGTCGGGGATTTTCTGATGCTGCTTTTGATCGCCCTGTTTGTGGGCGGCATTATCGCTATCAATATCTTTGGTCAAAAATACGGTTGGATCTTTACAATGTGACCTGAGAACCTCGTGGAGTTATCACGGGGTTCTTTTTTGTCCAAATAAAGATGATAATTCCCCTTTTTTTGTTAACATGGTGTTTTTTTCTAAATGGTGTTACTGTGATGGATAATATATATAAATTAAAAGAAAATTCTTTGTTAATATTGCTGAAAATAAATATATCTCTTGCAAAATGAAAAAAAATATGATATAATATGGCATTATCGGATTTTTGTGAAAAAATCCCATAAAATAATACGAAAGGGTTAAAACAAAATGAAAAAGATTCTTGTTTTAGCATCCATCCTGTTGGTCCTGACACTGGTCTTTGTCGCATGTGGCGGCGATGATCCTAAGGAGACCACCGGTGAGACCGTAGCGGATTCCACCCCCGTAACCGACGCTCCCACCGAAGCACCCACCGAAGAGCCCGCTGATACCGACGAGCCTGCCGTCACCGACGAGCCCGTTGTTACCGACGAGCCCGCTGTTACCGACGAGCCTGTCGTAACCGACAAGCCTGTCGATACAGATGCCCCTGTTACCGACGAGCCCGTGACTCTGCCCTACGTAGAGCCCTCCGCTGCCGGTATGGTCGGCAAGGCTGTTGACGCATTCGCTGTCAACAACACCCCCTACACTCTGGACGACACCAGAACCGTTACCTTCAAGACCGGTGAGCCCGTTTACCCCATCGCTCTGCTGGGTTGGATTGGCTTCGGTCAGACCATTGAGAGCTACGGCTACTTCATCAACGACGGCGAGTTCGTTTATGATGAGGCTTTCCTCACCGTGGTTCCTGAAGGCGACCCTGTGAAGGGTGCAGGCGGCGAGTTCGCTGAGCGCTTCGGCATCACCGTTCCTGCCTCCGCTTTCGCTGTTGGCGAGAACAAGGTCGGCTTCGTTGCTAAGCTGACTGACGGTACCGTTGTTCTTATCGATGCTTTCGTTACCGTGAACGTTGAAAAGACCGAGTGGATTGGTTCCGGCATCGTTACCCACCAGTCCTTCGACCAGCTGTACTTCGGTACCGGCACCGCTGACGAGGCTACCGGTGGCGGCCTTGACATTTTCACTCCCGGTCAGTCTGCAAGCTGGGATTTCATCGTTAACTGTGACTTCAGCGCTACCGAACTCACCTACTGGGGCTGGATCGGTGCAACCGGCGAGGCTATCGGCCAGTTCGGTTACCAGGTCAACGGTGGCGAGGCCATCTACAACGACGAGTGGGCTTGGGCTACCGAGCAGCCTGTCATTGACGCTGCTGCCGGCACCGGTGCTACCGTTGCTTCCAGAATGAAGATCACCATTTCCCTGGCCGGCATTGGCGGCGAGGGCAACGTGATCACCGTTCTCTACAAGAACGATCAGGGTGAAGCCGTTGTTCTGGGCGAGTTCGTTGTGAACCGCAAGAACGCTGACCTGAACGTTCCCCAGGATCAGTGGGTAATCACCGGTCATATGCCTCAGATCGTTACCCCCGATCATGCTACCCACGGTGCTATGGTTGGTGCCGGTGGTGTTGAGTCCGCGGCTCTGCTGCACCAGGGCTCTATCTACCTTGGCAACCTTGATCTGTCCAAGTACTCCAAGGTCGTGATCTACTGGGGTTCCGACAACAGCCAGGTTACCATCGACGCTTACAACGCTAACGCTAACAACCGCTTCGCTCTTGTCAACGCTGACAAGAACGGCACCATGTCTCCCGACGAGGCTACCATCATCGCTGCTGCTACCTACGAGCTGCACGGTTGGGCAGTTGCTGCTTTCGAGATCGATCTGACCAACGTTGATTACAGCGGTGACGTTTACCTCACCCACGACTCTCTGCCCGGCGGCTTCGCTCTGGTTTACTCCGTTGATTTCATCGGTTCCGATGTTGATCCCAACTACGAGCCCGAGAGCGAGAACTGGGTCGTTGATCTGTCCACCATCGAGGGTCACATCGCTGCTTGGCCCGAGGCAGGCTACAATGGTCCCATCCTGAAGGTTGGTTACAACAACATCTTCTCCTTCGGTGAGGTCAACCTCGGCCAGTACTCCAAGATCATCATCGAGTACAGCTACGACGGCGACAACACCAGAGGCGACGGCAGAACTCCCGAGCAGTGCTTCACCGATGCTGCTCATGCTCCCATCATCGGCTTCACCGCTCTGGACAAGTGCTTCGGCTACGCTGATCAGGTGAACCAGGACGCTATCGATAACGGTGTCAAGACCGAGCTGGTTTACACCCCCGGCTCTTGGGCAGGTGCTACCAGAACCGCAGAGATCGAAACCGTTATGTATAGCGGTCCCGTGTACCTGAGCGTTTTCAATCCTTGGGGCACTGAGGTCGTGATCTCTTCCGTTACTTTCGTTAAGTAATACTTAAAAAGCTCAATACTTTTCCCCCACCCGCAAGGGTGGGGTTTTTGTTTGGTAAAATCACGCGTTAGACACGTGATGTGGAATTGAAAATGCCATATTGTATTTGCCCCGAAATGTCGGCGAAAAGGTTTAATTATGAAAAAAGGAAGCCATAGGAAGGATAGTATGATAATTGTGTGAATGGAAAGGCGTGAGAATCATAGAAGCAGAAGTATGTTTAGACCCTATACCTATGTGCAAGTATATTGTGATATGTGCACAAAAAGGATTTTACAACTTGTGAATTGCGCTGAAATTGATTGGCTCTATTGAAAACAACAAATAAATATGTTAAAATTATTTATTATAGGAGTTTTGATGAAAACTCTCATAAAATACTACGAAAGGGTTAAAACAAAATGAAAAAGATTCTTGTTTTAGCATCTATCCTGTTGATCCTGACACTGGTCTTTGTCGCATGTGGCGGCGATGATCCTAAGGAGACCACCGGTGAGACCGTAGCGGATTCGACCCCCGTAACCGACGCTCCCACCGAAGAGCCCGCTGATACCAACGAGCCTGCCGTCACCGACGAGCCCGTTGTTACCGATGGACCCGCGGTTACCGACGAGCCCACAGACACAGACAAACCTGTGGACACCGAGGAACCCAAGCCCGTCGACACCGATCCTCCCGTAACAGAGGAGCCCACCGCAGATCCCGATGAGCCTCTGCACACCGTAGAGCCTGATTTTCTGGCAAACTACGCTGCACAGACCGGCAACATGGTCTGCTGCAATGACCTCGGCACCACCGAGATGCTC
>JAZSFA010000027.1:0-2317 GCA_045531965.1 Eubacteriales bacterium
TATAATTCTATCGTGAATATATTTTCATTTATGTATTGGGGTACAAATATGCGATACTTAAGCGAAGAAACGATGCAGAGGATTATATCCTTTGTAGACGAATATTACAACGAAAACAGCTACTCGCCAACTATTGCGGAAATCTCGCGGAACTTGACTTTGGCAGTAGGAACGGTGCACAAATATCTGCACCGTATGACGGAGATGGACAAGCTGTATTTCGACGGGCGACACATCATCACTCCCTACATTGAAGAACTGCAAGGCAAGTTCCACGCGCCCGTCAGCGGTGATATCGCCTGTGGCTCTCCGATCTATGCAGAGGAGCAACACGACGATACGTTCCCGATCCCAACCGATTATATTGGCAAGGGCGAATACTTTTGGCTTCGTGCAAATGGTGACTCTATGATCAATGCCGGAATTGACAGTGGTGATTTGGTATTGATCCGCAAGCAAAACACAGCCAACGAGGGAGATATTGTGGTTGCTTTGATTGATGACTCGGCTACACTCAAAACGCTCTCCTATGACCGAGCAAATCGCAAGGTCGTACTAAAAGCCGAGAATGATGATAAGGATAATTATCCGAATCAGATCTACGATAACATTATCATTCAAGGCGTTGCAGAGCACGTTTTGAAAAAACTATAACGCAAGCTAAAATTTACGTGTAATTTTGGAGGAATTATGTCTATTGTTATCGCTTCATGCGGTGAAAAATATGTAGCTTTGTGCGCTGATTGCCAACATACAAATATACGAACAGGTTTATCTGAAGAAGTCAATTTGAAGAAAATTGAGAAATTATCCCCACATCTGTTTGTTGCTCACTGTGGAAGTGCAGCAATGGCTGAATTATGTATGATACCTATAAGAAAACTATGTAATGATGGGCAACTATCAATTTCATCAGTTGAAGCAATTGCAAATGCATTAAAAACAGCATACGAATGCGGGTTAAAAAAACGCCCTGATTTAGAAGATCTATGTACAACAAAATTTATAGTTACGGGGAAACTATCGTCTGGACTCTTTGGGTTTATTGTTGTTGAATCCGAAAATAGAATAGTAAAAACAGAAATATTCAATTCACCTATCGCTAAATTATATGGTCCAGCAGATATGTCAAGCAAAGAATGTGCTTCTATTATGGATACACTTGCACATTCAGAACCCGTGACAACGATACCTGAATATGTTGAAAGTGTCTGCAGAAAAACTGTGCAAACCGTTTCTAACAAAAGCAAATATGTAAGTTATGATTCGATATTTGAAATATATTCTGAATACTGATTAGGTTACTATATACTTGTTTATACCAAAAATATTGGAGGTAAAACTATTGGCAGAAGAAAGAACAACACAAGCTCTCCCAATTGAGGAGATCAATCAATTGACCCAAACATTGGTAGATACAATGGCTAATGGCACACCCAAAGAGATTGCCAAAGGTTTGGAATCTCAATTTGTTGACCGTTCCACCGAGCATCTGTATCGCAAGGTCACGCCTACCGATCAGAGCGGTTCTACCGAGGTATATAAATACGTAAAAGGAGAGATTGAAGGAGCCTTTATTCCCACTCGCCGCGACATGAAGCTTTCGTTTCCGCCTACGTGCTATTCGTCGAACGATCCGATTACACTTCATTATGAATCCAACTACAAGCTGATTCAGTATTGGACACTTGCCATCTTGGAAAACGATGATATTACGAATGCATTTCTTGAAGCTATGGCTCAAGCGGGAGTAGACGGCAGCAACATCGATGATTTTCTTAATACCGAGTGTGCGGTATTGGCTCATCTTCAGCAGATGCCTATGATTGCAAGCATTCAGCGTAAGATGCCCGATTACGATGATTTCAATCGCTTCAAGCCGAACAATTTCAGATACCTCGATGCACAAAAGAAGATTGAACATACAATGAATGGCGAACTTGTCACAAAGGTCTCTCTTGAAACCGGAGGACCTGCTGACAAGGGTGGAAACCCTACGCCCCTTGAAATCGAGGCTCCCGATATGATTGCTGAGATCACTACAGAGGTATGTATTCAGCAGAGTATGAAAGTGCTTTCCGAAAAGGAACAAAGCATCTTGCGGTTACGCTTACAAGGCAAGAATATGAGTGAAATTGCCACCATACTCGGCTATCACGACGCAAGTGGTGTTAAGAAAGCAATAAAGCGCATCGGACAAAAGCTCATTGATGCCGGGGTGGTTGATCCCGAGCAGTTGACGGGAAGATCATTAAATAAACAATAATTATCGCTTTATTTAAGGTTGTAATAATATAGCGTTCGCTCGATTTACACT
>JAZSFA010000065.1:0-26859 GCA_045531965.1 Eubacteriales bacterium
CCTCGGGGTGAACGTGTTCACCCCGAGGCGCCTTTGTATTTTGGCGAAAAGAAATAAGCGAAGGCTTGCTTTGATCACTCAAGCCAAATATCGCGGATGCTTTGGATCTCGTCCTCTGTAACACCGATGTGCAAAAGATACGCGTGGATCTTTTCCTGAAGGGTGTCGTCCTTGTCGCCGAAATCATCAAAACCACTGACAAGCCTGTTCATGTTGGTGATCAGCAAAGGAAATTCGTTCTCATCAAAGGCCCCTTGCTGGGAGAAGAAAGAGGCATAATACTCATGACGAAGGGTGTCTTCATCCACACCCAGCAGACCGAGGATTAAGAAGGTGGTGGTACCTGTACGATCACGTCCCATGGAACAATGGAAGATGATGGGATAATTCTTTTCCTCCGCAAATGTGGTGACGGTTCGTCTGACCACGTTGTACATATCCTCATCGAAGATATGCTCGTACCATTGCATGGGGATAGAAATATGTTGGACAGTGCTACCCAGCGGCATGGAACCTCCGCCGCGCAGATCAAGATCCGTGCGTATGCTCAGCTCGTGTAGCGCGATCTCCTTGGCATTGTCGGTAATGCCATCCAACTGCGCTGAGCGATAGGCAAGATTCTGTCTGACTCTTTTGCCGTCGGTTGTGATATAGCCGCCGATGTCGCGCACGTTGGAGACACCGTCCAGCCTGATAAAGCGAGGATAACCGTCCTCGGTGGTAAAGACTTGTACAGGTGAGGCATCTTCACCCGACTTTACCTGCCAGTAGTAGGTTGTGCCGATATTCAGATTGTATATTTCCGCGCGGGTCTCATTTGCCGTGATTTCTTTGGCATTTGTCATGTCCCGATGCACAGATATGTAAACTGTGTAGTGCTTTCCCTCGGCGGTATTTGCGTCCTCCCATGTGAGGATGACGGGAGCGGGGGTACAATGTTCACCGGCGAGGTAGCCATAATTGGCGTTTTGTACGACAGCCAAGGGAGCCTTGGCGTGTTGATAGATCACGTCGGCAGCCAGAATCACGTGACGGTCGCCGTCATAAGGCGAAGTCAGGGTGATGGCTGTTTTTTCGTTTGAGTACTTCACAGTCAGTGCCTCCTCCGTAAAAGCTTTGCCAACGTAGTTGTATACGTCCGAGATGACCTTGCCGTTTAGTTCATAGCGGGGAAGTCTTGCCTCGGTGATGGCAGAGCTGTACCGCAGGGTAACGGATGCGCGCATGGAACCGAGACCCTCACCCAAAATTTCAACGTCTACGGCAACCGCCGGATTGTTGACCAGCACGGTGAGTTGTTCAATCAAAGCTTCCGCCTTGTTTGGGGTATTCTCAGAGCAGACAAAATCAGCGGTTTTCAGTGCTGTTCGCGCCGCTTTCAAGGCATTTGATGCTTCTGCGGATAACGGCTGATAGATGAAGGGAATATCTACATGCAAGACGTAATTGTTCTTTTGGGAGACGCCCCGTACCAAAAGGCGGTAAGGTGCGCCCTCTGTCAGCTTTTGACCATGATCCAGAAAAGCGTTGATAAGCATATGGGCAATACCGTTGTTTTTCATTTCCAACAGATGGGGTACGTTCCAAACGATTTGTCCGTCATCAAAAGCAAGGTCTCCCGCAACCACCGCGTATTCTACGGATTTGATACCTTCGTCGCAGGAGAGGGTGTTGTCGGTAAGGAAGAGCAGACCCGAGGGATCGAAGGTTTCCTGCCATTGATTCCTTGAGTCATGGGAGGATCCGTACTGACTCCCCGTGGCATCCAGCCAAGCGCCTGTGATGGCAGGGATAACGACGGTGTTTTGGTTAGTGATAACGGTGCCGTCTGCCAAGGTTGCGGTTGCTTTATATCTCAAGGATCCGTCGGACGAGCTGGAATTCTTTCGGTAGGCGGATCCCTCCACAGTGATCTCTGCTTGAATATCGGCTGCGGTAAAGCGATCGGCGATAATGTTGGCAACCGCTTCAGCAGCTCCGTAACAGTAAAAGCAATTGCCGACCACCTCATCCACGATCAGAAATTCATCGGGGCTGATGGAAAAATCAATACTTTGGACATAGCAATCAGCTTTGTTTTTGTTGCGGAAGTACATCTGGAAAGAACGGATATAGCCGTCGCTATCAGCCAGCTCGGAAAAGTCTTTCACGCCAAGATCCACCGTAGTCCATTCGTTGGTGGCACCGCCCATAGAGCCGCAGGTATTGATGAAAGCCGCATTGTTCGATTGATCCTTGGTGAGGATACGCATGGAACTGGCGGAGGCTTCGGCGGTGGTCTTGAAAGTAAGTGTCATGCCCGTGACCGAAGACGCGAGAATAGGCGTAGCCACAGTGACAGAGATACCGCCTTGATCTTTGTCATGGGAGGACATCAAATAAGCTCCCCCGTCCGCGGTCTCCACGTAACCGCAGGTGTCACAGGCGGTTATGTCATGACAGCTGAAGCTTACCCTGGTGGGAGAAATGATATATTGACCGTTCAGGGCAGTAAAATCCAGATGGAGCCGACCCGAAGCGCTTTTACCCTCGGACTTGACCGTAACTGATTTGATATGAGGATCGGTGTAGGTGGGAACGTTGAGGGAAAGGTCCTGATAGATTTCCCGCTGAGGGATATCCGGTTGTCCCTCTGTAGCTGGCTCGGAGGTCGTCCCCATTTCAGAATTTGCGGCAGTAATTTCGCCGGTTTCGCTTCCCTCAGTAGGGATGTCAGAAGGATCTGTTTTTGCTTCTGTACAGGCGCCCAGTATGGTGAAAAGCCCGGCTATCAGAATGCAGGATATGATTTTCAAGAATGATTTCATAGAATTTTCCTTTCTGCACATATTGCTTATATTTTACCATAGTCAAAGGAAATTTGCAACAAAAGGAACTCAAAAAATAGATATTCTCCAAGTATTTAGGATTTTTGGAGGGATTGGTTTCCCTAGACGGTCAAGATTGATGAATCGACTTAATACAAAGATTTCCTGATGTTCTGCTTTGAAAGCATGCCTTTAGAACAGGGCGCGGCGAATGCGAACCCGTGCGTGCTTCACACGCCGTGTCGCTCCGACGGATCATCAGAAAACCCCGATAGTCATGAATGAACAAGGGAATTTCGCTTCGCGAATATTTTTGCTCGCGCCGACCGTGAGCAAGCTCCCGTCGGGCAAGCTCGCAAAATGCGAACCCGTGCGTGCTTCACACGCCGTGTCGCTCCGACGGATAATCAGAAAACCCCGATAGTCATGAATGACTATCGGGGTTTTCTGGTGAGCCGTTCCCAACCTATATTGAACCGAAAACCACCGTTTGATGCCAGTATTATACCATAGAACAGTCCGATTGTCAATCATTATCCCGCCAACATTTCAATTTTGATGATATCCGCCTCACATTCATCCTTATGTAGCGTGGCTCGCGGGAGGTATCCGACTCCAACAAAAAAGGAACAGCCCCGATCATCGTCGGGGCCATTCCGTAGAGGCGTATTAAAGTAGATCTCGATTTTGTCGTTGTAGAGTACGATCTTGCGGATGAAAAGATCGATCAGCATGGCGCTCTCCAATTTCAGAGCTTCCGCATAATATTCGCGGATCACGCTTTCGGGAACTTTCACAACCGCCTTGCTTTGCTCGATCAGGATCTCCTTTTCCAGTTCGCCTTGCTGCTGCTCCAGTTCATGCAATCGCTTGTTGGTGGTCGCGGACATGATGCCTTGCTCCAAAGCAGCCACCAGATTATCTAATGCCTTGTCCACCTTGGCTTTCTCACGGAGCAGGGTAGTCAAGCGAGGGTTTTGAACGCATTGGCGCTCTTGTTCTCGCAGTAGGCCGTTGACTAATGTGTCCATGGTCACTTTTTTGGAGAGTTCCTTTACAATGACGTCAACGATGAATTCCTCCAGAACCTCCTTGCGGATCATTTGCATCTCACAACCGTTGCGATACTGCTTGTCACCTCTGCATCGGTAGTAGCGAATCACGTCGCCATTTCTTGCTGTTCCGGTTTCCGCACTGATGGGATGACCGCAATAACCGCAGGTGACCTTGTTTCGTAGCAGATAAACTGCTTTTACACATTTCCGTCCGAAACGGTTCTTTTCTACTTTTCGACGGACGGTTTCATATAGCTGTTGCGGAATAATACGGGGGTACATATTGTCGATTACCTCGTCACCGATGCGGTATATGCCTGAATACTTCTCGTTTTTCAAAATGCCGTAAACCGTATTCATGGTGAAGGGCTTTCCTTTATGTAATATGCCTCGTGCTGTCAACTCGTTGATGATAGCGCGTACACAAACGCCCATCGAAAATTGCTCATACATAAACTGAACTGCTTCGGCCCGCTCCGGGTCAATGACGATCTTCTTTCCTTCGGACTTGTAGCCGTAGGGAAGGATCCCGCCTTGAAAATTACCTTTCCGTCGTGTCTCGTACATTCCGCGCTTGACCTTTTGGGACAGCTCGGCGGAGTAGTACTGATTCATACCCTCCAAAAGCGATTCCAAAATGATACCCTCGGGCGTGTCGGGAATGTTCTCCATAGCCGACAGCACCTTCACACCGTTATTCTTCAAGGTGTTCTTGTGTACTGTGGCTTCGTATTTGTTTCGTGAAAAACGATCCAGCTTGTAGACCAGAACGTAGTTCCATTGCCTTTTCCCGCTGTCCTTCATCATGCGCTGGAAGTCGGGACGCATATCGTTGGTGCCCGTCATAGCGCGGTCAATGTAGGTGTCCACGATCAGGATCCCGTTTCGCTCAGCGTAATCGTGACAAACGCGAAGCTGGCCCTCAATGGACTGCTCGGTCTGGTTGTCGCAGGAATACCGAGCGTAAATGACTGCTGTTTTCATGTTGCTTTTTCCTCCGTTTCTTTGGATTTTGCGGTTTGGTTTTGTTGGCGATAGAGTTCACGGATGCGGATGAACAGGGAAGTACACAGATACTCTTTCTGTTCCGCATTCAGGGTTTGGAGATTGGCTTCTCCGCTAACCAAGGTTTCATGCTCTAATGTGGTCATTCTTCTCCTTTCTTTTGAGCATAGAAAAAAGGCATAGTACGGCTGATGGATTCGTACTACGCCCTTGGTGCAACCTCTGTCCCTATGCGGAAATCGCGGCTTGTCACTGCTATACGATTTTCTATGTGCCCCTATTATAGCAGATCGTAAAACGAAATGTAAGAAAGTTTTCCCCAACACTTTCAGAAACTTTTAGTATAAAGCGAAACTTAATCCCAACCATTTCCGAAAAATCTTGTATAAGGCAAAACTTTAACCCAAATTGTCCAAACATTTTCTTTTCATCCATTCTCTATTTACACCAACAAACCATCAGAAAAAGCCGAAGCCGTCAAGGGAAAAGGAAAAAGTATTGCAGACAAATAACAAAAAAAGAGCCGATTTGAGCGACAGATTATCTGTCAATCAAATCGGCTCTATGAATTTTCAGCGATACTTTTTCCACCTTGACGGGGGAGGTTTTTTCTGATATGATTACATTTATGTAGAAAGGAGAAATGAGGATTGTTATTCCTTTAGGGCATGATAATTTTTCATCTGTATGCGTCTACCCAATAACTACTTTCTTCAGCAATATGATTATTTGTTTTTGCTATTTGAGTTTATGATTTTTAATATTCAATCACGGAATCGTATTTGTCAAGATGATCAAGGTACGCGAATCAATCGATGTGCCCCAAAATGGATGTTTCTAATTATTTAAATGAGTATCGCACGATCAATACGGATCATTTTCTGAAACATATTGACAAAGTAAATCTTTTGTGGTAAAATAATATTGCATATTCGATATAAAAGGAGTGGACGGAAATATGATCATGAATTCTTCTGCTTACGAGGCCGCCCGCGCAAAAGCGCAGGCAATGCTGATTACCATGACGCTTACCGAAAAAATCGGACAGATTTCACAATTTGGAAGATCCATTTATAAGGACAACGAACAAACCTTCGACGATCATTTCGTGGAGGGGAAAATTGGCTCTTATCTGACCATTAAGGGTGCCAAACGAACCAATGGAATCCAGAAGACCCTCCTATCGACCTCTCGTTTGCCTATTCCCGTATTGTTTGCTGACGATGTGATCCACGGGTATCGAACGACGTTCCCGACTCCGATTGCGCAATCCTGCTCGTGGAATCCTGAATTGACTCGCAGATGTAATGAAATAGCGGCCAAGGAGGCCTACCGCGCAGGCCTGAAGTGGACGTTCTCTCCCATGGTGGATATTGCGCGTGATCCTCGCTGGGGACGTATCATGGAGGGCTACGGAGAAGATACGTACCTCTGCTCCCGCTTTTCCGAGGCGGCTGTGCGCGGCTATCAAGGAGACGGAGATACCATCGGCAAGGATCACGTCTATGCCTGCATGAAGCATTATATTGCCTACGGAGCTTGTATTGGCGGCCGCGACTACAATACGGCAGATATGTCCATGCAAACCCTTCACGATGTGTATTTGCCTCCTTTCAAGGCGGGAATCGATGCAGGTGCCGCTACGGTCATGTCTGCTTTTGAAGACGTGAATGGCGTTCCCGCTACGGGAAATCGGTATTTGCTCACCGATCTGCTTCGAGGCCAGCTTGGATTCAAAGGTTTCGTGGTATCGGATGCCGGAGCCGTGGGAGAGCTGATTCCCCATGGCTTTGCGGAGGACATAAAGGATGCGGTACGTTTAGCCTTTGGTGCGGGATGCGATATGATCATGGCAGGAGATCCTTATAACGATCATCTTCCCGTGCTCATTGAAGAAGGAAAAATCTCCATGGAGCAGGTGGATGCCTCGGTTTTGTCGGTTTTAACTCTTAAATATCTGTGCGGACTGATGGACGAACCCTATGTGAATGAGGATGGAGAGGCCTGCTTCTTCTGCAAGGAGCATATGGACGTTGCCCGAGAGGCCGCAACGGAAACGGCTGTCCTCCTTGAAAATAATGGTGTACTGCCCTTGATCCCTGATCAGATGTTGGGCAAAAAAATTGCCCTCGTCGGACAACTCGCAGGCGAAGAGGGGAAGGGACATCTTTTGGGCGGATGGGCGTGTTTGAGTGACCCGTCGCGCACGGTTTCCATCGAAGAAGGCTTGCAGAAGGCCTTGGGAGACAGATGCGAGATCGTGACAATGAGAGGCTGCGGCATCAGTTGCCAAGATACGGACGAAGCCCACGAAAAAGAATCTGCTTCTGTTCATGATGCCGTTAAGGTTGCCGCGGAATGCGACGTGATCATTGCGGTGGCCGGCGAAGAAGCGGGTACGTCGGGTGAGGCCAACAGCCGATCCGATTTAACATTGACCGGGCATCAGGACGAGTTGATCAATGCGTTGGTCGCCACAGGAAAGCCCGTGGTTCTTTTGGTTTCGGCGGGACGTCCGTTAATTTTAACGCCCTACAAAGACAAGGTTGCCGCTTTGATGTTGATCTGGCAACCCGGAAGTTGTGCGGGCGATGCTATTGCTGATCTGCTAACGGGTGTTGTGTCTCCGTCCGGCCATTTGACGACCACTCAACCTGTTTGCACGGGACAAGTACCGATCTATTATAATCATGTCAATACAGGACGTCCCGCATTGGGGCGTTGGCGATTTGAAGCCAAGTATCGGGATTGCCCGGCCGCTCCGCTGTATCCGTTTGGCTATGGACTGTCCTATACCACCTTTGCGTTTGAAAATATCCGTTTGTCTTCGACACAAATGAAGACGGACGGTGAGATTACAGTAACTTTGCAGGTGCACAACACGGGGGATAGAGCCGGTGCGGCCGTGGTTCAGCTTTATATTCGTGATTTGGTTGGGTGTACGGTTCGCCCTGTCAAGGAATTGAAGGGCTTTGAAAAGGTATATTTGGCATCGGGCGAGACCCGTGAGGTCAAGCTCAGACTTTCCGCCGCTGAACTTGCTTTCCATGATGCTGCTATGAATCGGATCGTAGAACCGGGAAAATTCAAGCTTTGGATAGGCGAATGGTGTACGGATGAACGGTACGGATTCGATTTTGAAGTGATTTGAGTTTCCTTTGTTCATTTGACGACATCGACTGACAAGATTGTGAAATAAAAAACGCCGCCGAGAACGATTAAACACGGTCGTTCTTGACGGCACTTTATTTAGCAGAAGGATCAAAGTACGTTTTTTCGAATATGTAAGAAATCAGTTTTTCGCTACACACTTAAAAATTCCCCCACCCTTGCGGGCGGGGGAGCGGCTCCCATATTTAGAAAGGAGAGAAATAGGTGTGTTTTTTTAGCGTTGCACTCTGCCCGAGCCGTCTCCGCCCGCCAGTTTTTCCACTTCGGTTACGCTGACACGGTTGAAGTCACCCTCGATAGAGTGCTTGAGGGCAGATGCGGCCACAGCAAATTCAATGGCGGCTTGGGTGGACTTGCCCGACAGCAGGGCATAAATCAGACCTGCGCCAAAGCTGTCGCCGCCGCCCACGCGATCCACGATGTGGAGGTGGTAGGACTTGGAGAAACAGTAATTCTCACCGTCGTACAGCATACCCGCCCAGTCGTTGTCGCTGGCGGAGATAGAAGAACGCAGGGTGATGGCCACCTTTTCAAATCCAAACTTGTCGGTCAGCTGCTTGGCCACAGACTTGTATCCCTCGTGGTTCAGCTTGCCGCCGTAAATGTCGGTGTTCTCGGCCTCGATGCCGAAGACGTCCTTGGCATCCTCCTCGTTGGATATGCACACGTCCACGTACTGACAGAGCTTGGTCATGGCCTCTCTTGCCTCAGCTCTCGTCCATAGCTTGCCGCGGTAGTTGAGGTCGCAGGAGATCTTGACCCCGCGAGCCTTGGCTGCCTTGCAGGCGTCAAGACAGATACTCACCAGCTCACCGCCCAAGGCGGGGGTGATGCCTGTGAAATGGAACCAATCCGCGCCCTCGAAGATGGCATCCCAATCGAAATCCGAAGCCTTGGCTTCCGCAATAGCCGAATGGGCGCGGTCGTAAATGCAGACAGACCCTCGCTGGGACGCACCCTTTTCCAGATAGTAGATGCCCACGCGGTCACCACCACGGACGATCTTGGAGGTGTCCACGCCGAAGTAGCGGAGAGAGTCTACCGCCGCCTGGCCGATGGCGTGCTTGGGGAGCTTGGTCACATAGGTGCTGTCTAGGCCGAAGTTAGCAAGAGAGACCGCCACGTTGGCCTCACCGCCGCCGAAGGTGGCCTGCATCTGATCGTTCTGGAAGAAGCGGTAGTAGCCGTTAGGGGCGAGACGCAACATGATCTCGCCGAATGTAATGACCTTGCTCATTTGTCTGCCTCCATTTTCTCCAGTGCCTCCTTGACAAAGAAGCTGCCGCCGATGGCCGCCACCTTGTCAAAGGCCAAAAACTCGTCGATGTTGGAGCGATCCACCCCGCCCGTTGGGATGAATTTGACTTGGAGAAAAGGAGCGGAGAGCGCCTTCAGCGCCTTCAGACCGCCGTAAATGTTAGCGGGAAAGAACTTGACGGTGGTGATACCCAGCTCCAAGGCCGCCATGATCTCGGTGGGGGTCACGCAACCGGGATAGTAAGGGATATTCCGCTCGTTGCAGATCTTGGCAACGGAAGGCGAAAGACCGGGGGACACGATGAAGGTCGCCCCTGCAGCCAGCGCGGCCTCACACTGCTCTGCATTGATAACCGTCCCCGCGCCGATCTCCATGTCGGGATAGTTGGCCACGGCATAAGCAATGGCCTCGGCGGCACAGGCGGTGCGGAAGGTGATCTCGGCGCAGTTGATGTTGTTATGCTTCAGGGCGGTCAGGATCTTGTCAGTCTCGGACAGATCCTTGATGACCACCACGGGGATGAATTTTTCCATAAGGATATCCTTCTTTTCTCTGGTTTTAGACTTTAAAATAGTCCAGCGCATTCCGGAAACATATATCCTGAATCACGGTTCCCACAGATTCTACGTCCGTAGTCATTTCACCCCGTTCCATCATGGCACCGAGGTAGTTGCACAGGATCCGACGGAAATACTGGTGGCGGGGATAGGACAGAAGGGAGCGGCTGTCGGTAAGCATACCCACGAAGGTGGCGATATGTCCCGTGGCCGTCAGATCCTCAAGATGACGCTCCATCCCGACTTTGTTGTCCAGGAACCACCAGGCGGCTCCGTACTGGAGCTTGCCCTTGGCTTCGCTTCCTTGGAAACAACCGATGAGTGTCATAATCTCGGTGTTCATTTTGGGATTCAGATTGAAGATAATGGTTTTGGGCAACATCCCCTCGCTGTCCAGTTTATCCAAAAGGCGTGACAGCTCGGTGATGCAATTGGTATCGGAAATGCTGTCATAGCCCGTATCAGGCCCCAATTTGCCAAACATACGGGTGTTGTTATTCCGCATGGCGCCGATATGCAGCTCGGTAGCAATGCCGTGCTTGGCGTACAGCTTCATGAGGAAGTATGTCAGATACCCCTTGAAGACCTCAGCGTCGGATGCGCTAATGTCGTTGCCGCTGATAGCCGACCGCAGTACCCGATCTGCATCCTCAAAGGAGGGAATTACACAGACCCTCTCCAGAGCGATGTCGCTGGCGCAGGTTCCGCGCTTGATGAACTCGGTGAGGCGCAACTCCAAGGCGGACTCCAGCTCACCGAGATTGGTGATCGTATGGGTCAATGCTTCCAGCTTGCAAAGGAAGGTCAGATAATTGGAAGCCTCAATGTTCATGATCCTATCGGCACGGAAGGCAGGGAAAACGCGGAATGCGTAATCCTTTTTGGCAATCTCATCAAATACGGTGAGATCGTCAAAGACCTCGTTGGTGGTACAAAGAACCTTTACATTAGAGGATTCGATCAGAGATTGGGGTGTGACGCAATGCTCCTTCATATAGCGGTTGCAATGCTCCAGAATGGCTTCCGCGTTCTTTTCGTTGATCTCAAGATCACAGTCAAAAAAGCTCTTCAGCTCCAGCTGAGACCAGTGATAGATAGGATTTCCGTAGGCTGTGCCCAGCACTTTGCAAAAGGCGGCAAAGCGTTCCTTCGGGCTTTTGTCTCCCGTGATGTAGGACTCATCAATACCATAGTTCCGCATGAGACGCCATTTGTAATGATCGCCTCCCAGCCACAGCTCGCACAGATCCGTGCAGGGCTCGTTTGCCAATATCTGACGCTCGGACAGATGACAATGATAATCGAAAATGGGCATATCCTTCGCATAGGCGAAATAGAGCTGCTCCGCTGTTTTGGTCGTCAAAAGAAAATTGTCCTGTAAATAGCTCATATGGCCTCCTTTTAATGCTTCCATGCTTCGGGATCGACTGCTTCAACGACAACGTCGCGTAGTGTCAGATCCTCTTCCGGGCATCCTTCTGCTTTGTATGTATGCGCTTGTATCTGAAGGTTTTCCAACGAGAAATTCGTGATTTGATCGTGTTCTTTACTGAAGGACATATTTAGGAAGGTATGGCAAATGACGGAACAGTCACGAATGGTGATCCGATCCGCGTAAGACATGGGGATATCCTTCCGATCCTTCAGATCATAAAACTGAGTCCACGGCTTTGCGGTCACGAAGAAACGACAATTTCCGCTCACGTCCTCTACAAGGATGTGCTCGAACAATTGCGGCGTGTCGGGACGCAACTTTAGGTGGAATATACTCTGCAAGCGGGAGACACGGCATCTTCTCAAGATCACGTTGCGGTTTCGGATAGATTCCGAGCCACAGGTGAGAGCCGCGTCACAAGCGATGATTTCGCAATCCTCTATCAGAATACGCTCATTCATGCCGTTGCTTTCATCAGTATCCGCCCAAGGCCCTTTGCCGCCTTTCAGAACAACAGCGTCATCGGCCACCTCCATGCGGCAATCTTTCACATGAACGTAAGAGCAAGCATCGATGTCAATGGCATCAGAGCTGGGCGCATGGACGGGAGATCTGGGGGCGAAGATCGAGCACCCGCTGTATCTCACATGATGGCATTTGTAAATATGTGTTGTCCAAAAGTGAGAATTGCGCAGGGTCACGCCGTGAATGATCACGTCACAGGAGTTGGCGATATAGAGGAGACGGGGGCGTTGCTCGTCTTTGTTGGTGCAGTTTCCGTTCCATTTCCGCCGTAACCAAAAGGCCTTCCAGGAGCGCAGACCGTTTCCGTCTATGACGCCTTCTCCGCAAAGGGTAAAGCCCTTTGTGTTCTCCACGTTGATCAAAGCGGCAAAATACATACAGGTTTCGCCTTCGATGCGGGTATTGACGATAGGATAATTGGAAATATCGTCACTTCCCAAAAGAATGGCTTCCGAGGAAAGATACAGGTGAACGCCTTGCTTAAAAAACAGCGCGCCCGTTCGATAAGTGCCGGCAGGAACAACCACAACACCACCGCCTGCGGCATGGATATCATCGATCAATTTTTGTATTTTTTCCGTGTAGAGGTTGCCATCGTCCGCAACGCCGTACTGCGTAAGCACGTATTGCTTCCCGAGATCCTCAAGCCGCGGAAGGGAAGTTTCATAAAACCAATCGTCGATCCTTGTCCCGTCGGGAAAAAACTCTTCCTGTCGCATAACTTATATACCGTCCTTTCTTGCAAGGGCAGTTACAACGTAACGCCTTGTTTAAAAATGGATATTTCTTTATATCCGTAAGTCTCGTTGCTGGTTTCTTCTCCGCCCGCTACCCTAATCACGTAATCAAACAGCTCCTCGGTCAGATCCATGCCCTCCAGAATAGGGCTTGCGTCAAAGTCAATCCACGAGGCTTTTTTTGTTGCCAATGCTTGATTGGTGGCGATCTTGACCGTGGGCACACCACTTCCCACCGGCGTGCCTCTGCCCGTAGTAAAGAGGATCAAATGTACGCCGGACGCAAACAGATTGGTCATGGCGACCAGATCGTTTCCCGGACCATTCAGCAGGGAGAGACCGCCCCGCCGTACCGTGTCACCGTAGTCCAGCACATTCACAACGGGCGCGCTGCCCGCCTTTTGCACACAGCCAAGAGACTTTTCCTCCAAGGTCGTGATGCCGCCTTTTTTGTTTCCGGGGGAGGGATTTTCGTAGATCACCTGACCGTGCTTTTCATAGTAGGCCTTGAAATTGTTAATGAGGTCTACAATCTTGCCAAAAACCTCTTCGTTTTCGGCTCTGGCCATCAGAAGATGCTCAGCCCCGAACATTTCGGGAACCTCGGTCAAAACGCAGGAACCGCCCATAGCGATCAGCTTGTCCGAAAAACGTCCCACCAATGGGTTGGCGGTAATGCCGCTATATCCGTCACTTCCTCCACATTTCAGTCCGACTCGCAAGGCAGATACGGGTACGGGTTGACGAACAAAGGTGTCTGCATATGCCTGCAGTTCGCGGATCAAGCGTACGCCCTCCGCAATTTCGTCCTCGTGATCTTGACAATTCAGGAACTTGACCCGCTCGGGAGACCAATCCCCAAGAACCGTTTTGAACACCTCAATGTTGTTGTTCTCGCAACCCAGACCCAGAACCAGCACGCCCGCCGCGTTGGGATGGTTGACGATGCCCTTGAGGATCAGTTGCGTGATGGTCTGATCCTCACCCAGCTGGGAACAGCCGAAGGGATGAGGAAAGGCAACGGCACCCGTCAAAGCGGCCAGCCGCTCCGAGATCTTATTCACACAACCCACCGTATTGACAATGAAAATGTCGTTTCGGATGCCTACGTCACCGTTGGGGCGAACGTAGCCCATAAAGCAGGGTGCGTCCGTTGCAGGTGTCTCGCAAGATGTATCCTCGCGGGGCGTATAGCTGTACTCAATGATCCTCGACAGGTTGGTTTTCATGTTATGGGTGTGGACGTGCTCGCCCTTGCGGATGGGCGCGGTGGCGTGCCCGATGGGGTTGCCGTATTTGATGATGAGATCACCAACCTGCAGATCCTGCCGCGCGTACTTGTGGCCGTCCGTCAGGTCGATCTCCACGTTGTCCAGCTTATGGATCCACATAGCGCGCTACCTCGTTGTACAAATGAGTCAAATCCTCACCCCAATACTCGGTTTTAGCCAAGATCTCTTTTACAGTTGCCGTTTTCATGAATGCCATCACGTCAGGAGCATCGTTGGTCATATCGGTGCGGTAAAATTTGATCAGCTGAGCAAAAGCAAAAGTCAGCGTAGGGGGATATACACCGAACCGCTTGTGATATTCCAAGATGGAGGGTAATACCCGCACCTTGAATTTACTGACCGAATTGAGAGCGATAGAAGACAGATAGTGTTTGATGTAGGGATTGGAAAAACGAATGAGCACGTTGTTTGCGTAGTCGATCAGCTCGTCACGGGGGAGATCCAGCGTGGGAATGATCTCATCAAACACGCACTTGCGGATATGCTCCCTCATGGTTTCGTCTTCCATACAGGAGCCTACCGTATCCAAGCCCGAAAGCAGGGCATAGGGAACAAGGGAGGTGTGGGCACCGTTCAGAATACGAACCTTGCGGGTGCGGTACATTTCCAGCTTGTCCTTGGTTACGATCACATTGAGTCCGGCAGCAGAGAAGGGCAACTCTTTTTCAATATCATATTCTGTCTCGATGACCCAAAGATGGAAATACTCCGAGGTGTTGACCATGGCATCCTCATAGCCCAAATTCAAATCTTCGCCTTTGGGGAAACCTGTATTGATGCGATCTACCAAGGTGTTGGTAAAGATATTTTCTTCCTCTACCCAAGTCTTGAAATCGTCTCCAAAGCCCCAGAGGGCGGCATACTGAAGGACGCTACGCTTGAGGTTGTCGCCGTTTCGGTCGATCAGCTCGCAAGGCAGAAAGATAAAGCCACTCAGTCCCCGATCGAATCTACGCTTCATAAGCAACGTGAGCTTGGCGGGAAAGGAAATGAAGGGGGCGTTTTCGGGAATATCTGCCTCACAAAAGACAATGCCCGACTCCGTGGTGTTCGAGATGATGAATCTCATGGAGGGAATATCCGCCAGGGACAGGTAGGCTTCCCAATCCTCATAGGGCTTGACACAGCGGGAAATGACGTTGATGACCGAGGTCTCGACACCTTCGGCACCGCGTATGATGTGGGTATATTGGCAATTCTGTGCCGATAATAGATCGCACATCCCTTGTTCGATGGGTTGCACAACCACAACCTTGCCGTTAAATGCTCCGACATCTGTCATTTTCTGGAGCATCCAATCCGCAAAACCGCGGAGAAAACCGCCTTCGCCAAATTGGATCACTTGTTCGGACGTGCCGTGAATCAGTTCCATGTGAGTTCCTTTCCGTTACGGTATAGGGCGTTGTAATGACCCGTACGCAACATTCAAATTGAGATCGTATGGGATATCTTATTTGATTGAGCGCTAAAAGCGATGTTTGCATATTAGCTTTTTATTAGTGATTACGCTCTTTCCAGTTTATAGTATAACAGATTTCTTTCATAAATGCAAGTATTTTTCAAAAAAATGTTTAAATCTTGTATTTCTGTCATACACAGATAAAGGTTCAAGTAACTAAATGAGCAAATTTCTGTTAAATTTTTCTAATTGGATATTGCTTTTTTGTCGGTTGTATGCTATAATAACTCTGAAATATATACAAGGAAAGCGGAAATATGACTTACAAAGACCATGAACTATATATGCATCACCTGGTGGAAACCCATCCGGACCAAAAACAGTTTTTTTTGCATACGCATATGCAAAACGAAGTTTTTTGCTTGATTCAAGGTACGGGATATTATACTGTTGAAGGAAACGATTATCCTTTATCGCCGGGTTGTATCATGATCATGCGTGAGGGGGAACCCCATACGCCGCATATCAGCGCCGAGGGGCCTTATGAACGAATTGCCTTGCACTTTACGACAGGGTTTATCGCACCGGCTCAGCGACCTTTTTTGTTGGCTCCCTTTATGGACCGTCCTCTCGGGCAACGTAATTATTTGGCGCCTTCGCCGCATCTTGAAAAGATTCAGCATATGATGCTTCACATGACTGAGGAGCAGATGTCCAACGAGGAGCGTTCGCTTCGAATCCGGTTGTATATTCCTACATTATTGTATGAGATTGCGTCGGCGGTGCAGAACGGTGGCGGATATAGCGCACCCGTAACAGAAGGGAAACATCTTGTGAGCCGTATCATTGATTATATCAATGAAGCCCCACAAAATATCGAAAACATGGATATGCTTGCCGAACACTTCAAGTACAGCTACTCCTACATCAATCAAACTTTCCGTCAATCTATGGGTATTTCTATATGGGATTATGTGATCCTGAAAAGATTGACGATGGCTCGTGATGCTATCAGAAGCGGTGTTCCCGCCGTTACAGCGGCACAAGAGGCCGGTTTTACGGATTATTCATCCTTTTATCGACAATTTAAAAAACGCTTTGGTACCACACCGGCGAATGAGAAAAAAACATCTTCCACATAAGTTGGCAGCATGATTTTTTCTATTTCCCACGTAATATTAAAAGGAGACGTCTCGACGGAGGCGTCTCCTTTTGTTTTATGGAACGGTATATGGCTGCATGATGCATTTTCATCCTCTAAAATTGTGACAATTATACAATATAAATTATTTTTTCAAATATTTTTTTGCAAAAACTATTGCATTGTTGTTAACTTTGTGCTATAATGAGCACGCGGACTCATATCTGCTTGTGCGTTTTGCGCACTTGACGGATTATGGAAAAAAGGAGGAGTGTCTGATGAGGCTAAAAAGAATACTTGCAACAGCACAACAACGGCTTAATAAATATTCTCTTTGCCGTTTGCTTGCGATGCTTGTTTGTTCGGTCATCATTACCGAAGCGATTCTGCCTATTCTCCCGGTGTATGCTGCAGATGAGGACATTGCTCGTGGAAAAACTGCCATCACTTGTCATACACAGACGGCGATTCTTTCCCCGGATAAAGCTGTGGACGGAAACAGCTCGTCCCGTTTTGCTGCCGGAACCGGATGTACCCACAACACATGGTACATATTGGATTTGGGAGATAACTATGATCTCTCTAGTGTTCGCATCAATTGGCAAAAAGCCCGTCCGTCCTCCTATGTATTGGAAATATCGAAGGATGGGGAGATATACACCGAATTAAAACAGGTGAACAAGGTCTCTACGGGATGGAATGAGACCCCCGTGCAGGGCATGGGACGTTTCTTTCGCATCCGTGAGCTTGCCCGCGCGCAATCGGACACAGGTTTTTCTATGTGGGATCTGGAGATCTACGGAACACTTTCGTCTGAAAGAAACAATACACCTTACCACAAACTGGCCGTTGAGAAAACAAAGAACGGAACGTTGAAGCTTTCTCATGAAGGATTGGTGTCAGAAAAAACGCAAGTCACCCTTACAGTCACCCCGTCATCGGGTTGCAGTCTCACCCAATTGTTATGCAATGAGAAAGATGTGACAGATCAAGTGATTGACGGTAAATATGTTTTTTATCCCAACGAGGAGATGACATTCTCGGCAAAGTTTTCGACCGCACCCGCCTCCCATTTTGAATGCGAGGATGCCATCGTGCTGGATTCGGACGGAGTGACAGAGATTAGAGGTATCCGTCGAAATGATCCCGATGCTTCGAATCTGGCGATTGCCGGATTAACTGGCGGAAAATATTTCGTGTTTGAAAATGTGACCGAGGCAAACTGCATACACATTGCTTACGCCACCACAAACACGAACAGCATGAATCT
Source organism: Eubacteriales bacterium (assembly GCA_045531965.1). Classification (GTDB taxonomy): domain Bacteria; phylum Bacillota; class Clostridia; order Oscillospirales; family CAG-272; genus CAMEON01. Next base: position 17,653 of record JAZSFA010000065.1, read on the forward strand.
GTTCATTCGGTATCCTTGGGAGGAGGATTTCCACGATGCAGGTCAGATACCCTTCTCCACCTCAAACTCCTGGGAGATGAAGTCCTCCTACATCGCCGTTTCGCCTTTGATCTATATTCCCGCAGGCTCGGATATCAAGATCCGCCCCAACGTAGATTGCAATTTGGATTGCCTGTGGTTGACGAGTGAAACTGCCGCAACGCCTTCCGATGCGCCTCTGAACACGGTTACCGCCGCGATGATATCGGACAAAGCAGAAAAAGACGTGATGGCAACCTATGCAAAATGCATAAAGCTTGAAAAGGGTCAGAGCGTGACTTTTAAGGCACCTGATGCAGACAAGGATTACAATGTACTGAGTCTCTCCTACCGTGCCGAGGCAACTGCGAAAATTTCGCTGAAGAAGGGCACCGCAAATCTCGGTAATATGGAATTGGGTACGACGGCTCTTCGTGCATACGAAAGATTCGGTATGTGCACCCAACCTTATAGTTCCGGTGACGAATTGACCCTTACGGTCACAGACGGCGAAATTTGGCTGGATTACGTTACATCTAATTATGCAGCCACCCCCGAAGCTGTTACGGTGACGGATCTGCCCGATGCGGGGGAGAGATTGACCGTATCCTTGGACGGTATGTGGTCTATCGGAAAGTCCGATATTCCGGGTGTGTGGAATGTTCCTGCTACTATTCCTGATGAGGTTGCTTTCATCAATACCATTCCCGTTCCCGGTCTGTGGCATTCAGCGGCATACGACCTGGGAGACTACCGTAATGCTATGGCGTGGTACCGTCGGTCGGTGGTTTTGGAGAATGAACCCGAAGGGCAAGTGCTTCTTTACATCGGCTCAGCTCAGTATGGCCGTCACATCTATGTGAATGGACAATACGTAGATAGCTATGAGTACAACTACTCACATTCTTACACCGATATTTCTAAGTATCTGAAGAAAGGCGAGAACGAGATCGTTATCATGCTGGGCGCGTGGTCGCAACAGTTCAATGATCCCAAATCCGTGGCGCACGTTCTCTATGACGGAGAGTCCACGGAGGATGAACCCGGCATCACGGATACCGTATCCCTCATTTTTAATGCCCCTCCTGAAGTGCAATCGGTACAGACCAACCCTAATATCAATAAGGGAACGGTTCAGGTGCAGGTAACGTTAAACAACCGCTCCGAAAAGGTTGTGACTTCTGATGTTACTATCTCGGTATATGAATTGGGCATTTTTAAAAATGGCGTTGCGAGTCAGGCCGAGGTCAAAGTAGGGGAGTACATCCAAAAGGATGTGGAAGTGAATGCGAAAGGCTCGACTTCCTTTACCGTGGACGCCGTTGCGTTGGAGCAGTGGTCGAAGGACAAGTGTTGGACTCCCGATTCTCCCTTCCTCTATCGTATCGAGATTAAGACTGCGGGTGACACATACTCAGTTCGTTTTGGCATGCGTACCTTCGATTTTGACCCTGTGACCCATTACGCCCGCCTCAACGGAGAAATCTTCTACCTTTTCGGCACGAACGTTGCCATTGAACGTTATTATGACGATCCTCTTTGCGGAAATACCCCGTGGGAGGAGGATTGGATCCGCAAGTTATACAGTGAGTATAAGGACGTTAACTGGTCCTGCTTCCGTACCCACTTGGGTCATGCCAACAGTAAGTGGTTCGATTTGGCAGATGAGATGGGCCTCATGATCTTCGACGAGTATGCTTCCTGGGGAGATTATGATGGCTGCACAGTGGATACGATCATGCCGGAGATATATGCATGGATTGATTCGCGCGCCAATCATCCGTCGGTGATCGTTTTTGACGCTGTCAATGAGGCAAAGGAAAATGTAATTTGCGATGAGATCATTCGACGCGGACGTGAATACGATCTTCAAAAGCGTCCATGGGATAACGGTTGGCGGGCACCGATCGGTGAGAATGACCCCGTGGAATGTCATCCGTACATCATTGGTTCGGAGGGCATCAGCGGTCTGAACAACATGAACGTATCCAAGCCTATTGTTACTACAGCGAACATTGGTTGGGATTATCATACCCATCCCAATCATCCTTACTTTATCAATGAGCACGGAGAATATTGGATCAATCGTGAGGGCGCGGCTTTGAGCGGTACGGAAAACAGATGGAACTCCGCTTTGCCCGGGGCCACCAATGAGGAACGTCTCGTTTACTACGCGGAGCTGATGGCGGCACAAATGGAGGCTTTCAGGACAAAGCGTGCCTACGTGGGATTGCTGTTCTTCTGCGGCCTTGGTTCCTCTTTCCCCTCGGCTCAGGGTATGACGTCGGATATTTTGGCTCCGGATGTTTCTACAGCCGAGACATTGCAGATCCGTCCCTATACCAAAAAACTTTTCCAAAGCGCCTTTGCGGATCTGGGTATTGTTATCGACGAATACGCCGAAGAGGTGCAGCGCGGACAAAAGTTCAAATTGCCCATTGTGTTGATCAATGACACGGGTGAGGCTGTAACCGATCTTCCCGTGACTTTTAAAATTATGAGCGGAAACACGGTTCTGTATGCCGAGAAGATCAACATGAGCGTGGAGGCTTTTTCTAAGGACAATAAAGGCTTGGCTACTGCGTCGTTGCTTCTTGCGGTTCCCGCCTTCCGCGAATATTGCGAGGACGGAACAACGCTTATGGTCACCGCTTCTTATACGCTGGATGACGTGACCGTTTCCAGCCAACGCAAGTGGAAGATTGCGGGCGGCACCGCATTGAATGATAATGAACTGCCTGTTTACGATTGGTTGGTTAATGAGGAAGAAACAGAACCTTCCACAGAAACCGAAGTATCTACCGATCCGGTCGAGAGCGATCCGTTGGGAAGTGAATCTGTTGAGAGCGAACCGTTGGAAAGCAACTCTGTTGAGAATAAACCTTCAGAAAGCGATTCTATCGGGACTAATGGAAATGCGACTCCTGACCAAAACGGATGCTCTTCTGTTATCTCCGCCACGGTTTTAATGACTGCCGTAGCCGGAACTGTGTTACTCTTACAAAAGAGAAAGAAAAAAGGTGAAGAGTAATCAGTCTCATAATTTTTCAGGAAAACTGAACTTGATTTACCAAATATTGTTTTAGATTGATTGACAAGTTTTTGGGGCCATTTATTATGAGAGCATTTCAAACAAAAAAAGTTTTTCTGTGGTTTCTCTGTGTAGTGGTAGCTTTAACAATGATGCTGTTAACTGCCTGTGAGACCGGTGAACATGGACATGAGAATACGAGTCCCTCCACCGACGCCCCTTCTACGGGTCCGATAGAATCTGTAAGAGAGGATAGCTTAGAAAGCGAAAAGATCGAGGAGCCAACTCAATCATCAGACGGGGAGGGAAGTGCTGTGGAAGAGACTGTTGTGGAGGAGACCACGCCGGAGGAAATTACAACAGAGGTGGAAACGAGAATCCCCGAAGGCGGTGAAGACCACGGTATCGTCCGTGACGGAACCCCAAAAAAGTATTTCACCATCCGCTTTGATGACGGTATTACACAAGATGAAAGAATTATCGAAATCCTGAAAAAATACAATGCTTACTGCTGTACCTTCTACATCAATACGGGAATGTACGGAACGAATTGGCCGCAGGTAGGGCAGCAGGCGGGACGGCCGGATGTGCCTCATCTCCGCTATACGAAGGAGCAGATTTTGTCGGGTATCTACGATGGGTTTGACGTGGAATGTCACGGCCTGAATCATCGAGGATTAAACACGATCTCCGAGCAAGAGGTCACGCAAGAAATTTCACGCGACGCTCAAAACATCCAAGAGCTTTTCGGATATAAGCCTGTTGGCGTGGCGTGGCCAGGCGGCGACAAGAACGTTGATGACAAATCCATCGAGACGGTCTTGGCCACCACCGACATTCGCTATGGAATCTGCACCACTCGTAACCAATACAAAGGGCTGGATCGGTTCGCCTTTCCCAAAAACTTCATGACGTGGTATCCTACGTGTGGTGTGAATGATAGTGACGCCATGTATCTTCTTCGTAAATTCATTGTGTCGGATTGCAAAGAAGATATGCTATTCCTCATGTGGGGACACGGCTACGAATTGGATTTGGCTGACAGTTGGGATCAATTTGAGGAATATATTAAGTTGATAACCGAGGCGGCCGCAAAGGACGATTCTATTGTTTTGGTAACGAATGCGGAGTTTTACCAACTCTTCAAGGACGAGATTCCGGCGTGGGAAGAATAAGTCCACAAGAAATTTATGACCCAAATGAAATTTGAGTTTGGCATGCGGTTCGCCGCTCGGATTTCATTTATTCGCTATTGAACCGCAAAAAAATAATATCTATATCGGAAACGACGCACGAGGTTTCCGCGCGGCTATGATCCCATGTTGGTTCGCTTGCCGTGAGCGTAGAGGAGGAAAATATGAAGAAGATCATTGCAATGATTTGTGTGATGACCATGCTCATGTCCGTGGCCGCTATAACGGCCTCTGCATGGGACGGCGCTGCCTTTACCATCGGTAGCGCAGAGGAATTCTACCCCGTTGGAAAGGTAGAAATAACGTGGGATCCCGAAGCGTCCAGCAAGCTTGATCTGACCGATGGAGATATGCAAGATTGGGCTGACGCAAAATACAGTTCTGTCATTATCGGACCTGAAAACATGATCTCTTGGTGCGGCTTTGGAGATAAGGTCTCCCTCCACAACGGTCAGGGCGGATTCTTGGATCCTGGTATGCCTGCCGGTTGGAATATCACAGCCTTTTTTGTGGCAGATGAAGATTACCTGTATGTAGGTTACTATGTAACCGACCCCGATTTCTGCTATGGCACAACTCAAAATTACTACAATGGTGACGCTTTCCAGATTGCCATTGATTTTGGCGGTAAGCTGGGCGAGAAGGTCGAAGAGGATCCTGATTCTCTGACGAACCAGAAGAACATCTTCTATTCCTTCTGCTGCCTTGAGGATGGCCTGCCTCTGGAATTCCACCGTCAGGAATCCGATATGGACGGCCTGATCTCCGAGGCAAACGGTGACGGTGTTAAGGGCGCAGCCCGCGCTACTGATACCGGCTGGAGCGCTGAGTTTGCTCTGTCTTGGGAACAGCTTTACGGCGATTATGTGTTCAAGGCTGCTTGGGGCGAGAACCCCACCATCTACATGGGCGGTGCAGAGAATAAACCTTTGAAGATCGGTATTTCTTTGTACTATCTGGATCGTTCCGCAGGCAAGCCTCAAGCCAACGGTCACTATAACTGGGGCGCAGGTACTCTGAGCGGTATGGTAGACGAAAACGGTATGCCTATCTGCCAGTGGACTCCGGCAGAAAACGGCATCAAGCTGGAGCTTCCCCTTCAGGATGGTATGGAGTTCAATTGCTCAGGCATTAAGATCCTGGGCGAAGGCGAGACAGAGGAAATCTTTGATGACGAGGATCCCTTTGCAAAGACCGAGGCTCCCACCGAGGCACCCACCGATCCCGTTACCGAAGCTCCCACTGAGACCCCTACCGAAGCTCCTACCGATGCGCCTGCCAACAACGAAACGTCTGCTCCTGTCGTAACCGATGCTGAGACTGACAATGCAGGCGGCGGTTGCACCTCTCTTGTGGGCGCAGGTTCCATGATTATTCTTTTGGCTGCCGCTTGCGTTATCAAGAAAAAAGACTAAAGGCTTTTTTAAAAAATAAGAGGAAAGGAATACGATTATGAAAAAACTGTTGCTTACGTGTAGCTTGTTGCTTGCTTTTGTATTGATGATTGCTATGGTCGCCTGCAACAACAATCCTCAGGAGCCCGAAACGGATCCTGCTGTAACTACCCAAGAACCCACAGTTACGCCTACCGAACCCGTCGATGTTCCTACGGATCCTGTCGAGGTTCCCACGGATCCCGTCGACCCTGACACGGATCCCGTCGAGGTTCCCACGGATCCCGTCGATCCTGATACGGATCCCGTCGAGGTTCCCACGGATCCTGTTGATCCTCCCGAACCTCCTGCCGAGATCACGGATACAACGATTCAGTTTAAGACTGACGTGAACAGCAACGATATCGGCACAGATATTCTTTATTCTGATTTGTTTAACCTGTTTGACATGAGTCTTCCTCAGGGTGGCTGCGTTGTTGAGGAGTTTAACGGCGAAAAAGTATACGCTATGCATATGATCAACTCCATATACTATACCAACGAAGGTTTTTACTATTTCAAGCTTAACAACGTAAAGACCACTCTTACTTCTGCTAAAACCGTCAGAAGCTTCATGATCGTTCGTGGATACAAGCAGGTCGTGAGCGATTGGCTGAATGATAACCAGAGTACTTCCGAAGGTAATCAGGTTCGTCCGATCCGTGAATTCCATGAGGACGACGGACTTGGCCGTATCGGAGGCGCGGGCATTTATGCCGCCATCGTGGACGGACAACTGCACATTATGGTCAAGTATTACGACGAGACCGTCGGTCGCCGTGTTGGCAATAAGTTTTATACCATTAAATGCGACGGTACAGAGCTGACCATAGCTGATGACGGTTCTACCGTTTACATTCTGGTCGGAGACAAGCTCATGGCAACAATTGAGCTTTCCGGCAGTATTACTTACGAGGATATTCGTGAAATTAACTGCTCTCCCGGATACACGTTTGCTGAAAAGGCCGTTGTGACTTTGGCAAATGGTATCGAAGAAACCATTGAAAATACTTTGGTTGCGGATACCGTGCTTTCCCAGATCGGTATTGCTTCTCGCGGTAACGCAACTGAAGCGGCCTTCTTGTTCTCCTCTCTTGAGTACGGTCCCTTCTCCGCAATCACCACTCCCGAGTTTGACGGTTGTGTGCACGAATGGGTAGAGGCATCTTGTACGGCGCCCAAGATTTGTTCCCTCTGTAACATTACCGTTGGCGACAAACTGGGTCATAATTATGTGGATGGTACTTGCTCTCGTTGTGGTGACATGATCGTTGATACAGGGGTTAAGTTTACAACTAACGTCAATGATTTTGACATCGGAACTACTTTTGATCAAACTGACCTTGCCAATTTGTTTGAATTGAAATTGGCTCAGGGCGGATGCGTTATTGAAGATCTGAACGGGGAAAAGGTCTATGCAATGCACAAGATCAACGGTATGTATTATGAAAATGACGGTTACTATTACTTCAAGACAAATAATCTGAAGACTACACCGCATGCATCCGGTTCCGTCAGGAGTTACATGATCGTTCGCGGTTATTGGACAGTCAATTCCGACACCTCGGGCGGTAGATTGAATGAGTTCTATGCCGATGATAAGGCAGGTTACTCGGGTGGCGCGGGTATTTATGCTGCCATCATGGATGGGAAACTGCATATCATCGTCAAATACTATGATAGCAACGCAAGCACCCGCGTAGGGAACAAGCTGTATACGCTGGATTGCGAGGGTACGGAGCTGACTTTGGCAGACGACGGTTCTACCGTTTACATTCTGGTCGGAGATAAGCTGATGGGTAGCATCGAGCTTACGGGTAGTATTACCTACGACGATATTCGAGCAGAGAATTGTTCTCCTGCCAACACCTTCGCGGCTCAGGCAGTTATTACCTTGGCTAACGGAACTCTTGAGACGATTGAAAACACGCTGATCGCGGACTCTGCTTTCTCTCAGATCGGTATCGCTTGCCGTGGCAACGAAACTGATGCTGCGTTCCTGTTCTCCTCTCTGGAGTACGGCCCTTTCTCGGATGTGACCATTCCCGAGAGCGGCAGCGGTTCTGAAGATTGTGAGCATACCTGGGTAGAAGCTACCTGTACCACCCGTAAGGTCTGCACTGCTTGCGGTAAGGTCGAGGGTGACGCGCTTGGTCACGACATGGTAGATGCTACCTGTACGGCTCCCAAGTCCTGCTCCCGTTGCGAATTGACCGAGGGCGTGGCTTTGGGTCATGACTACGCAAACGGTACCTGCACCCGCTGCGGAGATAAGCTTGCTGATATGACGAATTCCTTCGCCGTTTCTGCGGCTGATGAGACCGACGGAACCCTTTTCGCGGACTCCGCTCTGAAAGACTACTTTACGCTGAACATGAAAACGGATGGCTGTATCGTTAGCGATGGCAAGTACCGTGTGAACAACATCAATGAGATCTACAGGGACATGGATGGTATGTACTTTGTCACGTTGAAGGATGCCAGCTCTGCAGGCTCTACCAAACGCGCTTGGTTGTTTGTTCGCGGTTATCACAGCGTAAAGACCAGTAAGAAAACCGTGACGGGTTATTACGAGGATGACGGCAACTCCCAGGTCGGACCGAGCGGCATTTACGCCCGCATCGAGGCCGGCGAGCTGTATATCATGATGAAGTACGCCGACGCATCCCGCAAGAACGGCATTGGCATTGAGATCTTTACCATCCCTTGCGAAGGCGATGACCTGACGATAGCAGACGATGGCGGTATGGTGTATATTCTGGTGGACAATAAGCTGTATGCCATGATCAAGCTGAGTGGAACCGCTAATATGAGCGACGTGAGCTCTTCCGAGGGCGAATTTGCCGCTGAGGCTACGCTCGTTCTGTCCAACGGCACGACCAAGACCTTTACGAACACCCTGATCGCCAACACCTGTAACTCTCAGATTGGTGTTACGACCCGCGGTGGTGATAGTGATTTCTATTTCTCGTCTGTTGAAGTTGGAAAATATTCCTCCATTGAGATCCCTGAATTTGATGTTTGTTTCCACAACTGGGTAGATGCTACCTGTACGGCTCCCAAAACTTGCTCCGTCTGCGGTGCAATTGAGGGTGATGTTCTTCCTCACACTTGGATAGATGCTACTTGCACTGCTCCCAAGACTTGTTCCGTATGTCATGCGACCGAGGGCGTGGCTTTGGGTCATGACTACGTAGACGGCACTTGCTCCCGTTGCGGAGATAAGCTTGTTGATATTACCGTTTCCTTCTCCGCCTCCGCTACTGACGAAACCGAAGGAACCCTTTTCGCGGACTCCGCTCTGAAAGACTACTTTACCTTGAACATGAAGCAGGCAGGTTGTGTTGTTTCCGAGGGACAATACCACATGACCGCCATCAATGAGTTTTACAAGAACATGGACGGTATGTACTTTGTTACCTTGAAGGATGCCAGCGCGTCAGGTACGACCGACCGTGCTTGGCTGTTTGTTCGTGGTTATCACAGTGTGAAGACTACCAAGAAGACTGTGACAGGTTATTACGAGGATGAC
>JAZSFA010000001.1:0-2341 GCA_045531965.1 Eubacteriales bacterium
TCGGCAGGACCTCCGGTTTCAAGAGAAACTTTAGTTACAAGCTCGCCGTTGATCGTATGTTCAATCTTCTTCTGTGCGTCGAGGTATCTAAAATTGTTCGGCTTAAAACGGTTGAAATCATCGTAGTCGGGCATCTTGCGCTGAATGCTCGCAATCATAGGCATCTGCTGAAGGTGAGCCAATACCGCACACTCGGTATTAAGAAAATCATCGATATTGTTGCCGTCTACACCTGCTTGCGCCATTGCCTCAATGAACGCGCCCATAATATCCTCGTTTTCCAAGATAGCAAGCGTCCAAAACTGGATTAGCTTATAGTTGGATTCATAGAGAAGCGTGATCGGATCGTTTGACGAATAGCATGTAGGCGGAAACGAAAGCTTCATATCGCGACGAGTGGGTATAAATGCTCCTTCAATTTCGCCTTTTACGTATTTATATACCTCGCTCGAACCGCTCTGATCTGTGGGCGTAACCTTACGATATAAATGCTCTGTAGAACGGTCAACAAATTGCGATTCCAAACCCTTGGCAATCTCCTTTGGTGTGCCGTTTGCCATTGTGTCTACCAAGATTTTTGTCAGTTGGTTGATCTCCTCAATAGGGAGAGCTTGCGTTGTTCTTTCTTCTGCCAATAGTTTTACCTCCATTGATTTATTCGTGTATTTTACGGCTTTCGTCGATTTTTCTAATACTATCTTTCTTTATTTCTTCTTTCAGTTCTTTCGTCCAATCAGACCACTCACAATTCTTTTGACCGTATGTAAGGTTTTCCTCATATTCGCGTGGAAGCCAAGTAGAGATATCGGCTTCATTATGGGAAACCAATGCCTCTAAATTGTCAAGCGACTTAAACAGTTTTGCTTCGGGTGTTACACGTGCATTCATTTCATCAAATAAAGTTTGTAGCTCGTTGCGAAGATCCGCGGGTAGCTCCGACAACAGTTTTACAACAGCACTATCTTCGTCGATCTCGTTTTGCGCCGTTTTGAGAAAAGCGGGAATGTCTCCCGTGATTGCTTCACCGAAATCGTGGACAAGGCACATTTTTATAACTTTGTTTATATCAAGGTCGGGATATTCATCAGCGCAAAGCATTGCCATCACAGCAAGACGCCACGAATGTTCGGCAACACTTTCTTGTCTACCGCTTGATGTCCACGAATGACGGGTATTGCATTTCAACTTTTCTATTTTGTTTAAGAAATCTATGTATTGTCGTTGTCTCATCGCTATCTCCTTTAACTCTTATTATAGTCTTTTTAACACGTGCTCAGCCACGCCTTGAATGATAATGTTATCGTAGATCTGATTCGGATAATTTTTCTTATCGTCATTCTCGGCTTTTAACACAATTTTACGATTTGCTCGATCATAGGAAAGTGTTTTAAGTGTAGCCGAATCATCAATTAAGGCAACAGCGATATCTCCTTCATTGGCGGTATTCTGTTTGCGGACCAATACCAAGTCGCCGCTATTAATTCCAGCATTGATCATGGAGTCGCCTTTTGCGCGAAGCCAAAAGTATTCACCCTTTCCTATGAAAGCGGTGGGGATCGGGAACATATCGTCATGCTGCTCCTCTGCATAGATGGGAGAACCGCAGGCTATATCGCCGCTGATAGGCGCATGAAATTTGCCCTGCAATTCTTCAATGTAGGGCGTGATGATGTGCCGCCCGTCGAAATACAGCTTGTCCATCTCCGTCATACGGTGCAGATATTTGTGCACCGTTCCTACTGCCAAAGTCAAGCTCCGCGAGATCTCCGCAATAGTTGGCGAGTAGCTGTTTTCGTTGTAATATTCGTCTACAAAGGATATAATCCTCTTCATCGTTTCTTCGCTTAAGTATCGCATATTTGTACCCCAATACATAAATGAAAATATATTCACGATAGAATTATAGCATACTTTTTTGAGTTTGTCAAGATGTTTTTCTACAGATTAGGGTCATTGTTTTAGAGATGATTTTTTTGAAAAATCCACGCTCCGTTGAATGATTATTTCCAAATGGTTTGTTTACTGTCATATCAAAGTATGGTATAATTATAGCGTAAACATCAAAATATGGGGGTGTGATTATGTCGATTGGACAGAATATAAAGAAATATCGAAAAGAAAAAGGCTATACACAAAGAGAGCTTGCTGATCTGATTGGCGTATCCGTTCAGGCTGTTTCAAAGTGGGAAACAGATACGGGAGCCCCCGACATATCGCAGGTAGTTCCGTTGGCTTCAGCTTTGGATATCTCTACTGATGCTCTCTTTGATTATGAGCATTATACAAAGCCCGAAGATTTTGAGGAGCTACGTAAAGATTATCATCGCCAAGAGGTATTCCG
>JAZSFA010000110.1:0-4662 GCA_045531965.1 Eubacteriales bacterium
CGTACTGCTTTGCCCATGTATCGGACAGCTTGCCCGAGGGGGACACATCGCCGGAGAGGATGTCGGCGAAGGCGTGACCACCCTCAGTGCCCAACTGGCAGAGGTAGACGATGGCGTTGATGCCCTCGATGTCCTCCATAAAGCCCATGTCAATGGAAGAGCCTGCGTTGATGACCAGCACGAAGTGGGGATATTTCTCGGCGCAGAAGCGGATGGCGGTCAATTCCTCATGGGAGAGGAAGAAGTCACCCTTCTCCGCCTTGCGGTCACCGCCCTCACCTGCTTGGCGGCTCACCACATACACACAGCTGTCGGTGTCAGAGCCCGCTACATAGCCATCGTCGATCACAGGGCCGCAGGGAGCGCGGAAGTCCTCCATCAACATATCCATGATGGAGTTGGGCTTTAAAATGTTGATGCGCTTTTTCTTCTCCACCTTGTAAGCGGCCTCTGCTTCAACGTAGAGGCGCTCAAAATCGGCGATCCAGTTGCGGGTGGTGATCTCAAAACCGCGGTCGGTCATGCCCTCCAAGATGGTGACGGAGTGGCGCTCGTTCACCTCGCCCGAGCCTGTGCCGCCCTTGATGGTCATAGAGGCACCTGCGCCATAGAGTGCCACCTTTTTCGTCTTGAGAGGCAAAGTGCCGTCGTTTTTCAGCAGCACGATGCCCTCACAGGCGGCGCGGTAGGCCACCTGCAGGTTCTCCTGTTCACGCTGGGTCACTTCGTTGGAATAGGATGCTTTCGTTAACAGTGACATGGGACGTCCTCCTGTCGGTTTTTCCCTTTTATTCTACACGATGGGCGGCAAAATTGCTATAGAAAATCAGTCTCTTTTAAGAAAAGCAAAAATAATTGCAGAACGTATGAAAATATGATACGATAGCCGCACAATCGGACAAACGATGGGAGAAATACTATGGCAAAAACGAAGCGTTCCCGCAGACATCATTTAAAGCGGATTTTGACGATCATCCTGTGCGTTATCCTCGCCTTTGGGGCACTCTTGGGCGGCGTGTATTGGTTGGTGACAAAAGACAGCACCGAAGCACCCATCTCCACAGAGAATGCCACCAACCCGCTGATCACACCGCTGGGACAGACTATGCTTTCCGGACACCGCGCCGGCGGAGGCATTGCGCCGGAAAACACCATGATGGCCCTGAAAAACTGCACTGAGAGCGATGTATACACGCTGGATATCTTCGAATTCGATATCCATCTGACAGCAGACGGGATCCCTGTCCTTCTCCATGACAGCACCCTTGACAGAACCAGTGACGCGGCGGAGGTATTTGGTGAGGCTGAAGTGGATGTAGGCACAAAAAACCTTGCAGAGCTGAAAACGCTGAACATGGGTGCACGCTTCAAAAATGCAGAGGGGGCGCTTCCCTTTGCCGACCTTCGCGGCGATGATGTGCCCGAAGATCTGCGTATCGTGACGCTGGAGGAAGCACTGACCTATCTGGAGAGCTGTGGAGAGTATCACTATATCATTGAGGTCAAAAACGGCGGGGACAACGGGCTTAAGGCAACGGACATTCTGTATGAGACGCTGACATCTCATAACTGTCTTTCCCGCACGGTGGTGGGTACGTTCCACAATGAGGTCACCGCCTATATGGATGAGACGTATCCCGATATGCCCCGCAGTGCAGGCGTGAAGGAGTGTGTCCGCTTTTATCTCCACGCCATGCTGGGGCTGAAAGCCAAGGAGGGAACCTTCCGCTTCGTGGCACTGCAGATCCCCACAACGGATTATGTTATCAATTTGGGAACTTCCCGCGTCATCAACTACGCACATGAGAATAACATTGCCGTTCAGTACTGGACGATCAACGATCCCGCGGAAATGGCGCGGCTGCAATCGATTGGCGCAGACGCGATCATGACAGATGTGCCGAACCGGGCCGTCGGTATTTTGGTACAGCCTTAACAATGAGCAGCAAGGTCATCGGCGAGCCGATGACCTTGTTTTATTCGCCCGACTGGATTTCCCCTAAAGGGGATAAACTCACCAGCGGTTTGCAGGGCTTCGCCCGTTGCAAACCGTGCCTTATTTCAATTTGTAGGCCGCTAGGTTCGAATCGCGGCACAGTACATAGCAAAGCATCCCGCCCCATAAGGGACGGGATGCTTTGCGAAAGAGCTTCATAAGGGTGCGTAAATGCAGGGAAGAAACCGGAAAAGGTGCGTTTTTATTAAAGAACCGGAAACAGCTTGGACTTACTCATTCCTTCTACAATTTGTCTGATCAACAACGCATATTCCTCTGGAGGCATTGGGGCATCAGAAGTGACCCACCTTGAAACAATTGAAATGATACCGGATAGATAAAAATCCAACTTATAAATTGTCTGCTCATCATCCATAGACATGTGCATTTGTTCTGCAAATAAAGGGATCAGGCTTTTTTTGAGCTTCGAAGGGAAGGTATTAATACTCCCGCCTAACAGAAGTTTTAATATATACCTTTTGTTCTCATGAATTTGCATAAACCCATCAACAAAAAAATTCTCCGGGCGGACTTTGCCGATCTTATTTACAACAGCATCTTTTATATACTCCAGCATCTCATCCTCAATGCAGGAAAGCAGATGATGCACATCATTGAAGTACTGGTAGAAGGTACTGCGATTATAGCCCGCTTTAGCAGATATTTCAGAAATAGTGATTTTATCAAAAGGCTTGTGCTTACATAATTCAAGGAATGCTTCTATCAAAATACCGCGCGTCATGGCAGTGCGCTCAGGTTGTTTTTTCATAAGTGCCCCTCTAACGACTAATCCGACAGTCAGAGCCAAATTGATGATTGATGCATGCATACACAGTATGGAATAATAGAATTATACAACAGTTGTCGGATTGTCGTAAAGGGGGAATTTTTTATGAGAAAATCAATGTTGAACTGGTGGTGCGGACAGCCATGGCTGCACGCAACTTATTTACTGGGTATCGTGATGCTCAATGTATTGATTATCAATTGGAATGCATGGAGTATTCCACAAAAACTGATGGGCCTGCTGACAGTTATTTTGCCGCTCCATGTATTTGAAGAGCTTACATGGCCAAATGGTTTCCAGTTTATGATGAATAAGCTGATGCAAAAGTCCGATAATCCTCTGGCTTATCCTGAAAACCGTTTAACAGATATGATAACTAATTTTGGTGCAGAGCTGCTGTTTATTGCACTTACTTTCATGACTCCAATGCTTGGAAACAAGGGAACTGTTTTTATAATTTTCTTTGGACTTGGAGAAACTTTGGTACATACAATTTTAAGCATTGTCGCTTTGAAGCATTACAGACCAAAGGGTAAGAAAACATTGTATTCACCCGGAATTTTCACTGCATGGTGTATGCTGCTGGAGGTGGGAGTATATAGTCTTTACTGGCTGATAGCATCAGCGACATTTGTTAAAACCGATTTATGGGGACTGGCTCTTGTGGCGTTCCTGATCATCTTTATGATCCGCCTGCCATTTATCATTTCGAACAAAATCAAGAGCACAAAGTATGCATATACTGAAATGGGATATTTTGAAAAATACGAAAAATAATCATATTGAACGTATGAAAGAAACCTCTCTTGTCTTGACAGACAAAAGAGGTTTCTTTAGTGGTACGCCCGACTGGATTCGAACCAGCGGCCTACAGAGTCGGAGTCTGTCACTCTATCCAACTGAGCTACGGGCGCGTATTCTCTTATTACCAAAAATGCCGCTATCCATTACCATTCCTGCAGCCTTTGGCACGCGGATTATTATACCAACTTTCCGCGTCGAAGTAAAGGGAAAATTTTTTCAAAAAAGATTGTTAAAAAAGTTGACAACTGTATATGCGTGCGTTACAATAGTAGAAAATTTTTACGGATAGGAGGACAACGAGCTATGAAAAAGCAGAAAGTTTCCGATGCTGTTATCCATCGTCTCCCCCGTTATTATCGGTATCTGGATGACTTATTTAATAAGGGTGTTGTCCGTATCTCTTCCCACTCGTTGGGCGACAAAATGTCCATTACCGCCTCTCAGATCCGTCAGGACTTGAGCTGCTTTGGTGAGTTTGGTCAGCAGGGCTACGGCTACAATGTAGCAGAGCTACGCGCCGAGATCGGTCATATTCTTGGTATCGACAAAAATCAGAAGGTCATTATTATCGGCGCAGGTCATCTCGGTCACGCTTTGATGCAGAACTTTGACTTCGCTGCCGTGGGGTTCCAAATCGACTCCGCTTTCGATCTCTCCCCCAACCTTATTGGTACGGAGATCAACGGCGTGAAGGTGCGTCATCCTTCGGAACTTGCGTCCTATTTTGCCGAGCATCATCCCACCGTTGCGGTGCTGACGGTGCCTCAGCATGTGGCACAGGAGATCGCCGATCATCTTGTGCAGCTGGGTATCCGTGGTTTTTGGAACTTCACCAATGTGGAGATCTCCGTGCCCGAACCCGTGTTCACCGAGAACGTGCACTTTGTGGACACGCTGCTGACTCTCAGCTATCGCATCAGCCATCAGGGACAGTAATTTTTCCTCCCGCCGCCGCACCAATTCCGAGAAGCCACATACTATGGAATGAGACCTGTTGATGCAGGGCTGAATTTTCATAGGAGGTTTCTGTTATATGTGCAATCAGAACTCTTGCTTCGGTGGCGGCAGCTGCTGC
>JAZSFA010000003.1:0-12734 GCA_045531965.1 Eubacteriales bacterium
ACCGTTTCGTGCAGTGCCTGTCTCCGAACTCACGGGATTGCCACAATAGCCACAAATCATTTTGTTGCGGAACAGATAGACGGTCTTCACGCTCCGCTTGCCATAACGGTTACTTTCAACCTTTTTACGAACGGCATCGAATAGCGGTTGTGGGACGATTCGGGGATATAGGTTGTCGATCACTTCTTCACCCTTGCAGTACGTGCCGGAATACTTCACGTTTCGCAGAATGCCGTACACCATGTTCGGCAGGAACGGTTTTCCCTTGTACAGGATCCCTCGTGAAGTCAGATTGGATATGATTTTGCTGACGTAAACGCCCATGGAATACTGTTCAAACATATAGCGAACGATGACTGCTTGATCCTCGTCAACGACAAGTTTTCTGCCTTCCAGTTTGTATCCGTAGGGAATCCAACCGCCTTGATAGTGACCTTTCCTGCGAGTCTCATACATACCGCGCTTGACTTTCTGTGAAAGCTCAGCGGAATAATATTGGTTCATACCCTCCAAGAGCGATTCAAGGATGATACCTTCGGGGGAGTCGGGAATGTTCTCCATAGCGGATACAACCTTCACACCGTTCATTTTCAAAGTATGCTTATGGATGGTGGTTTCGTATTTGTCACGGGAGAATCGATCCAGTTTGTAGACCAAAACGTAATTCCATTGCTTTTTTGCACTGTCTTTCAGCATCCGTTGGAAATCAGGGCGTAGATCGTTCGTGCCGGTCATGGCTCGATCAATGTAAGTGTCCATGATCAAAATGCCATTTCGCTCGGCGTAATCGTTGCATATGCGAAGCTGACCCTCAATCGACTGCTCTGATTGGCTATCACTTGAGTAACGTGCGTAAATAACTGCTGTTTTCATTTTGTTTTTCCTTTCTTATCAGTCTTTAGATTTGTCTTTCGACGGGAGCGGCCCAAACGGAACCGCCCAAAGAGGTCAAGGGATACAGGCGAAAATATTGCATTCTTGTCGGTCGATTCCTACTTTTCTGCGATATTTTCGACCCCTTGACCTCGACGGCGGTTTCGTTTACGCTCCACCAAGGCGAAAGACTAATTTGTTAATTCTTCTTTGGCATTTGTTTGATGACTTCGGGGCTGACTTTACCAATGTACACCCCTTCATCAAAGCAGATGAAATTGTCGAATAGCAAGAGCTTTCTGTCCTCTTGACCGATAGTGCATACCACGTCATCGTCCAGAATGTCCGAGACGAAGTAAGCAGGTGTGTTTTTGGAATAGACGATTCGCTCACCAGACTTCTCGATATACTTCATGAGATAGGCAGTAGCATTCGGAAGCTCCTGTTTATTGATCGGCTCAAAGTCATTTCGTCCAAAGCGTTCCGTGAAGTAACTGTTCTGTACGGTGGTCTGCATCCTGTGGTTCTTGGTACTGTAATCCCGATACTCCGTCAGTTCTCCAACCATAGCGTTTTCAGGGATGTTGAAGAGTCCGTGGAAGTGTAACCGGTTGCTGTTCGGTGATCTCTCCCATACGCCGATATAAATCCAATTCCTACGGTGGCACATCTTCTTGAAGCAATCCCGAAGCTTGGCCTTGAAGTTGTCCTCGGTATGCTTCTGATCGTCGTAGGTGAATGTACAGAAATAATTCCAGTTGCCAAGGTTAATCTTCCTCACTAGCCTCTTCTGCCTCACGATCAGATTCCGTTGGATCCGCTCTATCTCGGCCTTGACGTATTCGGCCGCCTTTTCTTCGCTTTCAAATTGCGGTTTCAATTCCGCTACGATTTCCGTTACCTTTTCCTTTCGCCGTTTGGCTTTTGCGCCCTTGTAGGCCTTTTCAAAAGCCGTTCTCATTTCGTCATTTTCGTTGCCATGGAAGCCGCCCTTCCCAGGACTCTTGCCCTCGTTTTGTGGGATGGCGATATAGTGGCTGCCATCGAAGTAGACCTTTGCTTTCTCATGTGGCATGACTGTCTACCTCCTTTCGCTTGCGCCGAAACTCCAACACGCGATCCAGCAGAGCCGACATGAATGCCTCTCGCTCTGCCGCGCTCATTTGTTTGACCTCAAAGCCGCCGTTTGTGATGATGTTGACCTCTTTTCCTTTCAATAGTTTTTCTCCTTCTGGTGTATTTTCCAGAGAAAAAGGCACGAAAAAAGCGCAATACGCTTTTCTGTCATGAAAACGTATTACGCCTTTAAGTGCAACCTTCCGATTTTGCCCTCGGAACACGGGCTTGGCCTCTCGGCAACATCTATCTTGGCTTGACACTTTGCATACGAACTAACTATACTGTGACTATTCCTTTTTCTGTGAAATGCGGTGATATTATACCATAGATCTCAGTGAAAAACAAGCAACTAAACCTATATTTTTCCACATCTTTTAGTAGAAACCAAAACTTTACCCCAAGTTTACCCAACTTTTCCCAAGCATCCATGGTGCATAAACAGGATAGCATATCGGGATCAAATTTGTCAACTTACGAAACCGGCGAGTTTTGATAATCTACTGGACAAATCTCACTCGGAAACTGATGGTGATGATGCGAGGACTGACGATCTCACCCGGCGGCGCTCCAACAAACGTCCAAAAACGAAATCTATCCAAAAAGCCGCCGAGCGTGCTCGCGGACGTACGCCCAAGCGGCTCAGGGGGCGACTCCGCGGCCGCTCGGCTTTGGATTTTTCTTTTTCGTTTGTTTGCGGTACGGGCGTGTGCTTGTCTCGGCGAGCTTGCGGGGCTCCCCTAAACGAGCGTAGCGAGTTTTGGGGGCTAGCTGGCGAGCCGACTTGTATCAAGACAAGCACACGTCACGGTGCCAAAGGGCCAAAATTATCGAAAACTCGAACCGTGGTTGAATTCTGTCAAAAAACAAGTTATTGACGGCAGAGGAATTTATGGTATAATAGTAGTGAAAGCAGGCCGGCTTATCCATTACGCAAAGGAGAAACATATATGAACCATATTGGTATAAAGATTAAAGAGCTCCGCAAGAAAAAGGACATGACTCAGGAGCGCCTGGCGGAATATTTGAATGTATCCTTCCAAGCCGTTTCCAAGTGGGAGACGGGTGCCGCCTCCCCCGACCTGTCCATGATCGTCCCTCTCGCACGTCTGTTGGGTGTCTCTACCGACGAGCTGTTTGGGTTGGTCAGCGCAGAGGAAGATCCACGTATGAAGGAACTGGAGGCTGCATGGGGTGAGACCTACGAAACTGGCGATACCGCTAAACGCTATGAGATTGCTAAGACAGCCGTGGCCGAATACCCCGGGAATTTCGACTATTTGGAGTGGCTGGCGTTGGCAGAGGAATCCTACGCCGTGCATAACTGTGAGCGATATTCTAAGGGACAACAGGAGCATTTCAAGGCCGCTGTCAAACTCTACGAGACGATTTTCGAGGATTGTGACGATATGATTGCAAAAAACGGCGCCATCTGGGGCTTGGTGCGTAATCTTCCCAACGTAGGGCGCAGAGAAGATGCTGTTTTTTATGCCAAGCAGCACCCCGACGACGAAGATGAATTGCTCATGTGGTGTCTGTCCGGGGATGAACTGACCGCCCACAGACAGAAAATGATTGACAGAAAGATGGGAAATCTCGTGAACGATTTGGAATGGGGCAAGCATGATCTGACTGCCATTCGTGCAGCGGAGGCTATCATCAAAATCATCATCGACGATGGCAATTACCTATACTACAATGAAGCCTTGATGCACAACCTCATTTGGCAAGCCCTTTGCCTAACTCGCGACGGGAAATATGAGGAAGCTATTGAGACCTTGAAGCAATCCCATGTATATGCAGTGGCTTATGAGAACGATCTCGCCCGAGCCCGCGTGAAGCCCGTTCCGTATACCTGCTCCATTCTCAACAAGCTGTCTTTCGATGCCAAGGATTTGGAAGTCAGCGGAACCTCCACTCTTACTGAGGATTTCAAAGAGTATCTGGGCTGGAACGGTTTCGATGCTCTCCGTCAGCGAGAAGATTTCAAGGCATTGTATGAGCTTTGATTTTTGCCTGTCATCGTACTGGGCGATTCATATCGCATAACTTTAGGGAGCCGTCAAGCTCCCTTTTGTTGTTTATGTGTGAATCGAATCAGCCTTGCATGACGATATATCGCAGGTACTTCTTCTGAATACTCTTTCTCCTGCGCCAGACGGTAGTATTGTTGACGTTCTGCATCTGCGCGATCTCTACGAAGCCAAGTCCGGCCATGTAGTGATTCAGCGTTTCGGTTTCTGCAACGGTCAAACGCATCTGGTGGATAATCGTATCGACCTTGGTGTAGTCCTCAATCTCATACTGCGTCTCAAAGTCAATAGGAGCATCGGCAGGAGAGCATTCTTCGATGCTGACAGTTTTATAGGGCGACAGATACTCCTTCTCGATGTACCGCAGGGCGTAACGGTAGCAGGCAAAGCGGACAGTAAGTAGCTCACCTTTACGATTTTGACAAGCCAAATCATCCAAGTTATGACCAATGTAATGACAGAGGAAGCATATCACTTCGGATGCGAGATCGTAACCGTCCGAGAAGGTTGTGTTGTAGCCTCGGTTGCCGTAAATGTCCTCGACCAATCCGGCATACAGCTTGTCCAGAGAACGCGGATGATGTGCAAATCGCATCATTTTCTTGATGGCAGATAATGCAATGCACTCACCGATATGCTGGACGTTTTCAGTGGTGATCCTTACATTTTTGTTGGTGATTCTTACTTGGTTTTGGGTTTCCATTTTCTATACCTCCCGATTTTCTGAACAGCTTCGCTGTTCGCGAGCCATTTCGGCAGGGTCGGGGGAGCATAGGTCGGGAGGAATTCGCGCTCATTCCAAGTGAAGTGTGCAGATGTCAACGAGAGGTATAGTCCCTTGTCAGTACACGAAAAAATATTGCTTATGGATATAGAAAAACCAGGTATTGCTACCTGGCTTTCTTGCTATTATTTCATTTTTCAGCGATATTTTTTCACGTTGACAGCTGCGAGAGCTATGCTACACTGGACACGCCGAGAGGCGAAAAATCGGGGGATATGATTCTCAATTTATGCGTTTATGCGAACTACTTGTTTGCCAACCTTCTTTACCGAAACAATTCTTCGTAGAAAAATCCCACTCAAAGTGGTATGTAACGCAAAAACGCGGTTATTGACTTCTATCCCCTGCTATGGTATCATAATACCGGTGACAGGGCCCGTCGCTATGAACATCATGTTCGGAAAGGAGTAGAATATGAATTTGATGATTGGAGAAAGAATCAAAAAATACCGCCGTGAGCGGGATATGACCCAGGATGAGCTGGCGCAGGTATTGGGTGTATCTCCGCAATCGGTGTCCAAATGGGAGTGTGGCGACGGCTATCCCGACATTACCCTGCTACCCTCTATTGCCAACTATTTTGAGGTCACGGTGGATGAACTCATTGGCAATGACGAGATCAGTGCCCGCGAGGATGTCAATAACAACTATTTCAAGGTCGTGAACAGCCTTGATTCCTCCGAAGAGCGGCTGGCTCTGGCTTTAAAGTATCACAAAAAATATCCCCGTGATTGGCATATTGCTAATTCGCTCATGGGTGAGATCACACATCATCACAGAGACAAACTGGATGAATACAAGCCCATGCTGCAAGATCTCTGTGAAAGGCTGCTAAAGGAATGTACCGACAGCGTTATGCGGCGAAGAGCAATCAAATATATGTGCATGATCTGTGATGAGGACGAACTTGAAAAATGGCGTAACAGGGATACAAAGTTTTATTATGAAAACTGCTACGAGATATACGAGGAGCGGTACAAGCTTTTAGGTGATGACGAGCAGTATTGGATGTATCGGAAGGCAGGGAATTTTCTGCGCACGGCAACCACCATTGAGCGTTTGAATAAGTGTTGTGTCATAAACACTCCCATGGACTCCCTTGCTCACAAAGCCGTGTATTTGCAAATATTGGACGGTGTAACAGGCCGGGAAGAAAATGAGCGTATCCCCGACGGATGGATCGCTGAATACGGCATGGTGTATATACGTATGTCCGCAGCCTATTTCGGAGCAGGTGATACCGAGCAGGGCTATGCCTATTTGGAGAAAGCCCTTGAACTCAACGAACGTTGGGCAAACATTCCCGACGGAACGCCGTTGGATTTGGGGAATCCTCTGTTCTTTGGAGAAACCAAGCTCATAAAACAGAATCGGCACGTTCAACTTCCCAATGGGAAAAAGCTCCTCCATCTCCTCGGGATTCGCTACTATTGGAATAAGACAGCAGTTGCGCTCATCATGACCATGCAATCGGGTTGGGAATGGTTTGACAGCGTGCGGGAAGAGCCTCGCTGGAAGGAGCTTTTGGAAAGAGCGCAGAAGCTATAAACGATAACACACAGCCCCCTGACTATACGAACAAGTGCAAAATTCTCTCGCTGATTGAGTCCATAGTGCGGGACAGCTTATTGACTTTTCTCCCTGAAGGCTGTACAATATAAGCACAGGTTGCGCAGCCGAATCTATGTACAAGGAGTTCGTACTATGTTACCCATATCTACTGTTATCCGCAAGCTACGCCGCGAGCGGAACATCACCCAAGAAGAGGTAGCCCAAGCCCTCGGCGTGACCTACCAATCGGTCAGCCGATGGGAGAACGGGCTTGCCTATCCCGATATTGAGCTGATTCCCAAGATCGCCCAGCTCTTCCATATTTCCACTGACGTTCTGTTCGGCACAGACCTTGAATCCATGGAAGAAAAGATCGCTACCCATACTCGCCTGATTCGTGAAGTCCAAGACAATCCGGAGCAATTCTATCTGACCTGTCGGGCGGCTTATGAGGAATTTCCCAAGGAATACAGCTTCGGTATATGGCTGTGCCGATGCTATCTGGAGCATGGTGTTCGCCCCCATGAGAAGCACCTCAAGGAGATCCGCGCCATTTGCCGGAACATCTTGGAAAACTGCCCTGACGAGGATTACCGGCTGGAAGCTATGCGCTATATTATGATCGCTGAAAGCGAGGATTCGTTGGACACTTGGAGCCACTTGATCCCCGGCTGGAAAGCCTGCCGCGAGGTTCTGCTTGAAGCACGCTATGAATATCGCAACGACGCGGAAAAGCACCGTATGCAAATGCAAGAAAATCTCCTCTCATTTATGAGATACGTTTTTTATAACTGCATCGGTCAGGAGTCCTCCACCGAGACGGTGGAAGGTTATAAGCTGGTGCTGAAGCTGATCGACGACATGAGGGACCCGTCCACAGACACGGATGCGTGGATGTGTATGCGTGCAGACTTTTATATGCGAATCGCGGGTGTATATTTCAAGCAGGAAAAGTGTGATGAAGGATATTTCGCTCTTGAAAAGGCAATTGATCTGTATGCTCAATACGGTCAGTTACCTGTCGAAACCGTTCTCTCCTATAACTGTCCCGTTTTGAATCTGTTGACTGATAACAAATTGAGTGAGCCCGAAGATGATACCAACGATAAGGGCGAATATGTCTGTTGGTGGGCTTATCAAGGGCTTACGAATGTGAATGGCCCCTTTGCCTCGGTTCAAGAAGATCATCGGTTCAAGGAATTGGTTGAACGATTGACGCCCTATCTACCCCAAGCATAAATACCATAACTCAAAAAAGGCAACATCAGCCACTCACGGGATTGATGTTGCCTTGCTTTTCTTTGAAAGTAAATAGATATCGAAAAATTTGGTGAAGTATTTTATAAGTGCTATGCCTTACTAGATTGACGGAACGGAAAGCACGGGAGGAGAAAGTATTATATAATACTCATCCTCCCAATGTAACTTAATCGCCTTTTGTATATGGTATACTTTATTCGTAAATATTAAAAACAAAATTATGAAATTTTTTTGAGTCACCATAGCCACGGCTTCTTGAAACATTCTTCTGCCAAATTAGTATTGGTTTGCTCAATGTACTCTTGAGGCGAAATGGCTCTGCTATCGTACAATTTGTTTTGTGGTGCAAACAGCGGCTGAATCCAATACCGACCATTGTCGTCCATCATGCCAATCGAAACTGGTGCAGAAAAAACACCCGGTACGATTGCTTCCTTGTAATAGCAAATTTTCAGCGTAATAGTTTCTCCAATGCGAATTTTCTTGTCATAACAATATGAGTAGTTAAGCAAATTTCCTTCGGTCCATCGACGAACTCCATCCATAGGAAAGAGACACGAGGATTGCTGAAAGTGCCATAGAATATCTAAGGTAGAAACATCTGTTTTCCCTGCGTTTTTGAAAGTGTATATCACGCAACACCATTCATCTTGATTTAGATATTTCTCTTTGTAGTGCGCATATACCATAGATTTTTCCTTTTTTCCCTCAACTGATACATGGTCTATATAAGCAACAAAAAGATTAA
The DNA here is from genome assembly GCA_045531965.1 of Eubacteriales bacterium. Taxonomy (GTDB): domain Bacteria; phylum Bacillota; class Clostridia; order Oscillospirales; family CAG-272; genus CAMEON01. The sequence continues at coordinate 8,366 of JAZSFA010000003.1, forward strand.
TGTCGCATTTTTGTTTAACACCGTATCCCGTTCGAGAGATATAATCCTTAAAATCGACAATCTGCATTTCTGGCCGATTTTGAAATGCTTCGCGTTGCAGTTTCTTGGCTTCAAGACTATCCTCGTGTTTTTCCTTGCGCCGATTTAGTATGAGAGTAGTGAGAAAAGTGAATAGTCCACCTACGAGTGCGCTCACTATAGCAATAATTATTTCATTTGTCATCTTTGTTTTCCATGTTCTTAAGAAATTTGTTTTTCGCTTTCATGCAATACTCGTTAAAAGCAGATAGTTTGAGTGGTGTTAATTATCTACTACACTTTTAGGCGTTTGATGAGTTGTGCGGCAAACTTCAAGGCAATTTCATCACAGGAATACTCTGACGAGTATAATGCTTGAATGTCCGCTACAGCAGGATATTTCTCTTGCAACTGTTCTATAGTAATGTTGTGCAATATTGGCAAAATAATCTTTTGACCGTTGCGGTTTTGTCGATTCAAAAAGTCTGACAATTCCTTCTCGGTCCATTCTCGACCAAAGAAATTCTCGGATATGACGATGATAGCAAACTCTGCTTTACTTACACCCTCCAGAATTCTATTTTTCCAATTATCACCCCATTCAAGTGTATCTTTATCATAGAAAACTTGAATATTAAGCTTGTCCAACGACTTTTTCAAGTCATCAACATATGTAGCTTTATCTGCATCGGCATGAGATATAAATACATCATACATGGCATGTGATTCTCCTTTTCGTGGTTGCGTAATTGTTTGTTGTTTGTCAAACGAGTCCCAAAATTCGTAATTGTTATACAGTTGTTCTAAATAATTCACCACCATATCAATTGTTGCTCCTCCGGTATCAAGAAGTAATACACCAATGGAGTGAGTTGCAGGTCGGTTATTCAAATAACGATCAATATACTCTCGCACGTTTCGTTTCCACGACGTAATTGATGCATTGGATGGGTACATTTTGGCCACCTGCAACGCAGAATTAGCCATATAGATATTCTGTTGAGGTTTTTGTAGAGCGTATCCTTGATCGATTAACCCCTTTAAATATTCTCTTGTAGGATGCATTTTTCTTTCACCCCCTCTGTTTTCATTATAATTATACCATAAATCTCATGTTTTGTAAACCATTGTCAGATATTGTTTGAATACAAATTATAAAGCAATCGAGCATCAACCAATGGTTTACGAAAACTTTCCCACCGCCGATTGACAATCAAAAGAAAATGTGGTATACTTGTTACCGTAATCAAATTACAAATTCAGCCAAAGGAGGCGATGATTATGATGAACTTATATTTATCGGATGTCATATTTGTCGCCTGCGATATGCTGAACGCAAGGATCATATAGTATTGATGCACATCCGATCTCGGGTGTGTTTTTTGTTTGCCGAAAATTTCTTTTTTTGGCAAACGTATAGCTTTATGCACCCGTAGGGGTGCTTTTTTGCTTTTTAAAGCGGTTTTCGTGGAAAGTTCTCGAATATAAGTCAAACGGAAAATCCGGCAAATCGAAAGGAGGCATATACGACGAGAACCGGTATGACTGATTTATATGAAAGCGGGGGATGCCCATGAAAAGATTGAAAAACAAAATATTATCTATGGAGCCTAACACGACCACATACAAGGCGATGTATGAAGGCAGTATGACCATTGTAGACCCTTCATCAACAATGCCGGCGTATGTGGATTACAGCTCGACTTATTACAACGAAAGCATTGGATTCGATATATCTACCACGCACAAGCTGGCGCAGGATAAGCCAACGGTGGTGATCAGTATTCCTTGCACCGCGCTTGGAATCGATATTCCTGATAAATCCACCGAGAATGTAGAAGCGGACTATTGCCTCCGCGCTTTTAAGAAATACGTTGATGCGCTGAATGCTGAACTCTATAACCGTAGTCGCCCCGATAATGAAAACGGAAAGTATTATCTGTGTGCGCCGGGTGGAGAGATCATAAAAAGAAACACAGCCTATTTTGCGCTGTGTCCGCAGAAGGATTATACAAATGGTTCGGGATCAACGGTGTATCTGTTGAGTGACGGAGTATCCCGTCCTCCGCTGATGTGCCTTTGTATCCGAATCCAGGTTCAGTTTCCGCTAAAGAAGCTTCGCAAAACCTTCCAAATGATGTGCCGCGATCTTCCCGATGCGGTTGACCGATTTGTCTTGGATTTCGATATCGAGGGCTTAAGGAAAGCCACTAAGCTTGCCCAAAAGCAATCGGCTATCAGAGAATGGCTGAAAAATAGTGACTATTGCGCCTTCGTAGCTAACGGCAGCATCTTGCCACGCGCCAAAGGTACAGATTTGCCGATGCTTGATGCGATCCCGTTCAAATCCGCTCCCGATGATGAAATTGAGGTTTGCGGCGTGAGAGGTATGGGAATCAAGAAGGGCGTTACCGTCATCACAGGTGGTGGTTATTCGGGTAAATCCACTTTGCTTGATGCAATATCCGCAGGTATCTATGACCACGCGCTCGGGGACGGACGAGAACTTTGTATTACTGATGAAAGCGCGGTTACCATATCCGCAGAGGACGGGCGAAGCGTGAAGCACGTCAATATCTCTCCGTTTATTAAGTGGTTGCCGGGAGGTGATACGAGTGATTTCTCCACCGATCACGCATCGGGATCGACCTCGCAAGCAGCAAACATTATGGAGGCAGTAGATTGCAATGCAAAGCTGTTGCTCATTGACGAGGACAGAAGCGCCACAAACTTTATGATCCGCGACCGCATGATGAAGGAGCTTATTGAAAAAGAGCCGATCACGCCATTTACCGACCGCGTAAACGAGCTTCACAAAACGCACGGTGTTTCTACCATTCTCGTTATCGGCGGTAGCGGTGAATATCTCTCCGTCGCAGATAAGATCTATATGATGGAGGATTACCTGATTCACGACGTAACCGAAAAGTCCAAAAACATCTGCGATTCTTATAACGTAACTGCCGTATTGCCATCATCTGCAAATTGGCAACAATGCAGAACGCTTTATTCTGACCGCTTTTCCTCTTATCCCGAAGGAAGCGGTACGGAAAAGCTTGAGGTTTCGGATATGGGATTTGTCATCATCGGTGACGAAAAGATCGACGTACGCGGACTTCACGATATCGTTTCTCCCCGTCAGCTTGATACGCTTGGTTTTATGCTGCGTTATTTGGAGGTGTCGAATAACGATAGAAAAATCGATATGGAGCGGAAGGTCAACGATTTGTATGCACGGATTGATGAAGAAGGAATTGATTTTCTCTATTCTCCGTTCTTTACAACCTGTGAGAGATTTCTTGATTTGCCTCGCAAGCAAGAACTGATGGCGCTTATCAACCGTATGCGAAAAATCAGCATGGTAAAGGGCGGTGGTGTGGTATGAGTATGCCGACGTATCAAATAACGATTGCGGACAAAATCAAGGCGTACCGCAACGAAAACAATCTCTCGCTAAAGGAATTCGGCAAGCTGATTGGTGTTTCTGCTCAAGCGGTATGTAAGTGGGAGCAGAACACCTGCTATCCCGACATTATCTTTCTGCCGCATCTTGCGAGAATATTAAATTGTACAACCGATGACTTCTTTGAAATACACGGAGGTGATGCGAATGAATAGATTGAAATTGACTTCTAAATCCCTTGCTTACTCTTGGAATTTAATCTTTGAGTCAAGCAAATTTATGATTTTTCTGTATTTCGCATTGATGTTGATTACAACGTCTTTTCCGTTGGTGTCTGCATTTTTGTTAAAATACGTTTTGGATGCATTAATCGTGGCAACACCCGAAATAGAAAAGGTGCTTGCGGTGGTTATCATTTACGGTCTATCTTTGGTGGTGAACCAAGGAATTACATCGGCAAAAGATTTGGTAAAAAGTATCATTGACCAAAAGGCACGGCACCTATATCAATGTCGATTAGTGGAAAAGCTCTCGGAGCTTCCCATGGATGTTCTCGATTCCTCAAAGGGCAAGGATCGGATCGACGATGTGAGATACACGGAAACAACAGCAATTCTTTTGTTATTCCGGGCTACTGATGTAATTTCGCATATCTATACGTTTGCCGTGGCATTTGCCACACTTGCGGTGTTCTCACTTGGTTTTTCGCTGATGTTCTTGGCTTTTACGATACCGAGCATTATATTCAACGAATACTACGCCCGCAAATCAGAAGAGCTGCGTGAAAAAACAGCCCCCGACGTTCGAAAATTCCACTACTACCGTTGGATGCTCACGGACGCTTGGCCTGCAAAAGACGTAAGAATGTACGATCTGACCGATGCTATTAAGTCGCGCTATGATGAGGAAAAGAAAGATTATATCAAAGCCAACAAAGCACTTGATAAG
>JAZSFA010000166.1:0-4472 GCA_045531965.1 Eubacteriales bacterium
TATGCCAAATGCCTGAGTTTAGAGAATATGTGGAAGCCATGAGTGGCAATTCCCTGCAACCCAATATCAGTAGTAAACAGGTAGAGGATTATTCAATAGTTTTGCCACCCTTGGCATTGCAAGAACAATTTGCAGCCTTCGTCGAACAGACCGACAAATCAAAATTGGAAATTCAAAAGAGCCTTGAAAAGCTCGAAACGCTGAAAAAGGCGTTGATGCAGAAATATTTTGGGTGAGGTGAAGTTTTTGAAAAAAATATTTTCAATTATAGTCGAGAACGGTTTAATTATTTCGGTGTCCTTAGGACTAAGCTACTTATTATCTTATTATTATCAAAAAGGCAAGCTGGATTATTATGGGGTGCCATTAACATATATGGATCTAAGTTTGCAAAATATAGTTGCGATTTTTGCAATAGTCATTACCATTATTTATACGGCTGTTTTATCTGTGAGCCCAGTATTGATTTTAGCTACAGGAACACGAGACTATAGAATGATTAAAATATGGACAATGTTAATAGGTACAGCTATTGTGTTCGGAATAGAAATTGTGCTTATGAGGACACTTCCAATAATATCTTTTGTATTTTTGGCACTGATACTCGTTTATTCCGTGGTTCAAATAATAATAACTTTAGTAAAGGTAAAAGAAAAATGTAGTTTTGTTCAAAAATGGAAAACTTATTCAGCTATCAGTCTAAATGGCGATATTCAAGAAAACGAACGTTTGTCTGTAGGAATATTTAGTGGTGCTAACAAAAAAGCGCAGTATATACACGTAATTGTAGCAGTAGTGTTTATACTTGGAGCTATGTTCAATTTATCTGGGTCTCATGACGCGGAATCGCGCACGGAATACTATATTGCGCATGATTACAAGAATAAGATTGTTGTACATAATACTCAAGACTACTATATTTTGATGGAACAAGAAGACTGCTTCTTAAAAAGAGAATATCAAATTGTACCCGCTGAAGAAATTGGTAACATCTATTACGAATATACTGGACAACTGAAAGTTGTGGATAAGGAAAAATAATCAATAATTTTTTGATGAGGTGATTTTATGAGATTGTATGAAATATTGTCATTGATAATAAATCTGTTAGTAGTAGTTACGGGCTGCTTTGCAATTATTGTGTATCGAATACAAGAAAAAAACAAGGTGAAAACAGCTGCAAGATTGGTTGTGTCGCAAATAAAGCAGATAGAAGGAAATATATTGCTTCTAAAGAATACTCCAAATTTAAATGCCCATGCTGTTTATGCATCCAAAACTATATTGCCAAATAATTATTGGTAAGAAAATCGTCATCTTCTAACAAGAAAATTCGATGATAATCAAAAACAGATAATTGATAATTTTTATTCTTCTGCAGAAGAAATTGACAAGGCAAGGCATGATATTTGTTTGGCAATGACAAATACTTGGAATAACAAAGACTTAATTTTTCAATATATGCTTATGAATGGGATTAGCGATGAAGGAAATAACGAAATACTTACTGAAAAATTAAATGAATACGATCAATCATCGAGAGTATATTTTCCTAAGTTGCCGATTGAACATTTAACAAAGAACTTATCTGCTTTTCAATCGATATCTGGCTCAGTTGTATTTGATAAGCTAAACAAATTATCTAAATAAAGGATACTAATCTATTAGGAGGTTATATGACCAACTTCGACTTCCTCCTCCCCACCCCCGACTTCTCCCCCTTCGCGGAGGTCGCCGTCTCGGCGGAGAAGCTGTTACATATCGACGTGGACGCCTGCGTGCTGAATTGCCGCCGCGCCATGGAGTTCGCGGTCAAATGGATGTATTCGGTTGACCGCGATCTCGTCATGCCCTATCAGGATAACCTCGTCAGCCTCATGAACGACGAGAAATTCCGCGACATCATCGGCGCCGATATCTGGCGGCGCATGGAGTTCATCCGCAAGCTGGGCAACAACGCCGCCCACGGAGGGAAAAAGGTCACCATGGAGCAGGCAGAGCTGTGTCTGGAGAATCTTTTCGTATTCCTTGACTGCGTGGCGTATTTCTATGCCCCCGCCTACGAGGAGCGGCAGTTTGACAAGTCCCTGCTCGCACTGACCGTGGACGAGGCTCTTGCCTTCGTGCCCGAAAGCGATATTGATATTGCCAAGCTGATCGAGGAAAACAAAACGCTCAAGGAGGAGTTGACCGCCCGCCGCGCCGAGCACGTGCTGACCTACGTTCCCAAGCCCCTCGAGCTGTCCGAGTACAAGACGAGAAAGATCTATATCGACTTCATGCTTGAAGATGCGGGCTGGGTCGAAGGCAAGGACTGGCTCAATGAGGTGGAGCTGTACGGTATGCCCAACCAGAGCGGCGTGGGCTACGCCGACTACGTCCTCTACGGCGACGACGGCAAGCCTCTGGCGGTGTTGGAGGCCAAACGCACCTGCGTGGACGTTGCCAAGGGCAGACAGCAGGCCAAGCTGTATGCCGATCTTTTGGAGCAGAAATACGGCCGCCGTCCCATCATTTTCCTTTCCAACGGTTTTGACACCCGCATCTGGAACGACAAGTATGATCCTGAACGTCGTGTAGCGGCTGTATATTCCAAGCGTGACATTGAAAAGCTGTTTAACCTGCGGAGTATGCGGACAAGTCTCAAGAACGTCATGGTGGCCAAGCATATCGCGGGAAGATACTATCAAGAGGGTGCCATCAAGGCGGTATGCGAGGCATTTGATAAGAAGAATCGCCGCAAGGCACTTCTCGTTATGGCCACGGGTTCGGGCAAGACGAGAACCGTCATTGCTCTTTGCAAGGTGCTGTTGGATCACGGCTGGGTGAAAAATATTCTGTTCCTTGCAGACCGCAATTCGCTGGTGACGCAGGCAAAACGCGCCTTTGTCAATATGCTCCCCGATCTATCGGTGACCAATCTCTGTGAGGACAAGGAAAACTTTGATTCTCGTTGTGTATTCTCGACCTATCAGACCATGATGAATTGCATTGATACGGTTAAGGATGAAAGCGAAAAGAAGCTCTTTACCGTCGGTCACTTTGATCTCGTCATCGTGGACGAGGCACACCGCTCCATCTACAACAAATACAAGGATATTTTCAATTATTTCGATGCTCCGTTGGTGGGTCTTACCGCAACACCCAAAGATGAGATTGATAAGAACACCTACGATATATTTGAACTTGAAACCAACGTACCAACATATGCTTATGAGCTTTCTCAAGCGGTTACCGATGGATTCCTTGTGGATTTTATGTCTGTGGAAAGCAAGTTGAAGTTTATTGAGCAAGGTATCGTATACGATGATCTTTCCGAAGCAGACAGACAAGCTTACGAGGACACGTTTGAAGATGAAAACGGTGATCTGCCCGAAAGCATCGCTTCCTCTGCCATCAACGAGTGGGTATTCAACGAGGATACCATTCGTCAGGTGCTTCATATTTTGATGCAGGACGGCCTGCGCATCGATTACGGTGAAAAGCTCGGTAAGACGATCATCTTTGCCAAGAACCACGAGCACGCCGAGAAGATCCACGAGATATTCGGGAAAGAATATCCCCATCTGCCCGGTTACACCAAGGTGATTGACAACTATATGACCTATGCACAGAGTGCGATCGACGAGTTTTCCGATCCCAAGAAGCTGCCGCAGATCGCGATCTCCGTGGATATGCTGGACACGGGTATTGACGTGCCCGAGGTGCTGAACCTTGTCTTCTTCAAGAAAGTGATGAGTAAGGCGAAGTTCTGGCAGATGATCGGACGTGGAACTCGTCGTTGCGACGGACTGATGGACGGCAAAGATAAGGACAAGTTCTATATCTTCGATTTCTGCGGGAACTTTGAATTTTTCCGCATGAACAATGGCAAACCCACCGCCAATCAGATCGCGTTGCAAGGAGCTATCTTTAAGCTCAAGGCACAGATCGCGTTTAAATTGCAGGATCTTGCGTATCAGACCACTGACTTGATTGCGTTCCGCAAATCATTGGTTGACGATATGGTGCGTAAGGTGCGCGAACTCAACAAGGAGAATTTTGCTGTTCGTCAGCACCTCAAGTTCGTGGAACTGTATTCCAACCCGGACAACTACACCGCGCTGACTTACGAGAACACTTTGCTGATGCGGGATGAGCTGGCACCACTTATCATCCCGGATGCAGATGAGGCATCCGCAGTGCGTTTCGATGCGCTGATGTATGGTATTGAACTGGCATATCTGATGGGCAAGAAGTATGCCAAGGCAAGAACAGATCTCTTCAAAAAGGTCAGTGGTATCGCTTCTGTGGCCAACATTCCGGAGATCATGGTGCAGAGCGAACTGATCAACAAGATTCTGCACACGGATTATCTGGAGAATGCGGGTATCAATGAATTTGAGCATATCCGTGAGAATCTGCGAAATCTGATGAAGTACATTGTAGGTGGAGTAGATCCAGTTGATACGGTAATTATTGCAGACGAAATT
>JAZSFA010000088.1:0-11810 GCA_045531965.1 Eubacteriales bacterium
TTCCCCTTAAACCCCAAAAAAAACAAAAAAAAAAAATTTTTTTTTAGGGGTTGTGGGGGGGGGCGGGGGGGGCACTTCTTTCAAGAAGGGCCCTCCCAGGCGTACTCCTAAACAACAATTTATCATTACAAAGAAAACTCCCTCCTCATGCCATTTTATGAGGAGGGAGTTTTTTATGTGACAAAAATCGACAGCTGATCAAGGGCTTAGGTCAGCTTGCTGAGAACAGAGACGGCACGTCCCACGATCCGAACGTTCTCCAGCTCCTTTCCCTCATAGATCATAGGTTCGTATTTGGCGTTTTCGGGCTGTAAGACCATGCGGTGCTTGTCGGGATAAAAGTAAAAACGCTTTAAGGTAGCTTCATCATCTAAGATGACCGCGGCGATCTCGCCGTTATTGACAATCTCCGCTTGCTTGATCAAAACCTCGTCACCATCAAAGATGCGCGCACCGATCATACTGTCGCCCTTGGCAACCAAAATGAAATCGGCATCAACGTCGGCGGGGGCAGAGATAAAATCTCCGCGGTTTTCTACTGCCAAGAGGGGAGAACCGCACGCAATGTCACCTAAAACAGGAAAGGGGCGAAGATGGGCAGGCTCCAGCCCCTTGGGGAGATGATCTCGCTCAATGTCCATGGGGACGTCCTGTCCCATGAGCCAAGCCTCGGATACGTTTAGCACTTGTGCCAGTCGGCACAAAGTATCTCCGCTGGGCTCGTACTTTCCGTGGGTGTACTGACTGATGCTGGCTTTGGAGATTCCTGTTGAGCGTGAGAGATCCGTGGCGCGGATTTGGCGTACGTTCATGGCTTCCTGTAAGCGATCCTTGAATGCTTTCATGTTTTGCTCCTATTTTCTGATGTGGCAAACCAAGTTTGCAAAACTTAACCTATTGTGCTTATTATAGAGCAAAAAACAAGGTTTGTCAAGGGGGTGCGAAAAAATAATTAAGAAAACTTAAAAATGGGGGTTGACAAATGATGGGTGAGTGTGCTATACTAGGCAGCGAGTTAAGGAAACTTAACAAAGACAAAAACCAAGGAGGAATTCATATGAACGATGCAAACACCAACAAAAACTATCATCATTTGCCTGAGGTGTCCCGCTCCACGGAGGTCTGCGTGGGCATGTGTCCCTACTACCTCCGAGACAAGGGCAACGGCACCGTCTACTGCGAAAGCGCCCGCTTCCGTTTTCCCGATAAGTTTGCCCGTCGGGAAATCGTTTACGGATTTTGCGCTCACCCCGAGAACTATAAGAAGTGTGCGTTCAAACAGATGCTGGATCACTACTATGAAAGAAAGTTCAGCATGATTGATGCGGACGAGCAGGGAGGGATGGACGTTGAGAAAAAGTAAGGAAACCATGGTGCCTCTCAAAGCTGTTCAGGAAATGATGGATATTTATTCCGCTTGGTTGGCGGTCATCTTCCGCCGCATGGGGGTTGGGGAGTACCGCTTTGCGGTAAAGGATATTTCCGAAGGCTTAGGAGAGCTGAGCTTTTCGGCATCCCGCGTCGGTGACGAATATATCATTCGCCTGATTCCCAAGGATGGACAGGAGGGGACAAATGAGGTCGATGCTACCAAAGTCTGAAGCGGGGAAGAAGTATGCGGGAAGGGACAACCGGCTATGCAAGCGTGTGGAGGACGCCATCTGCCGTCGGGCAGAGGGCTATCAAGTGGAGTTGAAAAAGACCTTGAAGGTCAAGCGGGTGGAGTATGATCCCGAAACGGGGAAAAAAACCTGTGAGCGAGAAGAACTGCTTCCGGGGATCGAGGAGATCCACGTGCCGGGTGATGTCCGTGCTGCCGCTTATTTTCTCAACAACCGCAACCCCGAGCGCTGGTGTGAGCATCCGGGCACAGAGGAGACGGGGGATGAGCACGTAGGTATTGTGGAGATTCCCGCTGCCCTGTCCGATGGGGAGGGGGGCCTTGAACAGGATGAGGAAAACGGATGATCGTCCCGTCTTATGGCGACCTCAGCCCAGACAGCGGTTGTTCATGTCTCGTCCCGAGGAGGAAGCGCTGTACGGCGGTGCGGCGGGCGGCGGAAAATCCGATGCGCTGATTATTGAGGCTCTGCGACAGGTACATATTCCCCATTATAAGGGATTGATCCTGCGGAAAACGTATCCCCAGCTGACCGAGCTGATTGCTAAGTCCCAGCTGTATTATCCCGCGGCTGTTAAGGGAGCGGTCTATAACGCGGCGGGACATACGTGGCGCTTTCCCTGTGGGGCAAAGATTATTTTTGGTTCGATGCAACACCCCAAGGACAGGCTCAACTATCAAGGTCAGTCCTATGACTACATCGCCTTCGACGAGCTGACCCATTTTACCTGGGAGGAGTACAGCTATCTCTTTTCCCGTAACCGTCCTTCGGGTGCGGGGACAAGATGCTATATGCGGGCTACGGCAAACCCCGGCGGGATAGGTCACGGATGGGTCAAAGCGCGATTTATCACCCCGGCACCGCCTATGACGCCCCTTTCTGAGACCGTCAAGGTGCGTTATCCCGACGGTCACGAGGAAACGCGGTGCCGACGGCGGATCTTCGTGCCCTCCACGGTGTTTGACAATACGATTCTGCTGGAGAATGACCCGGATTACCTGACCCGCCTTGCCACCTTGCCCGAAGCCGAGAAAAAAGCCCTTTTGTACGGTGACTGGGACAGTTTTTCCGGACAAGTTTTTACCGAGTGGCGCAACGACCCCGAGCATTATGGGGATAGGCGCGGCACCCATGTGATCACCCCCTTTCGCATTCCCGATTCCTGGGCGATCTGGCGTGGGTTTGACTGGGGGTATACCAAACCCTTTTCTGTCGGTTGGTACGCGGTGGATCATGACGGTCGTATGTATCGTATCCGCGAGTTGTATGGTTGTCGGGGGGATGCGTCAGGCTTGCCTTTGCCCGATACGGGGGTGGCTTGGAGTGCCGATGCCATTGCCAGAGAGATCCGCCGTATTGAAGCCGAGGATCCCAATCTCCGTCATCGACGAATCCACGGTGTCGCCGATCCTGCCATTTATCAGAAAAATGGCGGTGAGTCCATCGGTGCTATGATGGAACGTGAGGGCGTCTACTGGGATAAAGCGGATCACACGAGACTGGCAGGCAAGGCGCAGATGCACAGACGGCTCGCCTTTGATGAGCAGGGCATACCCATGCTGTACGTTTTTTCCACCTGCAAGCATTTTATTCGAACCGTTCCTGCCTTGATTTACAGTCAGATCAACGTAGAGGATGTGGACACTACAGGTGAGGATCACATCTACGATGAATGCCGCTACGTGTGCATGGAGAATCCGCTGGCATACCGTGGAGAATGGCGTCCTATCTGTGGAGGAGACGAGGCTGATCCTCTGAATCTGTCTCCCTATAAACACAACATGATGAAAGGGAGATAGCGTGAAAGTTCAATAAATCTAAATCGAAGTTTACGGTTTTACGCACAATTCTCCCTAAAATGGGGATTACCCATTTTGTCGCATAAGCGACACGGTCGAATTACAAAGCATATTTGTGCCGCCGAAGGCGGCAGAATGGAGATGAATATGAAAAAACAAATGAACGGTGAATATCCCGAAAGGGAAACGTTGCGAGTCACGGACGCTACCGTAGCAGAGGCAGCGGCGCGCCTGCGGGACTATCGGACAGGCAAGCAACTGCTGGACCGGCGATTGGCGGATGAAACGAATTGGTGGTACCAGAGATACGGCAAAGAGGGAAGCGCGGATCAGGGTAGATCTGTGTCAGCCTGGCTTTTCAACAGTATCGCCCACAAGCACGCGGATCTTTGTGACAACTATCCCGTGTGCAGGACGTTACCCAGAGAGCCGGGAGATGAAGCGGACGCGGATATGCTCTCCGCCATTTTGCCTGTGATCACCCACCGATGCAATTTTGAAAAGCTCTATTCGGATAACGCGTGGAGCAAGTTGAAATACGGGATGGCGGGGTACGGAATTTTCTGGAATCCCGCCTTGGAAAATGGATTCGGTGATATTGATATCCGACGTGTCGACATCAGCAACCTGTACTGGGCTCCCGGGGTAGCAGACCTGCAGGAAAGCCCACACGTGTTTCTTGTCACGTTGGAGGACACCAACACCTTGATGGCGCAGTATTCTGTTCTTTCCGAAAAAGACACCTGGGGTGGCAGTCTTCCCGACATGGGTGGCAGTTACCTTACAGGAAAGGGTAGCGCTCCCCATCAGACCGCGGTTGTAGACTGGTATTATAAGGTCACTCGCCCCGATGGACGCACCCTTTTGCACTATGCGAAATTCGTGGGCGAGACCTTGCTGTATGCCTCTGAAAACGACCCCGTTTATGAGTCGCGAGGTTGGTATGACCACGGACAATATCCCTTTGTGCTTGACATCTTTTTTCCCGAGGAAGGCAGTCCCGAAGGCTATGGACTGATCGCCGTGGGAAGAAATGCCCAGGGGTATATTGACGAGCTGGACGGGCGCCTTCTGGAATATGCCAACTGGGCAAGTCGTGTGAGATACTGGGCAAAGCGATCCTTGGGAATCAATGAGCAGGACTTTCTCAACCTGGACCATCGGATCATTGAGGTGGAGGGCGATATTGACGAGGAAAAGCTCCGTCAGATCACCCTCTCACCCATGGATGGCATGCTGGCGGAGCTGCGTCAGATGAAGATCGAGGAGTTGAAGGAGACCACCGGCACTAAAGACGTTTCCTTGGGAACCACCAGCGGCGGTGTGACAGCGGCAGCCGCGATTACCGCTTTGCAAGAAGCGGGAGATAAGAGTAGCCGTGACTGCTTGGCTGGAACATATCGCGCTTATGTGGCGATCATCAGTCAGGTCATTGAGCTGATCCGCCAATTTTATGACAGCGCCCGTACCTTCCGTATCACGGGAGAGGACGGTTTCCATACTTATCTGTCCTATTCCAACCGAGGGATCATAGACCGTGCCAATGGCACAGACGGGACGGGCAATGTCAGCTACTATCGACCCATCTTTGATATTGAGGTGAAAGCCGAAAAGCAGTCCCCCCATAGCCGCGCGGAGCGAAACGCTTTTATGCTGTCTCTCTTTGACAGCGGGATGCTGGACAGCGGTCGGGAGACGGCGGCACTTCGCGCGCTGGAGGGTATGGAGTTTGAAGGGATCGCTGCGCTGCGCGCCTCTATCAAGTCTGAATCGGGGGGATCTGTCGGTTGATCTATATAAATATGAAGCGGGAGGGGGAGGGCTTGGTGCTGGACGCCTCGGGGCACGCGGGTTATGGAGCGATCGGCCATGACATTGTGTGTGCGGGGGTCTCAGCCATCCTGTACAGCTTGGCAGCTTATCTGGAAGGGGTATACAAAAGAAACCCAACGTGCGGATTTCGCCGCGAGGAGCGTGATGGCATGCTGTATCTGAGGATTGATATGTCGGAGGAGGCGGAGATCGCTTTTGCCGTAGCAGCGGCAGGATTGGAGCTTATCACAGGGGCGTTCCCACAAGCGGTATCGTTGAGCCGCTAACAGAACACCCCACCATGAAAAAGGAGGAAACACATGGAAGACATGATGCATGAAGCATGGAACGGATCGACCGACGGGGCATCCGAGGAGGTCATCAACCAAGCGTTGGCTACCCCTGAGGCACCGTTGGCGACCGATGCGGTTGCGGCGGATGATCTGACAGCCGATCTGCGGGCGGAAGCGGCAGGACTGAAGGAAAGCTATCCTGATTTTGACCTTGAAACACAGATGAAAGACCCTCTTTTCCGAGGGCTTGTAAGAGGGGAAATCCATCCCAACCTGCGACAGATCTTTGAACTGTGTCATCAAGGGGAGATCACCAAGCAAAAAGTGGAATCAGCGGTGGCGGCAGCTGTGACGGAGGCGGTCGATAAGGCTGTTTCCGAGGCGGTTGCCCTTGCCATCACCGAAACCGAGGAGCGGATGCTGTCCCATATCCGTGCCAGAGGACAGCGCCCCTCCGAGAGCGGACTTCGTGCCGCTCAAGGCGTCACGACTCATCCTGCGGTGAGTCGGTTGACCAAGGCAGATCGCGAGAAGCTGGCACGGAGAGCCTCTCGCGGCGAGACCATTCGCCTGTAAGGGCGAAACTTGATAAGGAGGAATGAAATGAATCTTACAAACATTGAAAGCGGCGCGTTTTTGCAGCACTTCGCATCCGGCACGCTGGTGCAGGGAACCGAGGGTGTGTCTAACAACACCACAGGGCAGGTGACCCCCTATGGTCAGGGCGAGGGTCTGTCCGCAGAGATGAAGACCTACTACAGCGATTATCTCATTGATAACGCAGAACCCTATCTTGCCCACGATCTGTTCGCGCAGAAGCACAGAATTCCCGGAGGTGCCAAGACCATCTCCTTCAGAAAGTACGATCCCCTGCCTAAGCGCATGACCCCCATCACCGAAGGTGTAACCCCCGATGGGCAGAACCTCCGTGTCAGCGTAGTGGAGGCGACCATTGCCCAGTACGGCGGCTACGTGGAGCTGACCGACCTGCTCATCATGTCTGCCGTGGACAACAACCTGTGCATGGCGACCAAGCTTCTGGGCGCACAGGCAGGCAGAACCCTGGACACCATCTCCCGTGAAGTTCTGGCAGGCGGTACCAACGTGCAGTACGGTGAAAACGCCGTTTCCGCCCGTTACCTCCTCACGGGCGGTAAGGCTTCGGGTAACCACTATCTGACCGTGGACTGCATCCGTCGTGCGGTGCGTTTCCTCAAGTCCCAAAACGCTGAGAAGATCAATGGTTCCTATGTAGCCATTATTCATCCCGACGTGTCCTACGATCTGATGAATGATCCTTCATGGAAATACCCCAATCAGTATGCTGACCCCGCCCACATTTTTGAGGGTGAGATCGGTAAGATCGAGGGAGTTCGCTTTATCGAGTCCAGTGAAGCCAAGATTTTCCACGCGCCCGACTTGGGTACCAAGACAAGAAATCTGTCGGTAACTGCCGCAGCCAATGCTTCCGCATCCGTATCCATCAACGGCAGTGAGGCGGGCGTGACCGCTTCCTCTTTGGTAGGGCGTTGGGTGCTGATTGGCGGTCAGAAGGCTTACGTCGGTGCCAATACCACTACGGGCATCACCCTCTATACCGACAGCACCAAAACTACGCAGGCAAAGGTGACCTGTGCCTCCGGTGATATCATCTATCCCGGTGAAGCAGGCGCCGAAGGTCGTGACGTATATGCTACCCTGATCCTGGGCGACAACGCCTACGGTACTACCGAGCTGGGCTACGGCGGTCTGGAGCATATCGTCAAGCAACTGGGTTCGGCCGGAACGTCCGATCCCCTCAATCAACGTGCTACTGTGGGTTGGAAAGCCAACAAGGTCACGGTTCGTCTTGTGGAAGCCTTTATGGTCAGAATCGAGACCGCTTCTACCTTTGAGTCCGGCGCCAATTAACCTTTGAACGACCGGAAGACGCTGTCCGAAAAAACCGGGGGGGGTGCTTGCACCTCCCTTAGGGAGACATACAGTATAGGAGGAAAAATAAATGAGTAAAAACAATGCTGCCATGATGGCAGAGGCATACCTGAACGAATTGGTCGCCGTCAAGCTTTTCCGTGATAATGACCGTTACAAGGATGACGTATACGTAGCTGTCAATGGACAGAACTGTGTGATCAGACGAGGTGAATGGGTGAAGATCAAGCGTAAATTTGCTCTCGTGCTGGATCAGTCCGAGATCCAGGATATGAAGACTGCCGAGATGCTGGAGGCGGAGCAGAATCGCTTCCGTGAAGCCGAGGCTGCCCACGCGTAAGGAGGCAACCATGACTGTCAAGCATTGCATCGAATTGGTGGACACCCTTGCCCCCAATGCTGTGCCGATCACCCTCAAGCATCGCTGGCTTTCCGAGTTGGAGGGGCATATTCTGGTGAGCATTCAGCACCATGACCCCGAGGCTTTGAGCGTTACGGGGGAGGCAGACGAGGACATTCCGTTGTCCTTGCCCTTTCCCTTCGACCGCGTCTATTGGATGTACCTGGCTTCCATGGTGGATTTCTTCAACGGGGATATCTCCCGCTATGAGGAAACGGCTACCTTGGCGGACAACGCCCTGGAAGACTACGCCAAATGGTGTAAGAGAGAGAGGAGATACTGATATGTTTTCTGTCATCACTCAGGAAAAGACCCCCATTCGTGATAACTGCGGGGGGAGCGTCTACAGACGATTCTATCTTTGTGACGAGGCGGAAGACGTGGAGCAACTCCCCGTCAGCGATGCCCCCGGTACCGTCGCCTATGTGATCGACTCGGGGATGACCTGTGTACTGGATCACCGCAGAGCGTGGCATCCTTGCCCTGAAGGAGGGATCCCATGGCGGACTTGAATTTCTTTTCTGAAGGATTTACCCCCCCTGAAAAAGAAGATCGCCGCTTCAGAGAGCTAGAGCGGTACGTGTCTCGCCAGAGTCGGGAGCTGTATATCCAGCTTTGCCGGATGGAGAGGCGTCTCGCCGTTTTAGAGGCGAGAAGCAACGTCTTGTCTCAATTGGAAGATGAGGCGTAGAAAACTTTGAAAAGAGACCATCAACAGGAGGAAAGAACATGAGAAAAAACAGTTGCCTGCTCCCCAGGGCAAAACGAAAGGACAGCCATATCACAAGGAGTCGGCAGACCGTCTTCGGTGGTTTGTCCTCCTGCCCCGTGCCTTCTAATGAGGAAATACGGCGTATGCAAAACATTTCGGCAAGTACCTATCCTGCCATGGGTACCTTGGAGAAGCGATTTGCCTTTGACGTGTCTTCTGCCTCGGGGAAGCCTCACGGGATCTGTCACCATGACGGCATCGTTGTGGCGCAGGGAGAGCGTCTGTATCGGCTTTCGGATGAGGGTGCACTCTCCGAAATCGCCAAGGTCAGCGACACCGATAAAAGATTTGCTTCCTTTGGTAGCAAGCTCTTCGTGTTGCCGGACGAGATATGCTACGACAGCACCGACGGAAGCCTTCGATCCCTGAGTGCTGCTACCGATCTTTTGACTGAAGCGGCTTTGGGATCAAACTACGTCACCTTCGGAAATGCCAACTGGCAGCAGATGGGCTTTGAAGTCGGTGATGGGGTGGAGATCAGCGTAAAGGATTATTTTATCGGTGAGACCTCGGTGTTCCACCGCAAGATCATTGGGATGACCGTGGGGACCTTGTTCTTTGATACGGGATTTGAAAGGACGGGCACCTTTGATTTGACGGTTAGCCGAAGTTTTCCCTCTATGGACGGTTTTTGTGCCTTGGGGGATCGTCTGATGGGTTACCGTCAAAACACGGTCTACCTGTCCGAAGCAGGAAACCCCTTCAACTGGTCTTCGGTAAGAGATAGCGATGAAGATCCCGTGGCGATGGAAACGGGCGGCTCGGGAGAAATCACCGCTTGCATCGCCTACCGAGGATACGGTGTGCTTTTCAAGGAGGATCACTTGTTTCGACTCATGGGTCACCGCGCAGGAGACTATCTTTTGGAATCCATGGCGGCACCCGGAGTTGTCTCCCAAAGTGCTGATTCTCTCTGTGAGGCGGCAGGTTGGCTCTATTATTTAGCGCCCGGCGGGGTGTATCGCTATGACGGCGATCATCCCGAGGCTGTAGGCTCGGCTCTACCTCACGACATGGTCCGCGGCGTGGGAGGAACCGATGGTCAATGCTATTACCTGGCGGCCTTTGATGTGTCGGGCGGCGGAACGCTGTACGCCTATCACTGCAACCGAGGTATGTGGTATGTTCAGGATCTTTCCGACGTGAAATCCATGGCAACCCAAGGAGACAAAATTTTCATTCAAACCACCTCCGGGCGTCTCTTGCGCAACGCCAAAAGAGATGAAAGTCTTCCCAAAAATCTTCCCCATATATCCGAAACCGCCTCTGCTTTGCCTTCCATGGTGGAATTTGGAGAGAATTTTGGTGGGACTTCTCAAGGCTTGCGTTTGCATGGGATCCATTTGCGGGCGCAGAGTGAAGAAAATGCAGGGCTGTGGGCTTACGTAGCCTATGACGGCTCGGACACGTGGGAATCCATCGGTACCGCCATGGGCAAGGTCAACGGGAGGCTTCATTTTCCCGTCTATCCCCGTCGGTGTGCCTCCTATCGCCTGCGCCTGATCATGATGGGACAATGGCTCATATCCGAGATCATCTCTGACTGTGAAAAAGGAAAGCAGTAGGGTAACCCATAGGCTTTCCGTGAAAAACAGCCCCCTGCCATTTGGGCAGGGGGCTGACTTGATCAGGGATGATCTGCGGGAGGGGTTTTCTTGGCGCGCCTCTTGCGAAACACGGTAAAGATGATGAGCAAAATGATGGTGGTGATGACCCCAAGGACAAGAAGGGTGGGGAAGGCGTAGATCAGACCTACGGCGAAGTTCTGGCAACCTTGCGCGAAATCCGTCCAGCTCTCGGCGAAGGCATCTCCCACGCGCTCGCCAAAGGTGGGCGTGGCGGCCTCGGTGTAGGTGAATACCTCGCTGATGGAAAGTTCTACCGTGGAGAGATCTACCTTGTTGTCGTAGATCTTGAGCTGGGTCTTCAGTGCCTCGATTTCTTCAATTACATTATATAGTCGCTCCTGGACGGCGAGCATGGCGTTGATGTCGGAATAGTCGGTAAAGCCTGCCAGCATCTGCTGCAGGGAATCTCGCTCGATCTCCAGGGTGGCGATACGGGTAGTGATGTCGTAATATGCGCCGGTGATCTCATTGGAAGAGGAGGACTGCTTAATGATGCGGATACCTTCGTTGTCGCGGAGGGTGGTCAGGTATGCATCCAACTGCTCGGCGGGAACGCGAAGGGTGTAGGTGGCGTAACGAGCAGATGCATGTCGATCGTTCTCCTTGTAGCCCGTGCCGCTGACCGAGGAGGTCTCCACGTAGCCGTTGTGGGCGGTCAAAGCTCCAAGAATATGGTCAATGGCGGCATCAAAGGACTTGGTCTCGCAGGACATAGAGACGGTGCGGATGATCTTGCGCTCGTAGAGCTCATCACTTTCGGGTTTGCCAACGGTGGTACCGTCAGAGTTAATCCCGCCCATGGATTCGCTCTTGTCAGAGGTGTTGGGAAAATAATCTTCGGTCATTCCGCTGCTTCCCGCGGAACAGGAGATCATAGTGGAGATCAGAAACAGCGCGACCAGAAGCATGAGAAGGGTTTGTAGTTTGTTGTTTTTCATGGTAAAAACTCCTTTCGTTTGGGACTACTATCCATATAGACGACAAAAAGGGCATTGAGGTTTCGCGTTGGAAAGAATTTTGAAATTGATTTTATTATAGCACAAGCGAGTGCTTGTGTCAAGGGAAAGAAGATGATGATTTGGGCATATTCACAAGGAAGCAAGGGAGAAGAACCGACGAGAGAGGGCAGAGTATACAAAGTTGAAAAATATCGAAAAAAACGCTTGACAAAAGGGAAAAGGTGTGCTATACTATGCAAGCTGTCCGCGAGGGAGTACGCCAAGAGATGACAAATAACTTAAAAAAGTTAAAAAAACACTTGACAAACCTTCGAGGATATGGTATAATAAGCAACACTTCCGACTTTTGGAAAGCGGCTGAAAAAAGTTTCAAAAAACTTTTTCAAAACCTCTTGACAAAGTGGATAAGATGTGGTATAATACCGAGGCTGTGCACGCGAGAGCGTGTGAGCGAGAATTGATCATTGAAAATTGAACAACAGGAGATAGAAGTACAAGCAAAAGCGAGTGCGAAAATCTCGAAATTCCTAGAAAATGAATGTTCCGTTTCACGACGGAACACATACTCTAAAAAGTAAAAAGAGCCAAAGCGC
>JAZSFA010000084.1:0-94124 GCA_045531965.1 Eubacteriales bacterium
AGAAGCGGGCACCCGCGACGGGGGCCCGCGCCGCCCCCCCCCAATTAAACAACAATTTATATGACCAAATCAACTCTATTTCTCATCTCGCCATTTTGGAATGCCTCGATATTCTTCACTACTTCGTCGAGGCATCTTGCCCTTGCTTCGTAGGCGCCCCAGGACATATGGGGGGTCAAGAGGACGGCAGGATGATTTCTGATGCTAAAAAAGGGATGATCCTCAGGAAAAGGTTCCGTGCTGAACACGTCAGCGCCCAAACCACCGATATGACCGCTAATCACAGCCTCTGCAAGGGCGGTCTCGTCGGTCACAGCTCCCCTCGCCATGTTGACCACGATCACCCCCCGCTTAGTCTTGTCGATCTCAGCCTTTCCTATGAGCCCACGAGTTTCGGAAGTCAGAGGGGTGTGGATAGAAATGATGTCCGATTCACAAAGCAGGGTATCAAGCGCCACGCTCTCACCGTCAGGATGACGACGACAGGTCAACACACGACAACCCAACGCCCGCGCCACATCAGCCACACGGGAGCCAATCTTTCCTGCCCCCACGATCCCCCAGGTCATCCCCGAGATCTCGTGATAGGTGGGGGTCAATCGGTTGGCACAGCCTCCGCGGGTGTAACTACCGTCAGCGGTGGCGGCGGTATAGTCAGGCAGATGGGTAATCAGAGACAGCACCAGCCCTACCGTGACTTGAGTCACGCTTTCGCTGGAATAGCCCACCACATTTGCCACGGCAATGCCACGTTCTCGGCACACAGTAAGGTCGATGTTATCATACCCCGTGGCACAGATGCAGACAAGGGACGGCGCATCCTTCCCTTCGGGCAGAGTGTGAGCATTCAATTTTACTTTGTTGATGATGACCACGTCATATCCTACAATCCGCTCTCTGATAAGTTCGGGCGGTGTTTGGTCATATATCGTTACTTCGCCGACACCTGACAAGGGAGAAAGCGTAAGATCTTCGCCTAAGGTAGCTGCGTCAAGTACACAAATTTTCATAGGATTTTCCCTTCCTTTTTCTCATAAAAAAGGCCGCGCTTGATGCAACGGCCTTATCGGTACATGAAAAATTATGCCTCGGGCGCGATCTCGGGCAGTTCTTCGGTTTCTTCGGCGACAACCTCTTCGGGAGCATTCTCTTCGCAAGAGCACTCGCAAACAGTCTCTTCGCAAGAGATCTCTTCGCAGGTAGCTTCCACAGGGGTCTTCTTGATCTTAGAAATCACCTTGCCGGAAACTTCCTTAGTGGTATCAACAACCTTGTTAACAACTTTACCGGAAACTTCCTTGGTCTTGTCAATCACTTTACCGGAGACTTCTTTGGTCTTGGCAACAGCCTTACCGGAAACTTCCTTTACCTTATCGGTAGCCATTTCGGCAGCATTTCTGCCAACCTTGGTGCTCAGTGCAACGGTAGCAGCAAGAGCAATGCCGCTGACAACGCCCAGAGCGATGATCAAACCTGTATTCTTCATATGTTTTCTCCTTAGTTTAATTATTTTCTCTTATCAGACATCCTCAAGGACACAAGCCTCGCTGATGCAAATACATTCGCGGGGAACGTCGGTATAATACTGATAACGACCTGTCTTGACACAAGCGATTTTATCTACCACGCTCATACCATCTACCACCGCACCAAATCCTGCATATTGGGCATCCAGATGGGGAGCATCCTCATGCATAATAAAGAACTGAGAGGACGCGGAGTCGGGATCAGAGGTACGTGCCATGGACAGGACACCTCTCTTGTGCTTCAGGTCGTTCGCCATATATCCATTGGCAATAAACTCGCCGTGGATCGCCTTAGCAGGCTTTTGAACAAAGCGGGGATCAAAGCCACCGCCCTGAATCATAAAACCCTTAATGACGCGGTGAAAAATCAGTCCATTATAGAAGCCGCTCTTAACAAGGGACAGGAAATTTTCCACAGTCGCGGGGGCTTTTTCGGGGTAAAGCTCAACAATGATATCCCCCAAAACCACAGGGGTATCCGTGCTGTTTTCGGTAATGGTCAATTTGACCCGAGGATGATTAGCCATCATGATTGATTCCTTCTTACACATATCATTTTTTCGAGGCATCGGATTGTTCTTGATCCAAGGCATAACCCAATCGGAACAGCTGATCGATTCGATCCTTCCGTTCTAACAAAAACAAATAGCCAAATAACACCTCCATGCCGGTGGCACGTCTATATTCCATCACGGAAGCTCTTTTGGGGACATTACTGTGTCCGATATTGCGTCCGCGTTTGAAAACAGACAGTTCTTCTTCGGTGAGCTGAGGTTCTATGGCATCCATCGCCTTGGCCTGCGCAGGTGCACAGACATATCTCAATGCTTCTCGATTCAAATGTGCCGAGGAGGACAGTCCCCGCTCGGACACAAGATACGTACGCACGCATACCTCAAGGATACTGTCCCCGAGGTATGCCAGCGCAGGTGTTGTTATTTCGGAGAGCGCTTTCATAAAAGAGGATCAGTCCTCAGCTTCTACAAGTTCGCACTCAACGACCTCGTCGTCCTCAGCGCCTTCGATATCGAAAGACTCGGAGCCGCCCTCGGGCAAATCGTACTCGTCGCTCTTGCGGTAAATGCGGAGCAGGAGGGTACGGATTTCAAAGTCACCGTTCTTCTCTACGACCAGCTTGTAAGGGAACAGCAGCACAGCAACGACACCACCGACAATGCCCAAAGTAATGGCGATGATACGGTTACGTCTCTTTCTCTTTGCCTCAAGCTCGGCATACTCTTTGCGATGGATGACGTGATCGGCGAAGTCCATGACTTTGGCCCCAAAGCCAACAACGGCAGTACCTGCGGAGGCAACGGTCTTAATGATCTTTGCGATTTTCATAATTTTGTTTCCTTTCTATCTTGAGATTTTTAGTTTTTCAAACTGTGGATAGGGGCGGGGATGCGTCCGCCGCGGTGGATAAATTTGGCGGGCGAGGAAGTCTTGAGTGCTATAACAGGTGCATGACCCAAAAGTCCACCAAAATCAAGTTCTTCACCGATCTCCTTGCCAATAGCAGGGATAACACGGACAGCGGTTGTTTTTGTATTTGCGACGCCGATGGAAATTTCATCCGCGATGATACCGCAGATGACCTCCTCGGTGGTGTCACCGGGAATGACGATCATGTCCAAGCCCACGGAGCAAACGGCGGTCATCGCCTCCAGTTTTTCCATGGTGAGAACGCCCTTTTCAACGGCGGCGATCATTCCTGCATCCTCAGACACGGGGATGAAAGCGCCCGACAAGCCTCCGACATGAGAAGATGCCATGACACCGCCCTTCTTGACGGCATCGTTGAGCATGGCAAGGCAGGCAGTGGTACCGTGAGCGCCGCAGCACTCAAGTCCCATCTCCTCCAGAATATGCGCCACCGAGTCTCCGATAGCAGGGGTAGGGGCGAGGGAAAGGTCAATGATACCAAAAGGAACTCCCAAACGCTCGGCAGCTTCTGAAGCCACCAGTTGACCCACGCGGGTGATTTTGAAAGCGGTCTTTTTGATGATATCCGCCAGCTCGGACAGGTCACAATCCCCTGCTCTCTTGATAGCGGAGCTGACCACACCGGGACCGCTGACACCCACGTTGATGACGGTATCGGGTTCGCCAACGCCGTGGAAGGCACCTGCCATGAAGGGATTGTCCTCGGGGACGTTGGCAAAGACCACAAGTTTGGCGCAACCGATGGAATTACGATCGGCAGTCAGTTCGGCGGCACGGCGAATGGTAGAGCCCATAAGACGTATGGCATCCATATTGATGCCCGCCTTGGTGGTGGCGACGTTCACCGAGGAACAGACCAAATCTGTTTCGGCCAAGGCCTCGGAAATGACGGAAATGAGGTTGCGATCTCCCACGGTCATGCCCTTGTGAACAAGAGCGGAATAGCCGCCGATAAAGTTGACCCCCGTAGTGTCCGCCGCTCGTTGCAGCGTGTGTGCCACCTTCAAAAATCCGTCGGGGGACAGGTTACCACCCACTAAGGAAATGGGGGTTACGGAAATGCGCTTGTTGACGATGGGAATGCCATATTTCTTTTCAATATCACAGCCGGTGTCCACCAGATGCTCGGCGGTCTTGGTAATTTTATCGTAAATATTGTCACACAATCGATTGGCGTCTTCACTGACACAATCAAACAACGAGATGCCCATGGTGATGGTGCGGATGTCCAGATTTTCCTGACGGATCATCTGTATGGTTTCGAGAATATCTCTTGTATCAAGCATATATGGGACCTCTCAGATGTGATGCATGGTGTTGAAGATATCCTCATGCATGGTATGGATCTCCAAACCGTGAGCCTTGCCGAGCTCAGCAAGCTTGTCCACAAAAAGTGAGAAGTCAATGCTCAGCTTGTCGATATCAGCCAACATGATCATAGCAAAATAGTCCTGAAGCACGCTTTGAGAAATATCCACGATGTTGGCATCGTATTCGGCGCAGGCCGTCGCCACCTTGGCGATGATGCCCACGCTGTCCTTACCCGTGACGGTGATGACTGCTTTCATAATAGTCTCCATTCTGCGTGAAACAAGATATCAAGCTACGGGTATCTTTACTTTCACGCTACCTCCTTACGAGGGGAATATATTGATTCATTATATTATACTACATTTTTTCTCGAGAATCAAGAGTAAGACAAAGATTTTGTGAAAATTTACAATTTACATATTTTTTGGTTGCTTTTTCCTTAGAAGTATGTTATAATGTACACATTGATTAAAAACAAAGAATTGATTGAAAGAGGTAGATATCATGCATGAGTCCAGCACCTATGAATACGTCGTCAATGAAAAGCCACAAGGGATCAGAAAACTAAAAAAGATTCTTTGCCGCATCGGTGTGCTTAGTGTGCCGATTGGCTTTGCTATTTTCTGCCTTTCCGTTCAGCTCTATCCCGTCGCTATTCTTCCCCTGTCGCTCATTGGTGTCGTGCTATACTTTTGGAAGCTCTTCAACGTGGAGCTTGAATACTCTCTAACTTCGGGCACCATGACTTTTTCACGCATTTACGGTGGCATGCGCCGTAAGAAAGTGATGGATCTTCATGTCAAAGAAATGCACGAGATCGCCCCATACACTGATGAAGCCAAAGTACATCTTGAGACCCTGCCCTTGGTAAAAAACCACTTGTTTGTTTCAAGCATGGACGCCAATGATATCTATTATGCGGTCTTCGAACAGGACGGAGATCTGCAGGTCGTTTATTTTGAGGCAACCGAAAAAGCATTGCATATTCTTCACTACTACAATGGCATCACCAAGATGTCCAAGGTGTCCAGGTAATTGAATAGGCACAAATACCGAACCTGTAGGGGCGGCCCTGCGTGGGCTGCCCCTTATTTTAACCCAAAGGAGATCAAAATGAAACAAAATTACACCGTCACCGTCCGTCTCTCCGAAGATCTGCTCCGCAAGCTACTCTACGTCAGCGCCGCCGAGGGACGCACTCCCAACAATCAGTTCACTTTCATGCTTCGCAACAACATCCAGTATTTCGAGCGTGCCAAGTCCAAGATCCCCGCCTCCGAGCTGGCTAAGATCGACGTGACCCCCTATCTGGAGGTTGAAAAGGAGGGCGAGTGATATGAGCACCACACCTGCCCCCATCAATGCTGTTGAAACCGCCTCCCTTGTCTGCCACCCCGGGGTATTCCTCATAGAGAAGGACTACGAGATCATCCTCCTCTGTGACAAGCCCGCCATGGCCTCAGTGATCGTGGACGGCAGAACCTTCACCGACAGTGTAAACGGCGTCATGCGCTCAGATACCGACGTCCATAAGATCAAGGTTCCCACAGCTCTCTTGAACAAAGCCCGCGCCTACCGCGTCCATATCACCCCACTGGCGGACCACTGCAACTACTATCCCAAGCCCGACCCCACCGAGGCCTATGAGTACGGCTTTACCCCCATCCCCGAGGCGGGGGAGATCAAGGCCTATGTCCTGGCCGATACCCACGGGCAGGTGGCAGTCCCCGCCGAGACCGCCCTGGCTCACGGTAAGTTTGATTTCCTCATCCTCCTCGGTGACATCGGTGATTCCGCCGCCACCAAGGATCAAGTCACCACACTCCACCGCCTCACCGCCGCCATTACGGAGGGGCGCTTCCCCACCGTCTATATCCGCGGCAACCACGATACCCGCGGCTACATGGCCGAACATCTCCACAAGTACATCCCTACCCGTGACAGCAAGACCTATTACACCTTCCGAGCGGGTCCCGTTTGGGGCGTGGTGTTGGACTGCGGCGAGGATAAGCCCGACACAAACATTGAGTACGGTCTCCCCGAAACAGGCGGCGTGGCAAATTTCCTTCCCTTCCGCGAGGCTCAGACAGACTATCTTCGCGACCTCATCGCAAACGCCCACACCACCTACAATGCCGAAGGCGTTACCCATCGAATCGCCCTCTGTCACATCAATTTCACCTACACCGACCGTCCCTTCAACGACCGCAACCCCGCCCTCTACGAAAAGTGGATCGGGTGCCTCAACGAGATGGGCATTGATATGCTCGTCTGCGGCCACGAGCATCGGGTAGGGCTTCAGCCCGAATCCTACTTCCACGGCGACCCCGCCCCCGCCTTCGGCACCCTTCTGACCTCTACCCATCGGGACAATCCCGAGCCCCTGCGCGGCGGGCATAAGCCGGGCGAATTTACGGGAACCGCCCTGACCTTCGGCGAGGGCGGCTTGACTTACGTGTTTACCAACCATAAAGGTGAAGAACTGGATTTCAAATAAGTCCCCATACGAAAGGAAACCCTTGTCATGATGAAAACCTGCACCGAATTCAGTCCCTTCCTCAGCGCATACGGCTTTGAGGAGGCCGTCAAACGCATCAAAGCTCTGGGCTACGACGCCATCGACTACGGCGAGTTCTGCCATACGGAAAACAAGATCTTCCACGTTTCCGAGTCCGAGTTCGCGGCTACCCTCAAGGGGGAGCGTGAGATCATCGAGGCAAACGGTCTGTTCGTCAACCAGACCCACGGCGCGTGGCGATGGCCTGCCATGGACTTTTCCGAATATGACCGCGCCGAGCGGTACGCCGCCATGGAGACGGGCATCCGAGGCACGGCTCTTTTGGGCGCGCCCTATTTCGTCATTCATTGCATCATGCCCTTTGGGGAGAACAACCCCGAACACAAGGAGGCGCTTTGGCAGATGAACGTAGATCACTTCTCCCGCCTTTGTAAGGTGGCGGAGGAGGTGGGGGTCACCATCTGCTTTGAAAATCTCCCCTTCACGTCCCTTCCCCTGTCCCGCTGGGGCGAGACCCTTGAATTTGTCAAGCTCATGAACACCCCCACCATGAAGATGTGTCTGGACACGGGACACGCCGCCGTCTACGGTGATTCCCCCGCCGACGCCGTCCGCGCCATCGGCAAGGATCTGTTAGCCACCCTCCACGTCCACGACAACGACGGCCTCGGAGACCGCCATTGGCTCCCGGGCGAGGGTGTCATCGACTGGGCAGACTTCACGAAAGCCCTCCATGAGATCGGCTTTGAGGGCTGTGTGTCTCTGGAAACCTCCGTCAGGCACGAGGGTGATCCCGCGCTGTGGGACACCAAAGAAAAAGAACTGTTCGCCAAGGTGAGAGCCATGGCGGACGGAACGTATCGGTAAGATACAAAGATACACGCCGAGCAAGCTCGGCAGATATGAGATACCCTGATCCCAACCGAAAGGAGTTCCCCATGATCCCTTCTAACCACAACCTTCCCCTGAAGATCGTTCATAACTTTCCCTACCGTCCCGACGCGCCCCTTGCTGAAAAAAAGCAGGTCGTGACCAATTATCTTTCAGACATCACGTTCCGCGGCTTCGGCGGTATCGTCACCAACGTATCCTTCCACAACTATACCCTTGACGCCGAGGAATGGGACGTCCTGGCCTTTGCCGCCGACGAGTGCGAGCGGCTGGGTCTGCGCCTTTGGATCTATGACGAAAAGGGCTACCCCAGCGGCGGCGCGGGAGGACTGACCCTCGCAGAAAACCCCGACTTCGAGGCCACCGCCGTGGTCATGATCAAGGAGCCATTGGCCCCCAACGAGACCAAGACCATCGAGCTGCCCCGTGGGCATCAGCACTTTCTGTACGCCGCCGTCTACGCCGCCGACTTTGAGGGCAATCTGATTCCCGACGGCGACGGAAACTACCCCGCCCTCGCGGTGGCCGATTGCCGCTACAGCACCGAGGCCGTCACCCTGACGAATCCCTGGCCCTGCCCCGCCGTGGCTCTCTGCTTTGTCCGCAAACGCCTGTATGAGGGCACCCACAGCGTCCATAACGTCTCCGAGGCGCGCCGCTATATCGACGTGACCAACCGCGACGCCGTGGCCGCCTTCCTCCGCAACACCTACGATCAGTACGCAAGACACATCCCCGAGCATATGACCGCAGGCGCGGGCAATCCCTGCGTCCCCCTCGGACAGGTGGAGGCCGTGTTCACTGACGAGCCTTCCTTTATGGGCTGTTACATCAACAAGGGGCTGTACCCGCCCACGACCCACGATCCCTACGACACAGAAATGCCCCTCTATCCCGTGCTGTCCTACGGTCGCGATGTGGAAAACGCCTACGCCTCCCGCTACGGGCGCGATCTGTTCCCCGACTTTATCCACATCTTCACGGGCGATACCGAAATCTCCAACAGCATCCGCGAGGACTACTACACCCTCATGTCCGACCTTTACGAGGAGAGCTTCTTCGCCCAGATCTCGGATTGGTGCGCCCGCAACAAGGTCAGCTTCTCGGGGCATTTGCTCCTGGAGGACGATATCCGCTTCCACACCGTTTTCGAGGGCAATTTCTTCAGTCTCCTGCGTCATATGCACTACCCGGGCATTGATATGCTGCAATCCATCCCCTCCATGCTCTGCCACGGAATATACGCCTTCACCCCCAAGCTGGTGTCCTCGGTGGCGCACCACTACAACCGCCCCCACGTCATGAGCGAGGTCTCTGCCCACGCCCAAGGGGGCAAAGTGACCCATGATCAGATGTATGCCTCCCTCTGCGCCCAGTACGCTCTCGGCGTGGACATCTTCACCTACTACTACGGCGAGACCTTCATGGATCCCGAGACCTACACCCGCTACAACCACGCCCTCGGCCGCATCGACGCCATCATGGCGGGCAAGCACAAGGCCGACGTCCTGCTCTACTACCCCATCGAGACCTTCCGCCGCCATCACAAGCCCTCGGATGCCCAGTACGGTGCCTACACCTACTGGGAGGAGAACTGCAAGGAATCTTTGGAAATCATCATGGATATGCTCCTGGCCTATCAGATCGACTTTGACTTCGTGGACGGCGAGACCCTGTCCCGCATGAAGTCCGACGGCAAGCACCTGACGGCGGCCAACGGCGAGACCTACAGTGCCTTGATCCTGCCCCCCATGGAGAAGACCGCCGAGATGAAGCATATTCTGGACGAGGTGAGCGGCAAAATCAAAATTTTCCAATACCGCGACGTGACCGAGGCCGACGAGGAGGAGCTGTGGGAGTCTCTCAAGTGGCATTTCGACGGGGACGATCCCGACTTCTGCCCCATCCGCGCCAAGACCTGTACCCCCGGTCTGCTCCGCCTCGCCAAAGACACGAAAGACGGCCTTGCCTGCCTGCTGGTCAACACCAACGAGGAAGCTGTGGAGGCATCCTTCACGGTTTACGGCATGAAAGAGCCTGTGCTGTACGATCCCTTTGAGGATGCCTTGGTACCTTGCGAGTTTGTCAAGACCGACAAGGGGCATGACGTGACGGTAAGATTGGGTGCTTTGCAGAGTTTGATCATCAAGGAAAAGGATTGACGGAAAGGAGTCCCCATGCTCACCCCCAACGGCTTCCTCATCCAGGATCTCACCGTAGAGGATCCTACCTTCAAGCAATTTCTGCCCAAGAACGACTACCGTGGGGTTCACCGCTATGCCCAGGATCCCTTGACGGATCAAGGACTTTGCCGTGATCCCGCCGTCCGCGAGCTTCGTGACCGTCGCTTTTCCCGTCCCGCGGGAGAGGGCTATTGGTATATCAACGAATTTGTCAGCGACCCCCAACTGCTCAGAGACTATTTGGAGGGCTGCCACGTATACGACCGCCCCTGCCGTCTGCTCTTTATCTGCTCCGACTACACAGACGAGGTATGGGACGCGCCTCTGCCACCCATGACCCTTTTGGGCTACGAGTGCTGTGAGATCCCCTTTGATAACTACTGTATCTACGAGCTGTTGGAGGATGACCTCTATTTTGCCGAACATCGCGCCAAGCTGAACGAATACGGTTTGTTTTCTGCCGAGGGGGACTGCGCCGCTTTCCGCGATGAATACAACCGTCTGCTTGCCGAGGACAAGGTGGGAGACGGGGAGGCGGATCTGTTCGTCTGCGCCGTATATGAAGTCAAAAACGAGATGTACAAGCTTAGCCGTTGATAGCTTTCTTGTAACAGGATGCAATGTTTTTTCGATCCTTCCTGAAATCTTCATACCACGGTCACAATCATGTGCTACAATAAGTGAAATATCGACATAGAAAGGAGCCTGTACTTCATGGCTTCATCCAACAAAAAAAAGTTTTCCCAAGAAGGCAAAAAATCACTTTCAAAATCGGGCAAAAACCCCCTGCCCAAGAAGAATAAACGAATCTTTGTTATTATTTCGGTCATCGTCATGGCGGTGTTGCTCATTGGTGGTACAATAGCGGTAGTCGTTATGAACAGCTCCGAGGACTACCAAAAGCTGGCTGCAGACCGTAAAACCGTCGCCACCTGTAACGGTTTTGATATTCCTTACGAAGAGCTTCGCTTTGTGGTCGATTTCTATAAAAAATCTCTGGCGTTTTCCTATGGGGAAAACATTTGGGATGATCCTATCACAGCCGAGCAGCACCGTGAGGAACTAACCACTCTCGTGATGGAAAATCTCAATGAGAACTATCTGATTCTTTCCGCTTGTAAGGAAATTGCCATCCCCATTGATTCAAAGGATCAAAAGTCATACGTCAATTCCGAAATGGCAAAGCTTTTGAAAAATGATTTTGGCGGAGACGAAGCCCAAATGAAAGCATGGATCGAGGAGCAAGGAATGACAGAGAGCTATCTTCGCTTTTGTATTGGAGTTGAGTATCTGCAATCTTCTCTTTACTATGCACTCTTGGATTCCGAAGTTTTCTTCTACTACGATCAAAACAACATTGACGACTTTATGGATTACGTAGCCACCAGTCCCGACTATGCCCGCACAATCCACGTGTTTGTGAGCAACGATGAAGGAGATGACGTGGAAGCCAATCGCAGAAAGGCACAGACAATGTATGAGCATCTGATCGCCGAAGGTGACGTGAGCGAGCGCGAAGCTTTGATGCGAACCTACATAGGCTCTGCCAACAATGAGGATCTAACCATCACGGGAGACGGCTACTACTTTACTCACGGAGAAATGGAAGAGGTGTACGAGGATGCCACCTTTGCATTGGAGCATGGCGGCGTCAGCGAGGTTGTTGAAACCGTTGACGGTTTTTACATCATCATGCGTCTGACCCCTGAAATGCCCTATATCATGACACATGCCTCTACCCTTTTGGCATACTATCAGAGTGCGCAAATGGGCGTCTATATCGAAAGCTTTGATGAAAACTGCGAGATCGTATTCAACGACTACGGCAAGGGTCTGGATCTCCTCAATCTTGCCTCATGATGGCACCGAAAAAAAGAAGGCTTCACCGCCGATACACCGATATGACAGGACGGCACCGACGGGTTCGGTCATCCGTTTCACCTAAACGGCTCCTATTTGCCGTGGCGTTACCAATCGCCGTAATCGTCCTTGCTTTGATCTGGGGAAACCATCTAAAAAACGAATCCGATGCCCTACGTGCTGCTTTGGAAGCCGAGGAATGGACCTTGGACGCGGAGATAACCGTCTCCATTCCTGTTGCCGCTCCCCATTATAATGCGGGATACGCACCGCCTTCGGGCAAAATGCAAACCTCCGATCTGCTGGACTATCAAGCCGTTACCTTTGACCTTGGTTCTTGCAAGACACCCCTGCCCTATCAGGTCGATCTTCCAGAGACATCCGGTATGACGACTTCCACAGATGCGCCGATGCTATCTTCGGAAGTAACCCGCTTTCAAAAAGCAGGGCTCTATGTCATTGGAATTTTTACCGTCACATCCCTGCAAACGACGGATATTGCCCAAAAAGCCTTACTGGAAGGGCAAGAAATGGCATTGCTTTCTCTTTTCTCTCAAGCCGGTATAGACAGCATCCTGCTTTTGGGGATTCCCACCGGGACGGATTCACTGGATCAAGCCGCAATGAATTACCTGCACAAAGCTGAGGCTTTGTTGGCATCTGTCCCTGCCGCGGTTCCAGCCCTGGGTATTGCTCTTTACCCCTCTGCATTTTCAAGCGGTGAGGTTAACGAAAACGGTGATATACAGTACACAGGAAGCCTGACACCCGGTCGAATGCTGTCCGTCTGCGATTATCTTGCGTTGGATCTTCGCGACATGGGATCGCAAACAAGCCCTATGCTTCGTGATATGCAATATGCCTACGTCAGATATGATCTTCGGCTTCTCACATCCCGCACCCAACCCGAGATCACCGAAGAAGCTGTTCGGCATGGCTTCAGCAAGATCTTGGAATTTGGTCATTGAGGCTCTTTCCTATGATCTTGTGCTTCGGTTGTCTATAAAAATGTCCATGGTCTTCAACAAATCATGGACATTTTCTGTTTTGGACGATGCAATGGGCATCGTATTCTCGTAAGAAACCTCTAAAAACATATTTCAATATTATGCAAGAAAGGATGCTTCATCATCATGATCATATCCACCATCAAAAAGCTTCGCGACCCCTTTATCGTAGTCAAGGACGGTATTTATTACGCCCATGGTACGGGCTGGCATTGCTACAGAAACGATTCAGGCTCTCTTCACGGTGACTGGGAGGATTTGGGTCAGGTTGTCCCCGATCCCATCGACGATGGAGGTCAACACTGGGCGCCCGAAGTACATTTCTATCGGGATGCTTACTACATGATCACTACGTACTGTTCCACGAGAAATGGTCATCGAGGTTGTGTGATTCTTAAGTCTGACCGCCCAGAAGGACCGTTCGTCTACCATTCCGACGGTCACGTCACCCCTGAGGATTGGGACTGCATCGATGGCACTCTTTATATAGACAAAGAAGGTATGCCTTGGATGGTTTTCGTCCACGAGTGGACCTGTCAGCCCGACCACGTGGGCACGTTTGCGGCAGCGCGACTTTCAGAAGATCTAACACAGCTGATCAGTGATCCTATAGAGCTTTTCCGCGCAGACGAACCCCTTTGGGCAGCAGCAGGAGTGACCGATGGATGCTTCATGTATACCACCGAAGACGGTCAACTACTGATGCTTTGGTCTAATTTCACTATCGACGGCTATTGCGTGGGTATCGCGCGGAGTGATAACGGTCGTTTGGATGGACATTGGCAACACGACGAGCAGCTGCTCTTCTCCAAAGCCATATCCGGCGAATATGATGGCGGTCATGGTATGTTGTTTTACGATACCGATGGACAGATGTACCTGTCTATCCATTCTCCCCAAACCTTGGAAGGTGCCAATCGTTTGGAGTCCCCTGTATTCGTTCCTGTCAAAGAACAAAATGGTACACTGATCCTGACAACACCTTAAACCGAAAAAGCCGAGTTGACTCAAGAATCGTCAACTCGGCTTTTATATTGCCTTGATCATATAAAGTTTCGAAAGAAACCGTAGAGTAAAATCAATCCGAAGACAACAAAATTCAGCCATAGCGGCCGAGGCAGGAAGATCATTCGTCCCTGTTTGACGTAAGGAATCGTCACAGACGGAATTGCCCAAAGGCAATAGCCAAGATAGAGCGGCCAAACCGCGTTATAGGCAAAAGCACCTTTGAAATCAAAAAGGAGCAGCGCGGCTGCCGCACGGGAAAGTCCGCATCCCGCGCATTTTAGGCCGGTCGCTTTTTGAAAAACACAGGGAAGACCGAAACCCGCCAGACGAACAAACAAGGCATAACCTATAAGCAAAACAACGAAAAGGCTCATGAACAGCAATGCCCCTTTCAGTCGCCTTTTTTGTTGATTATCCATAGCGCTCCTCCTTTCATTCATGATATATCCATTATAGCACACGGGGTCTTGAAATGCAAGGGTTTTGCCGAGTTTCTCCTCCCAATACACATCTATCGGAGCTTTTTTCGTTAAATGTCTCTTGCAAAAACATCGTACCTGTGTTATACTGATAAAAAAGTTAACGGAGGTGAATCATGTCTGAGTTGACACCGATCCTGTCCGCAGATCTCATGAGGAAATGTGACAACTATACCATAGAGCATCACGAAACGCCCTCGCAAGTGTTGATGGAACGTGCCGCCATGGGCGTCGTTGAAGAGATAGAAAAAAATGCCCATCTCTATTTTGGAGAAGGCTGCCGCGTTTTGGTTCTTTGCGGAGGCGGTAATAACGGCGGTGACGGTTTCGCAGTCGCCCGTTTTCTACAGAAAGGTACGGCTGCTTCTCCTCGTGAGGTAACGGTCTGCTACTGTGGCGCTTTAACCGCTGACGGACGCCCCGATATGACACGTATGAGCGAAGAATGTGCTCGCCAGTACGGATTTGCCCAAGGCAGTCAAATCCCTATATCTACGCCTTCTCATGCAGAATCTTTGCTTGATCAAGCGGACCTCATCGTAGATGCCCTGTTCGGTATTGGTTTAGACAGACCAATCATTGGTCTTTTGGCACATCTGATGAGTAAAGTCAATGAAAAAAAGCTCCCTGTGATCGCCGTGGATATTCCATCAGGCATCCACAGCGATACGGGAGAAATCATGGGTGCCGCAATCAAGGCTACCACCACGGTGACCATGCAAGCACCCAAAGCAGGATTATTCGCTTTTCCCGGAGCAGATTTTTGCGGAAAGATTATCGTTCGCGATATTGGTATCGATTTGTCGCCCGCGTCCGAATGTAAGGATTACGTGGCTGACACCCGATTGCTATGTCAAGTTATGCCGCCCCGCGCGCGTCGATCCCACAAGGGAACCTACGGACGGTTAGCCCTTGTATGCGGTTCTCGTGACATGAGCGGCGCTGCGATCCTTTCGGTTCAAGCCGCTATGCGTACAGGTGCCGGACTCTTACAGATCATCACACCCGAGTGCAACCGAATCATCATGCAGGTATCTGTTCCCGAAGCGATTCTGTCCTGCTATGATGATCAGAAGCCTGATCTTCGTGCTTTAACGGCTTCTCTTGCGTCATGTGACGGTGCTGTCATCGGTTGTGGATTGGGAACATCTGACATTTCCATATCCATATTGGGTACA
Organism: Eubacteriales bacterium; assembly: GCA_045531965.1. GTDB lineage: Bacteria > Bacillota > Clostridia > Oscillospirales > CAG-272 > CAMEON01. The sequence continues at coordinate 15,408 of JAZSFA010000084.1, forward strand.
TTGCTGAACATCCTTCCCATTCGCCCTGATTTTCCTGTCATTCTGGATGCGGACGCGTTGAATCTGCTTGCCAAGCATCCGTGGTTATGGGAAACACGTCTGCTCACCGAAGGTCGAGAACAGGTCATCATCACACCCCATCCTATGGAAATGTCACGCCTGACAAACATCCCGGTTAAAGAAATCTTAAGATTCCCCAAGGAGACTGCCCTTGCCTTTGCCAAAGAGCGGGGGATCTGCGTTGTTTTGAAAGACGCCCATACCGTGATTGCCTCTCCCGACAACATAACGTTTATCTGTCCCTTTGGAAATGCCGGGATGGCTAAAGGTGGATGCGGAGACGTATTGGCAGGCATTCTTGGTTCGCTGGCTGTTCAACGGAGAGGCGATATTGGTAGGGAACTGACCCTCACGGATATCGCCGCAGCCGGGGTTACTCTCCATGCGCTATCCGGAGATACTGCCGCAAAAACGCACGGTGAATATGCCATGACACCGTCGGATATCATTTCCTGCATCGGGCAAGTGACCTTGCATTTTTCGGACAGTCAAACGAAACTCATCAACAAGTAAAACAAGCGCGGCTGAGTCAAAAGCTTTTTAGGAAGCAATTGGCTCAGCCGCATTTACTTAATACTCGCTCAGAATTTCCCTGAGCCGATCCTCAGCCTCGTCCGCGCGAAGTCTGTCGGCGGCGTAGGCGGCACGGAGCAGTTCTCCGGGGATATGCTCGTCGTACTTTTCAAAGAGGGGCAGTTCTCCATTTTCCACCAAGGCTCGACAATCAATGCCCTCGGTAGAGGCGATGCCATGCAGATGGGAGATGAGATCGTAGTCGTTGCCGCGCTCCATGCGGAAGGTCATGTAGTAACAGCCCTCGAACTCAATGTGGCTGATCTTAAACATCCCCGCGTTACGGGCAAGGAACTTTCTCAACGTGCGGAAGGAGCGCGTCCCCAGCCAGGGGAACAGACACCATGAATATCCTCCCAAAGATACAAGAGAATGCTCCAGCATTCCCGTGTTACGCGCCACGTGACGGGCGACCGCCAAACGCTTTTGAGCGTTGGGTTTTAGGTAAGGATAGACCGTGTCTTCCACCAGCACTTGGCGCATTCTTTGAAGGATTTTAGTGTGAATCTCGCCAAAGTCACCCGGCCAGGAGACTTCCATCTTACCGTCCACCTGCTTTACGTAGATAAGTTTACGCTGGATGTCCAGCTCTTCCACCTCCCACACGCGACCCGCAAGGGCAAAGCGATCACCCACGGGGGGCGGGGTGGTGATGGTGCCGATCTCGTCAGATCCTGCGCGGACAGTGAAATCTTCGCTGTCCTTGAACACGGCGTAGAACTTAAAACTCTTGAGAAGTCTTTCTCCCGCCATACCCACGATCAGTCCCTTTTCCTCGGTCATCTCCAGGAAATCATGCTCTAACATGGACACCATAAGGGTGCGGTAATCCTCCTTGGTGATCTCCCTGAATGGCGGCAAGGATAAGACACGCTCGGCCAGCCGCTTGGGGGTCAGCTCGCCCGAGGCGGCCAGGATGGACAGGGTTTGATGGAACAAGAGGCTCATGGGCATCTTACGCCGCTGTGGCGGTTCAATGAAGCGCTCCTCAATATATAGCTGGATAATGGCGATGCCGCGAAGCAGCTCCCACGGGATCAGTTGGGGCAGAGGGGTATTGGGCAGGGGATCCTCCTCGCGGAAAACCATCATCATCTCTGGGGGTTCGCCCCGTCTGCCCGAGCGTCCCAACCGTTGCAGAAAGCTGGTGACGGCATTAGGCGCTTGGCTTTGCAAGACGCGTTCCAACCGTCCGATGTCGATGCCCAGCTCCATGGTGACAGTGGCGCAGGTAACGGCGAACATCTCCTCGTCCTTCATCTTGGCCTCGGCTTCCTCGCGCAGAGAGGCAGACAGGTTGCCGTGGTGGATGAGGAACACGTCAGGCTCGCCACGGTTCTTGGCGATCTGACGGAAGGTGGCGCAGAGGTATTCGGTCTCCTCGCGGGAGTTGGCAAAGACCAGAGATTTTTTGCTCTTGATGCAATCGTACATATATTCGTAGCCTGCGTCAAGGGCGTTGGATTGCACCTGAGGGAGCGCGCCGTCGGCCATGGCCTGTGCCACGTCGCGGAGGGCAACGTCACGAGCAGCAAGCTCCTCGGGGGTCATGTCGGCATCGTCCTCGTTTCCCTGCTCTTCCAAATCGTGGGGCTGGGCGGCCTGATCGGTCTTAGTGTTTTGGATATAGAAATGCTCCAGACCCAGCCGCCAGCGGATCTTGCCCTCGTCGAAGGTGGGGACGTCCACGGGGATATCGGTGCCGCCCGCCAGCCATTCGGCGGCAGAGGTGGGGTCACCGATGGTAGCCGACAGACCCACGCGGCGGGGGTTACGGCCGATGAGGTGGCCAAGTCTCGCCAGCTGGCAGATGATCTGGTTGCCTCGGTCGGTGCCCGTGAGGGTATGGATCTCGTCGATGACGATATAGCGCAGGTCGCCAAAGAGGCGGAGCATATCGTTGGAGCGGTTGATCAGCATGGCCTCCAGGGATTCGGGGGTGATCTGCAGGATACCGCGGGGGGTAGTCAACAGTTTTTTCTTATGGGACTGCGCCACGTCTCCGTGCCATCTCGTCACGGGGATGCCCGTGAGGTCAAGCAGCTCCTCCATGCGGCCAAACTGGTCGTTGATGAGGGATTTCAAGGGGGCGATATACAAGGCACCCACGCTCTCGGGCGGACTTTGGTACAGCTCCGACAGGATGGGGAAAAAGGCCGCCTCGGTCTTTCCGCTGGCGGTGGAGGAGGTGAGTAGGAGGTGGTGGTCGGTGAGGAACAGGGTCCTCGCCGCCGCCACCTGCACCGCCCGCAAAGACTCCCAGCGGTGGGTGAAGATGTACTCACGGATGAATTCGGGAAAGCGCGAAAAGATGCGATCGGCTTCGGTCATGTGGGCTCCTTTCTGGGGGAGTACGGCCTCCGGCGGCTTAAGGAACTTCTTGAAAGAAGTTCCTTAAGAATCTTCAAGAACTTTTAAATAAGATATATACTTTGGATACGGCTATTTATCATATGTCGAGAAGTGTTCCAAGCCCTGTCCCTACCAAAATCGATACGCCACCCAGAACAACACTAAAAAAGCAAATAGATTCCCACATATCCGCGACCTCTGCCTCCCGTTCGGTGTACTGTAGCTTGATATTGGCAAGGATGATCATAGACACGATAACATGCAAAGCTATAGGGATCATGAGGATCGACGCATAAGTGAAGGATAGAATATTAACGGGAATAAAGGCTAAATTGACAATCGCCGTGATGCGACGGTAGTTCATGATATGGGTCGTACGAGGAGTGGAACAAGTCAGGGGAGCGAAAAAATCACGCAGGGTGATCTTGTCTTTGCCTAAATATCGCTTCATGGTGCGGATGGCCGACAAGATGAGGTAAATCACGATCATGGTGAGCAATCCGCCTGCACCCAAAGAGGCCATTCCCATAAACACATCAGACATTTCCCCAAAGACACATCCTACCGTCCCGATCATAAAAACAATGACGCTAACAACAAGCCATATTTTAAAAGCGGGATGCATGGATTTATTTTCGCTATTTTCCATAATCCTACTCAAAAATCCAAATCCTCAAGGTCAAACTTCTTCTTCTCCCCTTCTGTATTCATCCCTCTTGCGGCCTTTTCATCCTTGGACGGTGCCCAAGGATCGTCGTCATCGTCGCCTTCGGCGGGCTTCAGGGTGACCTTTCCCATGACGTGGGCGAAGGTGACTTCGGGATTCTGCATGAGGGTGGAGAGGACGGTCATATAATCGCGGAGCATCTCGCGGGGGGTGATCATGCTGTCAGCACCCGCACGGGCGAGACAATGGTTGAGGAACTCCACCTGCTGTTCGTCGGTGATGTGGGGTGTCCAGTTATAGTATTTGCCGTAGAGCTGGGTCATACGACGGACGAGAGCCAACAGCTCGTCATCAGACAAACGGCGGAGGCGGATGACGGGTCCGATGAGGTTTTTGACGCCTTCAATGGCAAAGCGGCTGTCGCAGAGACGGGAGCGCAGAGCCTCGTAGCTGAAGAGTCCGCGTCGAGGATCCTCCAAAAACTGGGGGGTACCGCCAAAGACGATGCCCAAGCCGGGCGCGCGTCCCTGGAGGGTATCGTTGAACATAGCGAGGATCTTCTCATAGTTGTTCTCGCGGCTGACGCGGTGGGTGATCTTATAGAGGTTCACACACTCGTCGATGAACACCACCAAACCTCGGTAGCCCAGGTGCTTAACCAACGCCGCCCAAAGCTTGAGAAAATCGTACCAGTTGTTGTCGTCAATGATAACCGACACGGGGATGCCGAGATCCTTCCGTGCCTCGCTCTTGGTAGCGTATTCGCCACGGAGCCAACGAAGGCAAGCACTCATGCGAAGTTGGGCATTTTCATCTCCTGACATATAGGCTGTATAGTAGGCAGTGATAACACGGGCGAAGTCGAAACCACCTACAAGAAATTCCAATTCCCGCATGGTGGCATTGATCTTACGCCCCATAGCAACGGAAAACTCCGCTTCTTCCGGCGAAAGTCCCTCGTCCATCAGCTCATTCTGCAAGGTATTGATCCAACGAGCGATCAACTTGGGGAGCGCACCGCCGTCGGGAGAAGATTTTGAGGCAAAATTTTTCATCAGCTCGCGGTAGGTTGCCACGCCTGAGCCGCCGCTACCGTAAAGACGGCGCTCTGGAGACAGATCTGCATCGGCGGTGATAAAGTCTCGCTCCAAGGCGTACCCACGAATGAGCTGGATCAGAAAACTCTTGCCGCTTCCATAACGACCAACAAGAAATCGTATAGCACCACCGCCTTCGTTAATCTGCTCCAGATCAGCGAGAAAGGCAGCGATCTCATCTTTTCGTCCAATAGCAATATACGGAGCGCCCGCTCGGGGGACAACGCCTGCCATGACAGAAGAAATAAGGGAACCCAAAACACGGCGGGGAATGGCGACGTCACGGGGAGAAGGGCTTTTTATGTCACTCATCGTTTTATACCTGCTTCGCAAGGCGAAGCACCTTTCTTTTGATGTGAAGAACGAGAAAAAAGTTGTTCAATTTTTAGATTTGCAGAAGTTCTTTTACCGTGTCACGGTAATCCTCAATCACACAGCAATTCCCCTGCTCATCGGTTTCCAAAATCATATCATAGATCTCATGCTCTACGGACAAATTGTTGATCTCATCAATCACTGCGTCAGGAAGCATTTTATGAGACGAGCAATATGTTTTTTCCCCTGCCCGGTCATGAAAAAGAACGGCACGGAGAAACTCGACACGGTCACCAAGGGCTTCCAGCAATGGATGAACCGTCTCAGAGACAGTTTCCGTGGAGATTTCGGTTTTAGCGGGCTCAGAAACCACTTTAGACATAGGCTTAACCATAGATTGTGCCTCCGTTGTTTCAATGGCTACATCGTCTTCAGCAAAGGCCTCCACAAGTATTTTGGTCGTTTCCCAAGAATCTTGTTCAATAGTATCCGCTGATGTGATAGATACGGCAGTATGAGGCAAATCGTAAAAAGCTTCATACGCGGGACGCGGTTGATGTTGTACAGCCTTCTTGGCAGCAACTTCAGGCGAGGGCAGATAACGATCAAGATAATTGTCCACCGTTTTTCGCAACGCGGGTGCAAGATAATGAACAGTTAGGCGAGAACGCACAAGAATAGCGGCGCGAATACGATTTTCAATATGCTTGACCATATCGCCCAGCATGAATCGCAAATCGTGAGAACGCGAAAAGGAAATATAAGATACCTTGATCCTTCTTTTGTTGCTATAAGCACAGAGGGCACTGACATAGGCATCCCGACTGACCTGTGCATCGGGCATCATGACCGACTCTCCGGCAGAAGCAGAATTCCGCCCTCCGTTTTTCATCAGCATCGGGAAAACGACAGACACTGTCCGAGGAATCAAATCATCAAAGAGCGCCTTATGCTCCTCGCTATAAAATTTGCTTTTTCTATAATCATACTGACAACAATGTGTCAATAAGATTTGGGCGGATGCTAAATTGACCTGATCATCTCCCACTGTGATCATCGAAGAAAGATAGAACTCCTTGAGTCCCGCATTCGTGATAATATGCCCCAAAACAGGCATTAAGTGCAGAACAGGCGCGGGGAGCTGATGGATCAGGCAATAATCACAAAGCCATTCGCAGGCATAGTGATCCAGTTGCGGATATTCTTTTCGGTAGGCAACCCATATTTTTGCCATCAGATCCCGATGGCACTCCGCGGTGTCGCTGTCAGCAGGCAGGTTGATCAGTTCAAAGAGATAAAGCAGAATATAGGAATAATCCGTTTTGAGGTAAACCTCTTTCCGCACTTGATCCCGCCAATACAAGTACCAAGCACGTTGCTGTCGGTTTAACTGGGCATATTGAGGAAAATACGAAAAAAATGATTTGTGAGAAACTTCTTTTCCCGTCAGACAACTATATGCCACAGCGTCCTTGGTAAACTGATCGAAATACTGATAGTTGGATTGCCATTCATAGATCTTTACCTGATTGATGAGACACCCCTCCGGGGTGTAAGTCAACAAAGGGGTATCCACAGAAACGGAAGATGCTTGCGAAGAAATCTTACGCTCATCGGTCATGACGGCTTTCTCACCGTGAGAAAAAGAGAGCGGCACGGAGCCTGTCGGTGGCACGGTAATGGTGCGGATAGGAGCAGATGGTGTTGTTTTCTTGGGTGGGGGGACATCAATTGACACAGCCTCCGGGATTTTTCGAGGCGTGGTTGGCGCATATTTGGGTTTACTGTTCTGACCGGACAAAAGCCGTCCGACGTCCCAAAAGTCATCCAGCTCCTTCTCCCGATTTGAAAACGACTCGCGGGGCGGTATTTTATGATCCTGACTCATAGCCATCTCCATTTCAAATTCAACGTAATCCGATTCACGAACCGATCATTTCGCGGATATTTAACCACGAAAACGCGTTGCTTTTTCATCCTGTTCGGGGGATTCCTTAATATATCATTGTAACATACGCAGAACCGATTGTCAAGTAAATTTGAGGGATTTTACAAAAAAGCCTAGCCAGATATACAAATGTATTTGATAGACTTTTTTTCATAAAATCCCTCCAAAGGGTTTACAAGCCAAGAAAAATGTGTTATAATAATATGAATATTTATTTTTTTAGAAAGCAGGTTTCCCATGAAAATCATTTCCATCCGTGTCGGCGATATTTTGGAACTGAAAAAGCCTCATCCTTGCGGTGAAAAACATTTCAAAGTCATGCGGACGGGAAGTGAAGTACGTATCATATGCACAGGTTGTGGTCGGGACATGGTACTGGAGCGTCTGAAACTGGAGAAAGCCATCAAAACCGTCACACCTGCAAACGACACGAATTAACCGACACTTCCGATATTGCTTTATCATTGCTACTATCCAAAGAAAGGCAGATAATTATGGATCGCACCCTTCCTACGCTTGATGCCCAGGGAAAGAAAAAAACTTTTTCTTTCACCCAATTTAAAAACAATGCACGCGCGACATATGGAGAATTCAGTTATCTTCTTGTTGCCTTTACCGTCCCTGCCGTGCTCATGTTCCTCATGTACGTTTGCAGAGGTATTTATCCTTTCGGTGACAGCACGGTTCTTGTGCTTGATCTGAATGGGCAGTACGTTTCTTTCTACCAATATCTTTGGGACTGTCTCCATGGAGAAGGCTCTCTCCTCTACTGCTTCTCACGAAATCTGGGCGGCGAATTTATGGGTATGTTTGACTATTACGTTGCCAGCCCCTTTGCACTCCTCATCGGGCTCTTTCCCCGTGAATGGATTCAGGAGTCCCTTTTGATCGTCTTCCTTTTGAAGACAGGACTTTGCGGTTTGACCATGGGCTTCTATCTGCACAAGCACTCTGCTCAGCGCAACAAATTGACCATCATCACCTTCTCCACGCTTTATGCCCTGACGAATTACTGCATCATTCAGATGCATAATTCCATGTGGATCGATGCTGTTTTGTGGTTGCCTATCCTGGCATATGCCATTGAGGAGCTGATCAAACGAGGCAGGTTCCGTCTTTTCGTTTTCACCCTCGCTATTGTGCTGTTCAGTAACTTCTACATTGGTTACATGATGTGCATCTTCACGTTTGTCTACTGCTTCTACTACTATTTTGCCCATAATCAGAACAATGAAAACAACCCCACAGGCGAGAAGAACCATTTTGTCCGTTCTGTGCTTCGCGTTGGCGGTTGGGCAATTTTAGCTGTGGGTATCGCAGCTTTCATCATCTTATCCGCAAGATACTCCTTGTCTATGGGTAAAGATGAATTTTCTAACCCTAGCTGGGCGATCACCCAGAAGTTTGATCTCTTTGAACTGCTTCTGAAATTCCTTCCCTCCTCCTACGATACCGTTCGCCCTCAAGGTCTGCCTTTTGTATACTGCGGCGTACTGACCATTATGCTGGTTCCCGGTTATTTCATTTCCAAAAACATTTCCAATCGTCAAAAGATCGCCGCCGCGCTGTTTATTCTGTTTTTTATTGCGTCCTTTGCCACCAGCACGCTGGATCTGATCTGGCACGGCTTTCAAAAGCCCAACTGGCTGAACTATCGCTACAGTTTTATGCTGTGCTTCTTCCTCATTTACCTTGCTTTCCGTGCGTTTGAAAATTTGAAATTCACCAGCCGCAAGTCTCTTCTCTGCATTACCGCGTTTATCGGTCTTGTGGTCCTGATTCTGCAGGAAATGGGTGAATTTCTCACTGAGAGCAACGAAAAACTGGTAGTACGCCCCTTCGCTACCGTTTGGCTTTCCCTGGGTCTTTTGGCAGCTTACTTTATCATCATTTGCCTCTGGGGACGTGCGCGCCCCATCGCGCAGCAAAACATTGCAATTGTCCTCACGTTCATCGTTTGCGTGGAAGTATTTGTCAGTGGTTTGGTGGATCTCAACGCCTTCGATAAAGACGTAACCTTCACCAAGCATTCCCGCTTTACCGCATTGTCAGACACCTTCCAACCCATCACGGATCTGATCATTGAAAACGATAATGGATTCTATCGCATGGAAAAGACCTACCATCGGAAAACCAATGACAACTACGTGCTCAATATGAACGGTCTTTCCACGTCCACATCCCTGCTCAATCGAGATACCATTGATTTTCTGCGTGAGATGGGATATGCCTCTAAGTCCCACTGGTCCAAGTATTTAGGCGGCACACCCGTCAACGATTCATTGTTGGGCATCAAGTATATCATCTCCGACAAGGATCTCAGCCACTATTACGGCGAGCCAATTTACACCAAAGAGGATTATAACTATGACGAGAAGGCCGACGTAACGGGTAACTACAGCGTTTATCGTAATCCTTACGCACTGTCCGTTATCTTTGGTGCTGACAGCGACTGGGAAGATTTCAACAGCGATCTGTATGACAACCCCTTTGACCGTCTTAACAACATGGTCACTTCCCTCCTTGGCGAAGATGAAACTGTTGCAATTTTTGTCCCCGCTATCCAAAACGGCGAGCCGGAATTGAAAAATGCCACAACGTCCAATATTGCCTCCCACAAAAAATACGCCGTAACCGATGTGGATTCCGCAGGCGTGTTGACCTACAGCTATACCGTCCCCTTGAATACGGAGCTGTACTACTACTTCCCCAGCGACTATCCCCGCGAGGTAAAACTCAAGGCCAATGACGCAGGCAAAGACGGTTTTGGCGGCAATGAGACTCAGCGCATCGTGTCACTCGGGAAGTCCGCCAAGGATGACTTGAAGCTGGAGGTGCGTATTGAAAACACCTCCCACAACTTGTATATCAAGGAAAGCTGGACTTCATGCGTGTACTATATTGACTGGGCGATTTTTGAAGATGCCATGGCACGTCTTGCCAAGACGCAAATGACCTTTGACGATACCTGGGAGGACGATCATCTGACCGGTACAGTAACAACGGCTACCCCCAATCAGCTCATGTATACCTCTATCGCTTTTGATGAGGGTTGGAAGATCACCGTGGACGGCAAGCCCGTAGAAATCATTGAGACCGCGGGTGCGCTGGTGGCTTTCACCATTGAGGATGCAGGTGAACATCGTATTGAACTGAAATATATGCCCGATGAATACGTGCTGGGTATCACTGTTTCTCTGATGTGTCTGGGCTTGTTCCTGATAATCCTGCTCCTGTATCCCTTCCTTCGCAAAATGCCAATCATCAAACACGCCATGGGGATCCAGCGCCCCGATCTCCCCATGATAGAAGAAGAGAAGATTGAAATTCAACCCGGCGACATCGGTCATCGAGAGGTGGAACCTCCGCCGGTTCAGGAAGGTATTTACGTCCCCTCTCAGAAGGAAATCGAGGTTTTGCAAAAGATTCGCGCGGAAGAAACGCAAAAAGCCAACGAAGCGCCTTTGTCGTCTCCAACTGAGTAATCCCCGTCCGCACCCAAACCTGTGACTAAATCAAACGGCAATCAGCCCAAGAAAAAGAAGAAATGATCCCTTCGGGGGCGGTGACACGCAGTCCCCGCCCCCATAATTTGCTTCATTCAGAAAGGTATCTCTATGTTTTACTATATCAAAGGTCCCCTGGTTCACGCCACGCCTTCCATGGCAGTGGTGGAGGCATCGGGTGTAGCATATAAAATGACCGTCAGTGAAAACACTTACCGTGGATTACCTCCACGCCACACGGTTGACACACCTCCTACTGTCACCCTCTACACCCATCTGTCGGTGCGTGAAGATGGCATCGAGTTGTTCGGGTTTGGGGATGAACGAGAGCTATCTTCCTTCAAAATGCTTCTGTCGGTGTCAGGCGTGGGTCCCAAAGCCGCCATGTCCATCCTTTCCTTGCTGACGCCTGAGAAGTTCGCTCTCGCCGTTTGCACAGAGGACAAAAAAGCGATTTCCAAAGCCAGCGGGATTGGACCCAAAACCGCCGCTCGCATCATTTTGGAGCTTCGTGATAAGCTCATGAAGGAAACGTCTATCGACGAGGATCTTTCCACAGCAGTTCTAGACCATTCTGCCGACGCCCCCGATGCGCCGCTCCGCGGCAAACTGTCTGAGGCGCAGGATGCACTGCTTGTGCTGGGCTTTACCCGCGCCGAGGCACAAAATGCCCTTAAGACCATTGATATCACCAAGCTGTCGGTGGAGGATATCATCAAGGAAGCACTCAAGAAACTCATGAAGGCGTAAGTTTCATCGCGCTCGTATCTTGTATCTCGTATCTGCCGAGCTTGCTCGGCGTGTATCTTTGTATCTCCATTTTACTCTCCATCTCATTCAAGGAGGCCGCCATGTCACTCACCGTTCATTCCGTCACCCTTCCCTCCGCCAATTTCAACGGCGAATCCACCCTGCCCGCCCTTTACGAAATGTCCAACGTCCAATACCTCGCCGAGAGCCGTTTGGACGAAGACGACGAACTGTTCGTGGGCTACGGCGGTCTGCCCTCCATCTTCCCCTACAGGATGCAGGACCTTTATGATCGTGCCGACACACCCACAGAGTATATCGGTGTCACGTTGGAGAATCAATACTTAAAAGCCCTCTTTCTGCCCGAACTGGGCGGTCGTCTTTGGTCGCTGTACGACAAAGTAGCAGGGAAAGAGTTGCTATACACCAATCCCATAGTACGCCCCTGCAATCTTGCTGTCCGCAACGCCTGGTTGGCGGGAGGTATTGAGTTCAACTGCGGTATGATCGGTCATCACCCCTTCACCTGCTCTCCCATTCACGCTATGGAGACCGCCTTGGAGGACGGCACACCCGTCCTTCGTATGTACGAATACGAGCGCATCCGTAGCGCGGTCTATCAGATGGATTTCTTCTTACCTGAAAATTCCCGTGTTCTCTATGGCCGTATGCGCATTGTCAACCCCACCCGTGAGACAGTGCCTATGTACTGGTGGACGAATATGGCCGTCCGCGAAAACCCCGAGGCACGAAATATCATCGATGCCACCGAGACCTACAACAACAAAGGCGGCATGGTGGGTAAGAATCCCGTCCCCTCCCACGAGGGCATCGACATCACCTACCCCTCAAATAACCCCATTGCTATTGACTATTTCTGGAAGATTCCCAAATCCTCCCGCAAATATACCGCCTATATCGACAAGCAGGGATACGGCTTCGTCCAGTCCTCCACCGCTCGCCTGAAGGGGCGCAAGCTCTTTGTGTGGGGACAGGGCGAGGGTGGCAAACGCTGGCAAGAATTTCTGACGCAGGACGGTCACGACGGTCGCTACGTAGAGATCCAGGCAGGGCTTGCCCACACCCAGTACGAATGCATCCCTATGCCTCCCAAGACTGCTTGGGAATGGCTGGAGACCTACGGTGCCATCACGGCCGACCCCAAAAAGGTTCACGGTGATTGGGCAGACGCCCGCACCGAGGTGGAGGAAAGATTGGAAAAGCTCGTCCCCCTCTACGGTCTGGAGACCCTGCTGACCGCCACCAAGCCCATGGCCACCTCCCCCGCTGAGAAGCGCATCTGCTACGGCTCTGCCTGGGGAACCTTGGAAAATCTTCGCCGACAGAAGGCAGACCAGCCCCTCATGTGCCCCCATCTTGATTTTGGCAAACTGACAAAGGCTGAAGCTCCGTGGGCAACCCTCTTGGAGACAGATCGTTTGCCCGTCCTCGGGAAGGCCGAGGCTCCCGTTTCCTGGATGCTCCAAAAGGAGTGGACGCATTTGCTTGAAGAAGCTACGCCCACCCACGAAAGTCAGCTTCATCTGGCCGCCATCGCCATGGCGGAACGCCGTGTGAAGGATGCGGAGGAAGCCCTCACCGCCGCCCTGTCCCTCCAAGTCACGCCCGCCGCCCTGTTTCTCAAGGCTCAGGTATATCGTCTGAAGGATGACCTGCTCAAAGCTGCCACAACTGCTCTTGAGGCTCATGCCCTGTGTCCTGCGGACGTATCTCTCGCCCGTCAAGCCTTTGCGCTGGCGTTGCGGACAAAGCTCCACGGAGAGATCATCTCAGCTTACGAAGCCGCCCCCGAAAAAGTGCAAGCCGACGGCCGTGTGGCCATGACCTACGCCTTTGCCCTTCTCCGTGAAGGCAAAATCGACGAGGCAGAGGCGGTGCTGTACCGAGACGGCGGCCTGTCGGTCACCGATATTCGCGAGGGGGAGATCTCCCTCACCTCCCTTTATATTTCCATCCAAAAAGCAAGAGCGGCGGCTCGGGGCGAGACCTTGGAGGACGCCGACGTGGACGTGCCGCGGCCGTTCGATTTCCGCATGAACGTACCGAAGAAGAAATAACAGAAAGGTATCACCATGAACGAAACCTATTTTGACGATTCCCGTTTTGACGGCGGGGACGACATGGATTTTGAAAACCGCATCGTCTCCACCTCCTACACCCCCGGTGCCGACGAGGCAGAGGTCTCTCTGCGCCCCCGTCACATGGAGGATTATATCGGTCAGGACAAGGCCAAGGAGAATCTGAAGGTCTACATCGAGGCCGCCAAGCTCCGCGGGGATTCTCTGGATCACGTCCTGCTCTACGGTCCTCCCGGCTTGGGTAAGACTACCCTTTCAAACATCATCGCCGCCGAGATGGAGGTGAACATCCGCATCACGTCGGGACCTGCCATCGAAAAGCCGGGCGACCTGGTGGCTCTGCTGACCAACCTCAACCAAGGGGACGTGCTGTTCATAGACGAGATCCACCGTATGCCCCGCACCGTGGAGGAGATTCTTTACCCCGCCATGGAGGACTACGCCGTGGACATCATCATCGGCAAGGGTCCCTCTGCACGTTCCATCCGCATTGACCTGCCCAAATTTACTCTCATCGGAGCCACCACCCGTGCGGGGCAGCTCACCACTCCCCTCCGCGACCGTTTCGGAGTGCTTCTGAAATTGGAGCTCTACACCCCCGAGCAACTCGCCTTGATCGTCAAGCGCAGTGCCGCGATTTTGGGAATACCGATCTCGGATGACGGCGCATACGAGATTGCCTCCCGCTCCCGCGGAACGCCCCGTATCGCCAACCGACTGCTCAAGCGAGTCCGTGATTTTGCCCAAGTCCAGCGCAAGGCCGAGATTGATGCTGCCACCGCGGGTTATGCCCTTGACCGTTTGGAAATTGACGCGCTTGGGTTGGATAATACCGACCGCCGCATGATGGAATCTATCATCAAGTTCTACAACGGCGGCCCCGTGGGACTGGACACGCTGGCTGCCACCATTGGTGAAGAAGCCATCACTATCGAGGACGTGTACGAACCCTACCTCATGCAACTGGGCTTTATTCAACGCACTCCGCGTGGACGTTGTGTAACCCACCTCGCTTATAACCATCTTGGTATACGTCCCCCCGCGGCACCTCAGACGCCTTTGGATCAGCTTCATATTTTCGATGATGAGGAAGACCCGAAAGCCTGAAATATCAGAATAAAAAGCTACGGCTCGTCTGAACCGTAGCTTTTTGGCTTGTAATGGTGCAAAGGTATGCCTGCCATGTCTTTCTTCGACAAAACAACGCAATATTTACATGATTAACATTGACAAAACCGAACATACGTGATATAATATTATATGTATAATTATGTGTATGATCAAAGATCTTACACCATTACGCATTTCTGAAGCTATGGGTTTCAGAGGTTGCTATCAGAAGAAAGGAAGCATATTATGGCACAGATTGCAGAAATCATCAAGTATGAGGGCGACAACAGTACGTTTATCTGGAAGCATCCATGCGAAGACTTCAACAGCCTGACACAGCTCATTGTTCACGAATCCCAAGAAGCCGTGTTCTTTATGAATGGTCAAGCGCTTGATTTGTTCGGTCCCGGCAGATACACTTTGGAAACCCAGAACATTCCCATTCTTGGAAAAGTTCTCAACAAAGCCACAGGCGGAGAAACGCCCTTCCACTGCGAAGTCTATTACATCAACAAGACTGTTCAGATGGGCATCAAGTGGGGCACACCTGAGCTTGTGCGTTTCATTGAACCCACATTGAATATTCCCTTCGGTATCGGTGCATCGGGTGAAATGAATCTGATGGTGTCCGATTCGAGAAAGTTACTTGTCAAGCTGGTCGGAACCATGAACGGTATCGCTTGGGAGGAGCGCGGGCAGGGCTTTACTAAGTCCATTCAGAATTCCTTCCGTCCTTTGATTTCCACAGCCGTTAAGACCCATCTTGCCGGCGCGATCAAAGCCCAAAACATCAATCTGTTGGAAATCGACGAGCATCTGGAAGAGCTTTCCGAGATGCTCCGCAGAAATATTACACCCGGGTTGGAAGAATACGGCCTCACGGTTCCCCAGTTCTATGTATCCAACATTAACCTGCCTGAAAGCGATCCCAATTTCAAACGTTTGAGAGAGCTGCACACCATCACTCTCCAAACCAAGATGGCAGAGGCTGAGGCCGTTGTCAGAACCGCTCAGGCAGAAGCACAGGCAAGCATTACGGCTGCTCAAAGAAAGATCGTTTTGGAAGAGCAAACGACCGAGACCGAAATTGCCAGACGTGCGGCAGAGCGTGAGCTGATCGAAGCCCAGATGGAAGCACAGAAGACCAAGCTGGCAGGCTTTGCTGAGGCAGAAGTCATGGCAGCGAAGGGTTACAATCAAAAAGATGTCTTCCAGACCGAGATTCAGAAGGAATATGCGGCAAGCATTGGTCAGATGGGTGCCAACGGCGGCGGCAGTGGCGGCGGGATGATCAGCGATTTCGTCACCCTTGGCGTAGGTATGGCAGCCGCAGGTCAGATGGGTGCCCAAATGAGCGACATGATGAAGGGCTTTTCTGCAACCGCTCCTGGGGCTACCCCTGCAGCACCTGCTACAGCCCCCGCTACCGAGGCAGCGTCTGTCACTTGCCCCAAGTGTGGAAACAACCTGCCCGCTAACGCCAAATTCTGTCTGGAATGCGGCACCAAGATCGAGCATCTGGCTGACAATGAAATGATCTGTCCCGCTTGCGGACAGAAGACCCCCAAGGGCAAATTCTGCATGGAGTGCGGCGCAGCTCTGATTCGTAAATGTGCCAAGTGCGGCTCTGAAATTCCCAACGGAGCAAAATTCTGCCTGGAATGCGGCGAAAAGCTCTGATACATCAGATACTTCAGGAGGTAACAGATTGTGAAAAAATCTTTTGGTTCATATTTCGCCGGTTGGCTGGCTGTCCTAGCCCTGTTTAACGTCATTACTTTCGTCACCCCTCACGAAATTGGCGGTGTCAGTAAATTCACCACCCTGTTCTGGATCGGATACGCCTTTATCACTTTGTTCTTTATCGGACAACTGGTGTGTGCTTACTTTGTCATCTCTTCCGACTCCATGCAGAAAAATTTCTATAACATCCCCCTGTTCAGCATCAGTATCATCGCCTTGATCTCTATGCTGGTCATCGGTGGACTTTGCATGGCGATTCCCGCCATTCCCACGTGGGTAGGCATCATCCTTTGCTTCATCGTACTGGTAATCAACGTTCTGTCTGTAGTTAAAGCAACAGCTGCCATTTCTGCAGTCAACCAAGTAGACAAGAACATCAAAACCAAAACGCTCTTTATCAAGATGCTGACAGTAGACGCGCAGGTACTGACCACCAAGGCATCTGACGAAACCATCCTCACCCTGACCAAAAAGGTTTACGAGGCCGTCAGATACAGCGATCCCATGTCCGACGATGCACTGACTTCGGTAGAAGATCGCATTTCCGATAAGTTCCGCGATTTCTCCGCCGCTGTCGAAGGCAACAATGCCGAGACCGCCGAGGCTTGCTCCAAGGAACTTCTTTCCTTGATCAGTGAAAGAAACGCGAAATGTAAGATTCTCAAGTAACTTAACAGGAGCAGATCACACATGGCAGTTTTCAAATGTAAAATGTGCGGAGGCGCGTTGGAGGTATCCGAAAATTCCTCCACCGTCACTTGCGAATATTGCGGAAGCCAGCAAACACTTCCCAAGTTGAACGACGATAAGCTGGCTCGCCTTTACGACCGAGCCAATCATTTTCGTCGCAACAATGAATTTGACAAAGCCATGGGCATCTACGAGCAAATTCTCGACGAGGATAACACTGACGCAGAAGCCTATTGGTCCATTGTGCTTTGCCGCTACGGTATCGAATACGTAGAAGATCCCACGACGCACAAGAGAATCCCCACTATCAATCGCGCACAGTACACCTCCATTTTTGATGACGACAACTACACATCTGCGTTGAAATATGCAGATATCTTCCAGAAGAAGATCTATGAAGAAGAAGCCGTCACCATCAATGAAATTCAGAAAGGTATTTTGGAAATTTCCCAAAAAGAAGATCCCTTTGACGTTTTCATCTGCTATAAGGAAACGGATGATGCCACCAAACAGAGAACCCACGACTCGGTATATGCCACAGAGCTTTACCAGGAGCTGACAGACGTCGGCTTCAAGGTTTTCTTCTCCCGCATCACGCTTGAGGATAAACTGGGGCAAGCATATGAACCTTATATTTTTGCGGCACTGAACAGTGCCAAAGTCATGGTGGTCATGGGCACGAAGCCCGAGTATTTCAATGGCGTTTGGGTTAAAAACGAGTGGAGCCGTTACCTGTCACTCATCAAAAACGGTGCCAAGAAATTGCTCATTCCCGCCTACCGTGACATGGATCCCTATGATCTGCCTCAGGAATTTTCTCACCTGCAAGCCCTGGATATGAACAAGCTGGGCTTTATGCCTGACCTTGTCAGAGGTATCAAAAAGATCATCGACAAAGAGCCTGCCAAGCAAGCGCCTGCTTATGACCATGCCCCCCAGCCCGCCTATCATCCCCCGGTACAACCCAAATACAATGTCCGTCTGGTTTCTGATGGCGGCAAAAAGCTGGAATGTATCAAAGCTGTCAGAGAATGCTTAGGGCTTGGATTAACAGAAGCCAAAAATTTGGTGGAAAGTCGTGCCCGTACACTCGCAAATCAAGTCTCCTATGAAGAAGCCAACGAAATCGAAAACTTCTTCATTCGAAATGGTTTCGAGGTTACCATTGAGGAAGTAGCAGGTTCCGGCGTTCCTGCCCGAAAGCCTATGTATACAGCCTCTTCTCAGGCATCCGGCGGCAACGTAGATACGCTTCTCAAGCGTGTAGCTTTATTCCTTGAAGGCGAGGACTGGAGCAACGCCGATCTTTATTGCGAAAAGGTCTTAGATATAGATCCCGAAAATACCCGCGCCTATATTGGTAAACTACTGGCAAAGCTTCGTGTCAGCCGCGAAGAAGATCTGGTTAAAAGCGAAAGCACACTTGAAAACTGGCTTCCCTACAAAAACGCGTTGCGTTTTGCCGATGAAGCCACTGCGGAACGCTTGATCTCCTATAACAAGCAAATCAAGGAAAGACTTAGAAAAGAAGAAGAAGAACGTCAAGAACGCGCTCGGATTGAAGAAGAACGCCGTCAGGAACAAGCGCGGATCGAGCGGGAACGCAGGGCAAAGCTGGATGCCGAACGGGCTGAGCGTGCCAAAGCCGACCGTGAGCGTCAGGCTGTGATCAATGCACAAAAGAATGTCAGCGATCGGTTGCAAGCACAGGTCAGAGAAAAAGAACGTGTAGAAAATCTGATCGCTCTTCGCGAGCGTGAAATTGCTGACGCTCCCAACCCCAAAAAAGTGAGGGGACTTGCCCGTATGGTCATTTTTGTCGCAATTTTATTGTTCGCAAGCATCGTACTCGTTGGCGTTATGGAAAGCTTGTCCATCTTTAACACCTTGGTCACGATCCTTACTTATAATCTGTTAGTGGCGCTTTTCGTTTGCCTGCTTTTTGTCTTGATTATCGCTTACTTTGTTTTGGGTGGTGCCTTATGTAAAGCTAACGGCGCTTCAGCTGCCATGACGTTGCTCAATGTCATCACATACGGTATTTTCTCTTTCGCGTATGCTATCTATGCTTTGAAAAAGAACAAAAAGGGATCTGTATCGCCCGCAGTCAGCGAGCTGAACTCCCTGAAGAAACAGTTGGAGCAGATTAACCAAAACATTGATACCTCCAGAGAATCGCTGAAGGAGATCAACAAAAAACTCAACTGATCAACAAAGGAGCCCATAACATGGAAGTCAAATGCAAGGTGTGCGGAGCCTCTGCCGAACCTACGTGGAGAGACGGAAAATATCACTGTGCATACTGCGACAGTATCATTGAATTGACACAACAGGATTTCAGCACACAAGCCTCCAAACAAGACACGTCAAAAGTTACAGGAGCCGGTGACGTAAAGATCCAAGCCACCTGCCCCATATGCCGCAATACAGAAAACAATGTCTTGAGAGACGGACACTGCTATTGCGCCATGTGCGGTATGAAATTTGATTTTTCTCAACCGGTTTACACACCGCCGCCCGCAAGTTCTTCACAAGGAAGCTCTCCGCTGTATTCCGCTCGCCGTGACGAACTTGAAAAGGAAAAGAACAACCGCATCATGTGGGGAATCATTTTCATCTTTCTTTTTTGGCCTGTTTCCGTTTATCATTTCTATAAAGTGTATCAAATCACTCAAGAACTCTCTAAACTGTAACTTCATATCAAAAAACCGTACCCTCTCTTGCGAGAGGGTACGGTTTTTTATTGCGTCAGATCAAACGCTTAAAAAATCTGAGATAGATACGAGAAGTCAAGGGGAGTCTCCGTTTGATCTCACTGCGTAGATACAGATAAAATGCGGCGATCAGTTTCATCTCTTCCACTGTCATACCATGACCAAATTCTTCAGCAGCCATCGCATCAAACACCAAATGGAGATCCGGTAAAACAGCTTCGCTTCCACTGTTTTTCGCTTTTTCTCGCTCTTCGGGACGATTGAGCACCGCTGTCAGTCGATCCGCGTATTCATCTCTAAATTCACCGGGTTTCGGAGCAAGGTCATACAACTGTAGCAACGTGTGAATGCTATCTACCATGGAGAAAGCCATCTCCTGACGATCGCTTTCGCTGACGTTGGTTCCGTAACGCTCATCCATTACTTGCATGACAACACTTTGTCGCTGATCTTCTGCCCTACGCGCAGCAGAAACGATACTGCCAATGATTCCTGCTATCAAAGCAATACCCGCAAGAATACCCAAAGTGATCAGGGTTCCTTGCATAATCGCCTGACTATCATCATTGGGAAGGCCTTCTCCGGTATCGGTTTCATCAGAGGTTTCGCTTTCTTCATCAGGCGGCAGTGTTTCGGGCTCATCGGGTCGGTCAGTATCAACAGAAGGAGGGGTAACAGGATTATCGGGAAGAATAGCGCCGCTTTCTTTAACGCCATACATTCCCTCATAATACTCCGCAGTGGGGGTCGTTTCATAAGACACCCAGCCCACACCGTCAAAATAGACTTCAATCCATGCGTGAGCTTCACGGTCAATCACGTAACCGCCATAGGTCATGTCGCTGGAAGCGGCACTTCCCTTTCGCGTCAGATTGGAGGCAATATAGCCTTCCACGTACCGTGTGGGAATACCTAATTCTCTAAGGATCAGCGCAGCCGCAGAGGCGAACTGGACGCAATAGCCCTCTTTGGTGTTTTTCAGAAAATTCTCCACACCGTCCAGCGTGCTGTCCACATGGGTCAGATCAGGCGTGATGGTATAGCTACATTTCAGGTCGTCAATGATGTAGTCAATGACGTTTCGCACGAGCAGATCTCTTTGAACGTAGGTATGCAAATTTCCAGCATCCCGATTAGGAGCGGCTGAAACATCTGCCGATTCGGGTTCGCCCAAAACCGTAGTATGCGCCTGATCACGGATGGTTTGGGCAAGTGCGGCAAGATAGGCGCTGTCTGCCTTATCCAAATATGTATCATAAACGTAATCAGTATAGGCATCATACTCGTGGAGATAGGTCATCAACGCTTGTCTGTCAGCATCTGTCATTTGATGCTCGTATTGATAAACGATGCTTTCTTCCAGAGGCACAACCCCGGCATCCATCAGTTCCACAGTCTGTACAGGTCCATTGACACCGGAGCGAATAAAGCGGATCATACCACCGGAGGTGTTGACGGTGACAATACTTCCTTCATCAGTAACTTCATAAGGTTCATGATAGAATTGCCAGATCTTTTCATCCCTTTTCCCTGCTTTGTAAACAAAATTAAGCATGATCCTGCCATCGGTTGTTTTGTCGGTACGAAGATGCAAATCACTACTGACCGTGCCGTCGGCTTTTACCGAGATACATTCCATGGCAAGCAAGGCTTCTTTTTGAAGATTAAAGGATGC
Organism: Eubacteriales bacterium; assembly: GCA_045531965.1. Classification (GTDB taxonomy): domain Bacteria; phylum Bacillota; class Clostridia; order Oscillospirales; family CAG-272; genus CAMEON01. The sequence goes on from JAZSFA010000084.1 coordinate 36,707, forward strand.
GATCAGTGCCGCTTGGTTCTTTGCCCAGTTTTTGTCGGTCATAACAGAAGCCATGGTAACTGTCGCTTGAGAAACACCGTTTTCCTCAAACGCACGACCTGTGTAGATACCGTCAAAATAGTTCACGTACGTGGTTTCGGACAAATTCGTTGAGCCATACTCAAACATGCCCTCTCCACTTTTAAAAACACTGGGGAAATACGTCAAGGTAGACGGACTGTTGACGCGCCGCAAGCTGACAAGCGCAGTCACAAATCCATAATTCAAATTTGATTGATATTTTGACAGATAGGATTCCGTGTAATTTTTATCATCCACCAACGAGGGTTCCATATAATGGTAAAAATTATATCGGAACTCCTCTCCGGGGGAGCGATCGGTATCGAACATGGCACGGTAGGCTTCCAGCGTTGGATCATCCACAGCCTGCCAAGCACCGTTTTCATAATCTGTACCAATCCATCCACGCAGGTAATAGTTGGTATTATAGCGAGCCTCTACGTAAAAAATCTGTTTGTCGGTAAACTCCAATTGTTCCAAATCCGTGGAATGTGGTTTGAAATTATTCTTATCTGCACCATATTCCAGCTCGTCCAATCGAGCATCATCACCACGAAGCACGGCGGTAACATAATCACGGGCAAACGCCATTTTTTCATCAATGGCATCAATCGTTTCAAAATTGCCGGTGACAGTCAAAGCGGGCAACGCAATGATCAATAAAGCCAACAGCATGGCAGCAGCAGAAGCAAAGCCACCCATGGCAGCACGAGACTGTTCGGTGATCCGATCATACCGTTTCACCGCTGCCACCTGCCGTCTGATAGCACGCGCTTCCGCCTTTTTCTGCTTTTTCTCGCCAGGAGATAAGATCGGCTTCTCGGTGTTATCTTTCTTTTTCTTCGGTGCCTTTTTCTTGACATTGAAGTAATCGGTCAATTCCTGATCCACCGTCTTGTCAGCCGCATGTCGTACTGCCTTTTTGGCGATGGGAGACGAGGCTTTTTTTGCAGCCTTTTCAGCAGCTTTTCTTTCCTGCTCAGCAATATACTCGGGAGGATACTCCGGTCGCTCGTTATCTTCAAACAAAGTCATGCCCGTATCATATCGCTTGGCATCCTTGACACGATACAACCTGTCGTAAGCCGCCATAACCAGCACTGTAGCAAAGGAGACAATCACCAAAGCGATGCCTAAATTAGAAGCAATACGATTACTGTATACGTTGAAGGTCAAAATGACCACAAGAAACGTGGTAGCAAGAATGGCCGGAGGAATAATTCTTACGCGCTTGATCAAGCAAAAGCCAAAGACGAGACCGACGATCACGCAAAGGAGACAAATACCCGTTGTCAACAATTCATCATTAGGGGTACTTGTAGAAAAAGCCACTTGGTATCTCACGTATGCCAGATAACCCACACGATAGAGTCGTTGCAGCGCAGCGTTGTACATACTGAGAATGCCGTAAAAAACATCGGTTATGACAGTGGGGCGCATCACAAATACCAACGCAAGGCTACCCACGGTCCCCACGGAAGCGATCAGCGTACCCATACGATTATACAGCGCTATCGCCACTAAAGAAACCACCATCAAAGTACAAAGGAAGATGGTTTTATGAGGCACACCAAAATCAAACGCAGCTGAAACAAAGGTGACAAGTCCCGATGCAGCAAGCCAGATCACAAGGATTCGGCAAAGGTAACCCAACAAGCGGAAGGTAAGGCTGCGACCTGCTTTATCCGGAGGGCAAACAATAGGGCGTTTATGTACAGATACAACCGCGTTTTTCTCCGCTTTTTTCTGCATCTTTTTCCGGATTTTGTCCGCTTTTTTAGACATACGCTTTGCTTTTCTGTACTGCTTTTTTGCATGAGCGACCGTATCCTTTTTCTTAAGACTCATATGCCTCACCTCCCTCCCTTCTGACAGCGATCATACCGCTGGTTCGAAGCGACAAACCGTTAGAAGCCAACGTTTCACGGCATCCCTCCAGATAAGAAGAACGATCTGTGGGATAGAGAAAACGCTCTTCAGGATTATACAGAATCACTTCTGCAGATCCCAAACTTCCAGCATCAGATACACCTGGCAGAGACGTCAGCTCAGAAAGCATAGTGCTGTCCATGGTAGAAGTCACAAAAAGCTGCTTGGCGCTTTGGATATCGTTGATCATAGCTGTCAGACTGCAAACCCGATGAGTCGGGTCGCACAAAGGTGCCGTAGCGAACAGATGGTAAATGCTTTCAAACTCATCTACACCGCGGAGGGTATAAGCATACAGGCCCATATCCGAACGGTAATCGAACCAAATCAAGGTCACATGATGCCCCTGACGCAGTTCCGCCAGCACTGAGGCAACGGTCAATTCCACCACACCATCTGCCAGGAATTCATTCATGTCCTCGTAGTAAACAGGCTGTGCAAGTTTGTGAACGTCATGGTAGGATGCGGTAGCATCAGTTTCAACGGTTTCCTTTTGAGGAGAAACAGGGGTATCTGTCAAGTCTGCCACTGCTTTCCGCTGGTCAAGACGAGCTTGCAGCGCTTCATCGGAGATTTCACGGGTCTCTGCTGTCTGATCGTCGCGGAACTTCTTTTGGACAGTTTTTTGCTTCTTCTGTTGTTTTTCCGTTTTTGCCGCCAAACGTGCTTGCTTCTTTTCTTCGCCGGTCAACTTAGTTTTTGCCCCTTCGGTCTTCACCGGGATATTGACCGTTTGGGGAGGTTCATCGGGGAAATGAGCGCCCATATCGCAAAAGACCACGGTTTCATTAGAAGTACCGGTATTGTAATCCTTGACGATAAAGTTTTCAGATTTTGAGGAGAGCTTCCAGTGGATGCTCTTGAGGGTATCGCCGTTTCGGTAGTCACGGATATCACTAACCTCCAAACGATCCACCACCAAAGGAGAGCGCACAGTTCGAGCAGTGGAGTCGGAGATGGATTGTGCCAACGTATCCTCCAATTGAATACGCCTGGGAAGAACGTAAACCGTGGTCATACTCTCCACAGGAATACGCACAGAGAAAAGACGGAAGAAATCATACACATAAAAACATCGCACACCGATATCATAAGTACCGCGGAAGCGGAAACGAACCGTATTCTTCATATGATAGCTTGACATCGGTGCCATAGAAAGGCGGATGCTTCGTTCCGTACATCTGACACTGTTTGACTGAGGGATACTGACCCTTGCATCAATAAAAGGAAACGCCAAAGGAGAGCGATTGTCAATTCGAAATTCATAGGTATACGGCTGTTCCTTTTCTGTGGTTGCCGTGTCCGAAAGCATAGTTACCGTTAAGGTATGCTTGGCAATGAGCGTGTAAAGAAGACAGGGCAAAGGGAGCAAAAACATAAACCAGAAAAACAGGTTAGAGATTTTGCTGAGCAGCGCCTGCGTAAACACCAACGACACACCGAGCAAAATAAGATACGTCGTAAAGCGAGAAGTACATGTGACGGTCTTTTCATCATCATCATCATTATACTTACCTTTTTCCCTGGCTTTGCGCTTTTTCATTTTGCGTCGGATGAACTTACGGATAACCTCATAGGGGACGGCAAGAATAGCTTTTAGAGACAAGGCATCCTGCTCTTCGGCAAATTTCAGCGATTGCCAATGAAGAAACAAGTGCCCACCGAAAAGAAACGCTGAAACACAGAAAACCAGAAGAGGAAAAACCGTACCGATCGTCCAAAAAACGGTCATCTCTTCAGGAGGTAGTCCTTCTACAGCATATTCAGTATTCACAATCGGCGCCATCACCGCCTTGATGGCGATATCCGCGCCCCAAAGAACAGCGCTGCCTCCCAACGCGGTAGCGGTCAGAGGAATCATCCGACGGGATGTCACCTTTCCCAAACGTTTAAAGTTGGGTATACACAAAGTCAGCAGCAAAACCAAGGCAACAAACAGGACGAGCCATCCCAAGCCTTCCAAATACAAAAGCAGTTTAAGCGACGTGACCGCTTCCTTGAACAGTTTCATATCTAAGAGCGCTTGAATGCCCTCATGATCAGCGCCAAGGAAATACCCTAAAACAGAGAAGCCCGAAGCATCGACCGTAGAAGTGATAGGTTCTCGTCCGGAAGTCTGGGTCACCTCATACTTCATGGCAGGCAATGCAGCAAAGATCACCGTTAAAAGCATTGTCAGCGCGATGATTCCCCAAAGAATGGGTCCGGCATGCTTTTTCACGAAAGGCAAAAAGGTACTGCTCTTGCGAATCTTTTTTGTTTTTTTGACAAAGGAATGTCCACAAGGACAAACTTTGGTCATCAGCGGCACAACTTTTCCACATGCTTCACATTTAATGCCCAGCGTGGTGCCGCAATTCATACAGTACGTCTTATCCGCGGCAACATATTTGCCGCAGTTAGGACATTGCTTCATTGGTTCCATATACGGCTCCCATATCAGACCTTAGCGTCAGCCTTGGCGTTGCGCTTTCCCTTATAGGGAACCTCCGTTGTACGCAAGATCTCACTCAACACGTCTTGCGTGGTTTGATGCGCCAACTTAGCCTCCTGACGAAGCATGAGTCGGTGGGCAATAGCCGCGCGGAACAAAGCAGCGATATCATCGGGTTGCACATAATCGCGACCATGGAGGAAAGCATAGGCTTGTGCCAAATGTACCATTGCGACAGACGCACGGGGAGATGCGCCCAACGCCAACGCGGGATGCTTACGGGTCGCGGTGATCAGGGTGACGATATAGGTATACAGCTCATCATCCATATGAATGTTTTTCACCAGCTCACGCACGGATTTCAGTTCATCCAATGTCAATACTGCACGGATAGACGACAGGGGATTATCTCCCTTTCTCGCCTTGATGATGTTAATCTCTTCAAGGGCATTGGGATATCCCATGCTGAGTTTGAGCGCAAAACGGTCCAGCTGAGCCTCGGGCAGCGGGTACGTACCCACATATCCTGCAGGGTTTTGGGTGGCGATGACCATAAAAGGATCCGGTACGTCCATGGTATTGCCATCTACCGACACCTTGCCCTCTTCCATAGCCTCGAGCAATGCAGATTGGGTTTTAGGGGAAGCACGGTTGATCTCATCCGCTAACAGGAGGTTGCACATGACAAGGCCTTCACGGAACTCAAACTGCTCTTTTTGACGGTTATAGATATGGAAGCCGGTAATATCCGAAGCCATTACATCAGGGGTGAACTGAGCACGGCGGAATTGCAATCCCGTTACCTTGGCAAGGGTGGACGCTAACGTTGTCTTACCTGTGCCGGGAACATCTTCAATCAATACGTGAGCGCCTGCCAGCATCGCGGTAAGCAACAGGATTACCTCGGTTCGCTTACCAACCACGACCTTTTCCACTTCATCTGCGGCGGCGATCATTTTTGCATGGGCAGCAGCCATTTCGGGGGACATCTTAACTTCCGGGGTCTTATTCTGAGTCTCATTGCTCATGATTCGGGATTCCTTTCTTGTATGTAAACTTATGTTTTAGCGGATACCTTGGTGCACAAAAAATATAGACCTTTTTATTATATCACAAAATATTCAATTGCGCAAGATACAATCAAGGGTGCTGTGCATTTTTGACACGCGTGTCTTAAAATGTTTACATTTTCAAAGGGGAATAACGATAAAAAAATAGTGTTTTTTCGTCATACCGCCGAAAAAAACACTTCCATATTGCATTTCTTTTTATTTTATGATATAATAGTTTGGTACTTCTTATATTCTCCAGGAGGTCTCCTTACGATTATGAAAAAAAAGCAAATTCTTTCCGCTCTCCTTGCCGCTGTCCTGCTTCTCGGCTCACTTTGCGCCTGTGGGACAACAACAGAGGAGCCGGAATCGCCTACCACAAGTGCCACGACCGCTGCCGAAACTGAACAAGAATCCGAAACCGAGATCACCGATAATTTACCCGAGGATCTTTACTACGATGATGACGAGATTGTTATTCTCAGCCGTTACCGTGAAGGCTGGACCTCCGGTGAGATCGCTGTGGAAAAAGTCACCGGCGAACCTGTTAACGATGCAGTATATGAGCGTAACCAAGCAGTCGAAGAACGGCTCGGAGTGAAGTTTACAAGCATTGAAGAACCGGGCGACAGTGCCTACATTGTGACAAACAAAGCCGCCACGTCGGTTAAGTCGGGAACTCATGAGTACGACATTCTCGCCGCGGCTTGCTATGTCGCGGTCAACGAGAGCCTTAACGGCACTTTTGCAGACATGCGGAAATCTCTGTACATTGATTTCGATAAGCCTTGGTGGTCTCAGGGGTACAATGAAGTTGTGGAATATCAAGGCTCTCAATATTGCGGACTTAGTTCAGCACTGCTGTCTCAGTATCGTTTTGCTTTCGTAACCCTATTTAACAAGGACATGTTCGATGATGTAGGGCAGCCCTACCTTTATGAAGCCGTAGAGAATGGGACCTGGACGTTGGACAAACAGATCTCTCTGATTCCCATTTTCCATGAGGACAACGGAAACGGCGTTCAGGATGAAGAGGATGACATTTTCGGTTTTGTCTCTTGTGACTATGTCAGCACGGATCCTTACTGGAGCTCTTGCATGGTAGACATTTTGAAGAAAGATGGCGACGGTGAGTACGAACTGGTCTTTGATTCAGGAAAACTCCATAGTGTCGCTGAAAAAGTGTTGAAACTGTTCTATGAAACAGATGGCGGCACTTATGACTACAAAATGGAAGTAGAAAACACGGAGCAATATAAAATTCGAGATATGTTTGGTCGTGGCGGAGCAGCTATGGCAACCATCCGTATTTTGGAGATGGAAAACCAAGTTATTCGCGGTATGAAGCAGGAATTCGGTGTTGTCCCCATGCCTAAATATGACGAGGCACAAAAGGAATACCGCACGTTGCTTCATGATCAGTTCACGGTCTTTTCTATTTTGAACACCGTAAAAGATGAGCGCCTGGATGAAATCGGTGCAGTTTTGGAAGCCATGGCTTCGGTCAGCTATAAAACGGTGCGCCCCGCTTACTATGAGACAACCTTACGCACCAAAATCGCCAAAGACCCTCAGTCTGCCAAGATGTTTGATATTATCATAGATAACATTTACATCGATGCCGGCATTGTTTACACCATTCCCCTCTCCACTTTCCACAACTACTTCCGTGAGATCATTGGATCAAAGGAGAATACTGTCATTTCCCAGTATAAAGGCGTATCCAATATGACCAAAAGCGCCCTCAATGTCATGTGCAAAAAGCTAGAGCGCATTCAGACACGCAAATAATCAAATCCCCGAATAATATTGCCGTATCGGCGAGGCTTTAGACATAAAAACGTCAAAATCCCTATGAGTTTTCTTGCTTTTTTCCCCATTTTATGATATAATGATTTACAGTTGTGCATCTCCAAAAAATATTTCGTTGGATATACCAAGAAAGGAATCCTCCCATGAAAAAAAGACTTTTGATTTCGGTTATTTCTCTTCTTTGCCTTCTGATGGTAGGCTCTATGGTCTTCACCGCGCTGTCTCTCGCAAATCATTCTGCGTTTGATCGAAAGGATCTCACCTTTGATAAATTGGCAGACGAGACCCCCACCTTCAACACAACGACCCCCGTGTTCATCTACGATTTCACCACCGACGAGCTGGAAAATACCTTTGCCAACGGTCATGATATGATTCACACACGTGAGGACGGCAAGTACTATACCTTCAAAATTTCGGGCAGCGATCCCTACGTTTGGATCAAGACCCCCGATATGAAGCCGACGGACGCCAAATACGTGGTGGTCATGCACCGAGGCAACGTACAAGGCAAAAATATCGAGTTCTACTACACCCGTAGTGACAACGGTGCTATGGGTACCTCCGGTACCACCTTCAAATTCCCTCTGACCTCCGGCGGCGATTGGGCAAAGAGCATCGCCCCCTGCTCCGGATGGGCTGACGCGGGTGATAACATCGCCTTTGAGATCTTCCGCCTCGATCCGCTTGACGGTCCCGGAGTTTCCGGTCTTTCCGTTGACGTTGAATACATCGCCTTCTTCGGCTCCGAGGCAGAAGCCAACGGCTTTGATTTTGCACAATACAAAGCGAAGCTGGCTTGGGAAGAAGAACAGGCTAAGAAAGAAGAGCAAGAAAATGCCGTGGTCAGCTGGCCTGATCCTGAATTCAAGGAGATGGATACCACCGACTTTGATCTTACCGACGGCACCCTCAAGTACACCTACTCCGAGGACGGATCCACCGTAACTATCTCCTACGAGGTCAATGGCGAAACTCGTTCCTATACCGTTCCCAACAATAAAAACATGACGAGCGGTGGCTTTGCCGCCACTGACGACCTGAACCGTTCTCTTTACACCTCTGAGACGGTGGGTATGTACGGTTCCAACGGCGAGCACTACGTAGGCCTTTTCTACTTCCTGTGGCACGGTGAGCACGGTGACAGCGGGGCCTTCGATCTCCAAAAGATCATAGACGAGAACGGCATTGAGGCCGCCGACAACGTAGATTGCGGCAAGTACGGTCCTGCCGGCGCCATGCACTGGTTCGCCGAGCCTCTCTACGGCTACTACTACGCCAAGGATGCCTGGGTGCAGAGAAAACATGCTGAACTGCTCTGCAACGCCAACATTGACTTCTTGTACTTTGACGTAACCAATGCTGTCACCTACAAGCATAACGCGATTCAGCTCATGGAAATCCTCCATCAGCTCAACGAGGAAGGCTACGACGCGCCTCAGGTGGTATTCTACACCAACACCAATTCCGTAGCGGTTGTCCGCGATCTGTACTCCAACATCTATGCGAAGAATCTCTATCCCGACACTTGGTTCTGTATTGATGGCAAGCCTGTCATCGTTGCCGAGGAGAGTGCTAACATCAAAGACTTTTTCTACATCAAGGCAAACCAGTGGCCTAACGAAGATAGCAAGGTTAACGGCTGGCCCTGGATGGACTTCGAGTGGCCTCAGAGAGTGTTCTACGACAAGAACGGCGAGCAGGGCGCGATCAACGTCTCCATCGCCCAGCATAGCGGCACGGTTTGTTTCTCTCACTCTTCTCTGTACAACAATTATTCCAACCGAGGTCGTTCCTTCTACAACCCCGAAGGTTATCCCTCCAACCGCACGGGTCGTTTTAACGCCACGCTCAGAGATTCCTACAATGCATGGAAAGAAGATCAGACACTCACCAATCAAGGTCTCAACTTCCAGGCTCAGTGGGATCGCGCCATTGAGTCGGAAGCCGAGTTCGTCTTGGTCACCGGTTGGAACGAGTGGGTCGCGCAGAGACAGGACACCAGTCCGGGCTCTCAACACGCAGGAGATAATCCCGGTTGGATCTTTTTCGTTGACACCGCCTCCATGGAGTTTTCCCGAGACGCGGAGATGATGCGCGGAGGTTACTTCGATAACTACTACATCCAGATGATTTACAACGTTCAGAAGCTAAACGGCACCGCCCCCATCGTGGTACAGGATGCTCGTAAGGTCATCAACGTTACCGGCGAGTTCGATCAATGGGATGGCGTGACGGTTACCTACAACGATCCCACAGGCGATACCGTGGAGCGTGATGCCACAGGTTTTGGTCGTGTTAAGTACACCAACGATACCGGTCGTAACGATATCGTTTCCGCTAAGGTAGTCACAGACTCTAAGAACGTTCACTTCTACGTCGATACCGTCAGAGATATTACCATGTTCGACACCGAGTCCTCCTGGATGCAACTCTACATAGACGTGGATAGCTCTGCTGAGACAGGATGGTACGGCTACGACTATATCGTCAACTACAAGGCTAAAGATACCTTCACAACCACGGTTGCCAAATACAATGGCAAGGACGGTGCATACGGTTTTGAAAGCATTGGTGAGGTGTCCTACCGTGCCAAGGGCAATCAGATGATGATCACCGTTCCCATGGAGATGCTGGGCATTGAGGGCTACAAGGAGATCAACTTCCAGTTCAAGTGGGCAGACAGCACCTCCACCTACGATGAAATGGAAGACTTCTATATCGACGGCGATTGCGCTCCTCTGGGCCGTCTGAATTACATTTACCAGAACTACATCCCCGGTGTGTCCGAGATCACCTATCCCCAGACCGAAGAGACCACGGTCGAGACCGAGGCTCCCACTGAGCCTGCCACCAAGGCTCCTGCTGTGACCGATGTACCTACCGCAGAGGTCACCGAGGCTCCCGTCGAGTCCGAGACCCAGCCCGAAAACGGAGGTTGTGCGTCCGTGGCGTCCCTGTCTGTCATCGTGCTTATGGGGGTCATCGCCCTGGGCGGCGCGATGCTCCACAAGCGCGAGGATTGATTCAAATATCTCCCCAAAAACGATCCCCCGACGGAAATTCCGTCGGGGGGTCATTCTTTACTTATGATTCCAAGCAAATCTCCGCACAAACGGCGTTGTGATCCGAATAATACTGTCCATTCACGGGGATATCGGGGACAATATAGGCTTTGCCGCAGACACCATCGGTAAAGATGTAGTCAATTTTTTCCATACGATCCTTCGCTATGCGACCAAAATTATGGAATGTCCCACCCAATGACGCGGTGCAATCTACAGTGCTGCGAAATGACAGCGCTGATGTGATCAAAGCAATTTCAGGGCGATCCGGAGTGGCGTTAAAGTCGCCCGTCAGCACAAATTTCTCGGAATATTGAGAGATAAGCTGAACCAATGCCACCGCTCCCAGATAGCGAGCGTTAGCCCCCTGATGATCAAGATGAGTGTTGATAAAGCGAAAGGGCTTCTCCAACTCGTTGTGCTTGAGTAGAACAGTGGTCAGCATACGAGGACATCCACTCTGATCTCCACCAAAGGTAGACCCCGCCACACGGGGCGTGGGAGACAACCACAGATTGTCCAGTGACAACAGCTCAATCTCATTTGCCTGATAAGCGATCAGCATGGACTCTCCATGATAGTCACGCTGCCGTCCGCAACCTTGTACCGTGTATCCGTGCAAGTGATCACGCAACCGCGCCCGCATGCCATCCGTAACTTCCTGAAAGCCAATGACACAAGGTTTTTCTTTATGTATGACCTCGACCACACGATCGAAACGGTTAGTGAAGGAATTGATCCCATCTCCCGTGTTATCCACGCGAAGATTGAAGGACATAAATTTCAAATATTTCTTTTGTTCCATCAGAAAACTCTCCTCCTGTCAAATTCTTCTTTGCTTAAAGTATAGCACACCTCTACACGGCTGTCAAGTCATCCCTCAGGGTTTATTTTGTAAAATTGCTCAAATTCGCTTGCATTTTTACGATTATTCTGTTATAATAATACCAACAAAATCTTCATAAAGGAGTTTTTATGAAACGAACACTGCGCGATCTATGTTTGATAATGCTTAGCCTGTGTATCTTGAGTAGCATGGTTCTTATCCCTTTGAGCACTACAGCCAAAGATGCCCCTACGTTTAACACCTCTGTACCGCTGATTCTGTACGATTTTTCTACCAATGATATTGGTCTTTCCATGAGCAACGTGGCGAATTTTACTTATGAGTTCGCAGATGAGGGCTATATTTCCATAACAGCCACCGGCGACGATCCCTCGGTATGGCTTCCTAATCCCCCAGTCAGATGTAACCAGGCTGCCTATGCAGTCATTATGCAACGAACCACTTCCAAAAAGCAAGGCGAATTCTATGCCAACCGTTCCGATGGAAAGCAAATGGGAGAGGCAGGCACTAACGTAAAGTTTGATCAGAACAGCTCCGGTAAGTGGACAAAAACCATCGCGGACTGCTCCATTTGGACAGATGCAGATGACAGCGTCACTTTTACAGGCTTTCGCTACGACCCTCTCCAACTCAATGTAACAGCGGGGGAGCATATTGATGTCCAATATGTGGCATTCTTTGAGACCCAAGAAGATGCCGAGAAGTTTGATTTTGATGAATACAAAGCGATGCTTGCTTATGAAAAAGATAAACCGGAAGAAGAACAAACGGCTCCTGAAGTGGACTGGCCTGCTCCCGAGTATAAAGATATGGAAACTGTTCCCGAGGATACAGCTGAAGGAACGCTGACCTACACGGTATCTGAGGATAAAAAGACCGTGACCATCTCTTATAAAGTCAACGGAGAGACAAGAACCTTCACCGTTCCCAACACCAATCAGTACAATAGCGGTGGCATGACCGCTGTAGATGACCTGGGTCGTTCCCTTTTCGATGCATCCCAGGTAGGCATCATTGGCGACAACGGCGAACATTACGTGGGCATGTTTTATTTCCTATGGCACGGAGAGCATGGTGATCCCGGTATATTTGATTTGGAAAAAATCAGACAAACCGGAGGCGTCGACGCGAAGAACGCCAACAGCGGTTTGTACGGTCCGATCGGTGCTTTCCATTGGTTTGCGGAACCTTTGTACGGTTATTATTACATGAATGATGAATGGGTCATGCGAAAGCACATGGAACTACTGACCAATGTAGGCGTGGATTTCCTTTATTTTGATGTGACCAACCATAGCATTTACGCTAAGAACGCCATCGCTATCATGAAGATTCTTCACGAACTGAATGAGCAGGGCTATGACGCACCTGAGGTGGTCTTTTACACCAACACCGCTGCAGAACAGCGAGTCAAGGAAATTCACGATTATATCTACGCTAAAAATATCTATCCCGACACTTGGTTCATGCTCGATGGTAAACCTGTTATCGTAGCCCCCGAGGGCATCAACTACAACAACTATTTCACGGTTAAGACCTCCCAATGGCCTAACGATCCCCAAATCCAAAATAACGCATGGCCTTGGATGGATTTCGAATGGCCACAACGCATCTTTACAGATGATAAGGGTAGCCCCTCTGCCATCAGTGTGTCTGTAGCGCAACACTCAGGCACCATCATGTTCAGCGATTCCTCTTTGTATGGGAACAATTCCAATCGCGGTCGCTCTTTCTATAATCCTGACGGCTATCCTTCCAGCCGTACAGGTATGTTCAACCGCATTCTGAATCAATCTTACGAGGCATGGGTTGCCAATGAATCCTTGACCAATCAGGGGCTCAACTTCCAATCCCAATGGGATTACGCCATTGAAAATGACGTCCCCTTTGTTTTAGTCACCGGCTGGAACGAATGGATCGCGCAGCGCCAGGATGGCTTGACTTATATTAAAGATGGCGATGCCAACCGTGTACTTTTTGTGGATACAGCCTCCGCGGAGTTTTCACGCGACATTGAAATGATGCGCGGTGGATACTTCGATAACTACTATATCCAGCTGGCTTACAATATCCAGAAGCTGAAGGGGACAGCCCCTGTCATCATTCAGGATAGCCGCACGCCCATCAACATCACCGGAGAGTTTGACCAATGGGACGGTATTGATGTGACTTACGCAGATCCCACAGGAGACGCCAAGCACAGAGATGCCATCGGTTTTGGACAGACCCATTATGTCAACGAAACCGGCAGGAACGATATCGTATCTGCTAAGATCACAAATGATACTAAAAACTTATATGTTTATGCTCAAGCTGTAAACGACGTAACCATGTTCGACGACGACAGCACGTGGATGCAGCTTTACGTCAACATGGACAGCCGCGTGGAGACAGGTTGGTACGGATATGACTACATCATCAACTATAAGGCGAAAGATGCCTCTACCACTACCTTGGCTAAGTACAATGGCATTGACGGTGCTTATAATTTTGAAATCGTGGGTGACATCAACTACCGCGCCAAAGATAACGAGCTGATGATCGCCATTCCTCTGGCTCTTTTAAATGTGACAGATTACCGACAAATCGATCTGGAGTTCAAATGGGCTGATAGTACCTCCGTCATCAATACCATGGAACAGTTCTATACCGATGGCGACTGTATGCCGCTTGGACGCATGAATTATATTTACCAGACCTACATTCCCGGCGAGAGCGTATTTGAGGATCTGTCTCAAGGCAGTACGGAGTATGTTTCCACCAACACAGAAGAGGAAATAACCTCCTCTGTTGATCAAGGATGTGCTTCTTCTCTCCCTTTGATCTGCCCGCTTGTGCTGATCACCATGGGTTTCATGTGCACCATGAAAAAGAAAGAACACTGAATTTATCTTTACTTCATGAACCCTGTATGTATATGCAGGGTTCTTTTTTACAAATCCATCAAAAAACTATTGCGTTATTTTCAAAATTATGTTATAATAACCACAAAGGATGGAAGAAATCTGTCCCCTCATCAACACCTCAACGAGGAAGAAAGGAACCTCAATCATGAAAAAGAGACTACTGATCGCCATCATTTCCCTGCTCTGTCTCGCCATGACCTGTGCCGTGATTTTCACCGCGCTTTCTATGGCATCAGGCAAATTAAGCGACCAAGGTAAGCTCAGCTTCGATCTGTTGGCAGACGAGCAAGCGCCTACCTTCAAAACCACAACCCCCAGGACCCTTCTGACCCCTCAAATGCTAACCAACACAACAGGTGCCAACAACGTGACCTCCGTGGAGGTAATTGAGGACTATATCCACATCATTCCCGGCGTGACCGATCCCTTCTACTACCCTATCGCAAACTTCACAGCAGGTCGTTACGTGGTATATGTCTATCGTGCCAATGACTGCGGAAACACCACGACCCAGTTCTTCATGGGTTCCTTTGCGTCAGGGCCTTCTGACGACTCTTCCATGCTTGAGACCAACGTTATTTCCGACGGTCAATGGCAAACCTACATATTCGATACACAAAGCCTCATTGACGCCGAAATCTTCGACGGTAAGACCGCCCAATACTTCCGTTTTGACGTGCTGGAAGCAGGCTACAAACTGAACGATGCCGGCGAGGCATATAAAGAGGAAAGCGGTAGCTGGGCAAAGGAGCCTATCCCGGAAGGTGCTACCATTGATTTCAAGTGCGTTGCCTTCTTCGACACGCTGGAAGAGGCTCAGGGCTTCAACATAGATCAATACAACGCCAAGATCGCCTATGAGGAAGAACAGAAGCGTTTAGCTGAGGAAGAAGCCAAAAAGAATCAGTGGCCTGACGTTGAGTTCAAGGATATGGACACCACAGGCTTTGACCTTTCCGATGGTACGCTGAAATACACCTACTCCGAAGATAAGTCCACCGTAACCATTTCATACGAGGTCAACGGTGAAACTCGTTCCTATACTGTTCCCAACAATAAGAACCTGACTTCTGGCGGTTTTGCTGCCACAGATGATTTGGATCGCTCAATGTATACCTCCGAGCAGGTGGGTCTGTACGGAGATAACGGTGAGCATTATGTCGGTCTCTTCTACTTCATGTGGCATGGTGAGCACGGCGACAGCGGCATTTTCGATCTGCAAAAGATCATTGACGAGGTCGGTGTTGAAGCCGCAGGCAGTACCAACTGTGGCAAGTACGGTCCTGTCGGTGCTATGCACTGGTTCGCAGAACCTCTGTACGGCTACTATTATGCCAATGACGCTTGGGTGCAGAGAAAACACGCCGAGTTGCTTTGCAACATTAACATCGACTTCTTGTATTTTGACGTCACAAACGCGTATACCTATATCCCCAACGCGCTTCAGCTCATGGAAATCCTCCATCAGCTGAACGAAGAGGGCTACGACGCGCCTCAGGTCGTCTTCTACACCAACACCAACGCCGCAGCTACCGTGCGTGAAGTCTATAACAAGATCTATTCAAAGAATCTTTATCCTGACACTTGGTTCCGCATAAACGGCAAGCCCGTAATCGTCGCCCCTGAAAGCGCCAACATCGACAATTTCTTCGTGACAAAGCAGAATCAGTGGCCCAATGAGGCTTCCAAAGAAAACGGTTGGCCTTGGATGGACTTTGAGTGGCCTTCCCGCCTCTATGAATCCTCTTATGATTTTGACGGCGCAGCCATCAGTGTGTCTGTGGCACAGCACAGCGGCACCGTTGCCTTCTCGGACTCCTCTCTGTATAACAACCACACCAACCGTGGCCGTTCCTTCAACAATCCCGAGAACTACACCCACGAGCAGGGCGCTCGCTACAATCGAACCCTCAAAACTTCTTATGAAGCTTGGAAGGAAGATGAGTCTCTCACCAATCAGGGTATCAATTTCCAGCAGCAATGGGATCGTGCCATTGAGTCCGAGGCTATGTACGTCCTCGTTACCGGTTGGAACGAGTGGGTCGCCCAGCGTCAGAACACCAAGTCTGATCGCATCTGGTTCGTGGATACCTCCTCCATGGAGTTCTCCCGTGACACCGAAATGATGCGCGGCGGTTATTTCGACAACTACTACATCCAGCTCGCCTACAACGTTCAAAAGCTGAACGGTACCGCTCCCATTGTACTGCAAGACGCCCGCAAAGCCATCAACGTTACCGGTGCCTTTGATCAGTGGGACGGCGTGACCGTTACTTACAATGATCCCTCGGGTGATACCGTGGATCGCGACGCCACCGGCTTCGGTCGCACCAAGTATACCAATGATACCGGTCGTAATGATATTGTCGCCGCCAAGGTTACTTCCGACTCCAAGAACGTCCACTTCTACGTGGAGACCAAGGACAACATCACCATGTTTGACACCGCTTCCTCTTGGATGCAGCTCTATGTGGACGTTGACAGTTCTACAGAAACCGGTTGGTACGGTTATGACTATATCATCAACTATCAAGCCAAAGATCACTTCACCACCACCGTGGCAAAGTGCACCAGCGCGCTGGGACTTTACAAATTTGAGGTTGTGGGTGAAGTCAACTATCAGGCAAAGAACAACCAAATGATGATCTCTGTTCCCATGGAAATGCTGGGCATCGAAGGTTATAAAGAAATCTGCCTGCAGTTCAAGTGGGCTGACAGCAAGACAACCTACGATGAGATGGAAGACTTCTATATCGACGGTGACTGCGCGCCTCTGGGACGTATGAACTACGTCTATCAGAACTACATTCCCGGCGTGTCCCAAATTTCCTACCCCGAGGATGAGACTACTGCTCCCGAGACCGAAGTGCCTACCGAACCCGAGACTCAGGCACCCGAGAGTACCGATACACCCACCGCAGAAGTGACTGAAGCTCCCGCAGAAAGCGAAACTCAACCCGAAAATACGGGTTGCGCTTCTGTTGCTTCCCTGTCCGCACTTGCCATCATGGGCTTAATTATGTTGGGCGGTGTGATGCTCCGTAAGCGTGAGGATTGAGTCTCAATATTCCTATAAAACCGATCCCCCGACGGATGTGAACATCCGTCGGGGGATCTCATATTTGCGGAAATTTCTACCCACTCCGCGTGCAGTCGTGAGTTTTACAAATGACCTTACACCGACTCTGTTTCCGAAGCAAGCACAGCCACATATTTTTCCAAAGCTTGACCGCAGTCATCAACGCAAAGCTGTCTTTCAATAGCGATGACTCTGCCGTCGGTTAGCACAAGGGTGCGACTCACGCGGTGGTCGTGAGGCTCATCACCGATGGAACAACTCGCATCAGTGCAGGGTTCGTCGATCCAATCGCTATCCTCCGCGATCTCACCCCAGGTGCCGTCGGGGAACGTGATAAAGCTTCTCGCATCCTCCTGCTTTTCCCCGCTGCATCTCGGATAGACGAAACGGAACTCCCAGAAGGTCGCACTATGAGTCCACACGGATTCGAGCATAACACGCACCTTGCCATCGCCGTAGCAGGCGGCGATCAGGTCGGCCTTGGCGACTTCATACCCTTCCTCGGGCGTCACGGGGGTGAAATCCATCCCAGCAATGGCGGCCTCGGTCTTCTCGTGCAAGCCGTCAAAATAGGCGGCGACCGCCTCTTCGGTCACGGGGGCGTCAAAACGCTTGGAGCCGAGTATATCGTAACGGATCATATCCGACGAATACAGCACCTTGACGGCAAAGCAAATACTGCCCGCACCCACGATCTCACCCCTTTCGCTGCGGATGACGAAATCCACCACGTCGGAGAGATTGGAGCCTCGGAACAGCCGCTTGCATACCAGGAAGGAATACTCGCTGATCTGGGTGATCACGCGGTCAGGCTCCCATTTGGAAAGCTCTGACTCAAATGCCTCCGCGTCGGATTCCAGCCGTCTGATCTCTCGATAGAGCATCCGCTCCAGGTTTTGGAGCATATGATCGGTCAGCTCCATTTTTTCATATTGCAGCAGTACCTCCTCCATTTTTTCGGAGACGGCGGTTTGCTGATTCAGGGTATAGTGGCTGGTGATTTCCACCGTCTCCCCTTCCGCAAGATCAAAGGTCAGCATGATGCGGCTGTAGCTCATATCCACCGATACGCTGTCGTTCATCTGCTCGCCCTCCTCGGCCTCGGCAGACAAAGCCTGCACGCGCACGAAGGGATACGGCTCCTCGGGAGATTCCATGACGGAATCCATGTTGGATACGCCGCCCTGTCCCGTGAAGGGTACGGTCGGATCGTCAGCGGTCAGAAAAGGAAGGGCGATCAAGCCCCCCAGCATCATCACCGCCGCCAGACAAGCAGCAGTCAAGGTGACGAAGCGGCGGCTTTGAATCCTGGAACTCACAGCTTGGGTGTCCATAGCGGTTAAAACACCTCTAAGGGTATCGCCTCGGAGTTCCTCAAAGGCGCGGGTCAATTTTTCACGGTTGTTTTTCATGATATAAAACTCCTCTCAGATATAGATACCGTATGCATCCAGCACCTGACGCAATCGCTTGCGCATACGGCTCAGGCGCATTTCCACCGCCCGCTCACCCATACCGCATCGGCGGGCTACGTCTCGATTGGAAAAAGCACCGTAGTAACGGAGAAGAAAAACCCTTCGGTTCTTCTCGTCAAGCTCGTCCAAAAAGGCTTGCAGAGCGTCACGAATGACAGAGGCCTCGATATCTCCCTGTCCTTCGGGATCGGCCAGACATTCATCCAACTCATCCAGCGCGCAGGCATAGGACTCGCCTATACGGCGTTCTGCAGAATTGTACCGCACGCGATCCACGGCGCGGCGGCGCACCAAGGTACTGACGTAGGCCAGTACGGGCATCTTGGGGTCGGTTGGCGGTCTTTGCCACAGGTCAAGGAGCGCATCGTTGATGCATTCCTCCGCGTCTGCCGCAGAGCCCGTGATGCGAAAGGCCAAGCCGTACAAAAGCCTGCCCCACTGCTTCTGCACCTCGGTCAGCGCGGACTCATCACGCTTCCAAAGCTGGTCGCGCACCCTTTGGTCAAGTAAGATCTCATCTCGTTTTAGAGACATAAGCACTCCTTCTTTTGGCAGTTCATTCGTGGGGATCTCTATGCGTCAAACACGTGTTCACCCTCTATATCGAAGAAAAAGCGACAACCTCACGCCCAAACAGTCATTTTTTCGGCTGATTTCATTATATCACGGCGCCCTTCGCGTCACAACATCCCATGAGCACGATTTTCGCTCCTGCCACTGTCACTCGATCTCATAAAACCGATCCCCCGACGGATGTGAACTTCCGTCGGGGGATTTCGTTTAGCTCAAAAAATGCAAAAACCGCACGACCAAGACCGTGCGGTTTTATCATATGGTGAAGTAACAGTTTATCTGACTCTCTCTCCGAGCTTGGTATCGGGATGCAGGAACACGACTCTTACATCCTCCTCACCCGAAGCCAGGATCATACCATTGGACTCTACGCCGCAGAGCTTGGCGGGGGCAAGGTTGGCCACAAGGATGATCTTCTTGCCGATGAGATCCTCGGGCTTATACCACTTGGCGATGCCCGAAACCACCTGTCTCTGCTCATAGCCCAGATCCACTTGAAGCTTCAACAGCTTCTTGGCCTTGGGTACGGGCTCGCAGGCCAGCACTTGGGCGGTGCGAAGCTCCACTTTCATGAAATCGTCAATGCCGATCTGCGCCACGCCCTCGGGCTTCTCCACAGGGGCGTTGGCCTTCTCTGCCGCGGCGATCTTGGCCTGACGGATGGTCTCCAGCTCGTCGAGCTTCTTCTGCTCATCGATACGGGCGAACAGCACGCAGGAGTCACCCACTTCCCTGCCAGCCACCATAGCACCGAACTTGCCGCTTCCCTTGCCGCCGATGGTGGTGTAGTCCATAGCGTCGGTGTTGAGCATGGCGAGAATCTTTTCTGCAGTGGCGGGGATGAAAGGCTTGAGCATGACGGCCCCCCAGCGGATGGTCTCCAGGAGGTTATAAAGGACGGTGCCGAGACGGGCGGTCTTGGTCTCGTCCTTGGCAAGGCTCCAGGGGGTGGTCTCGTCGATATACTTGTTGGCACGGCGGAGCATATTGAAGATGCACTCCACGCCGTCGGCCACGCGGTAGCCATCCATGTTCTCCACCAAGGCCTCATAAGCAGCCTCACAGGTAGCGATCAGATCGGCATCCAGGGCATTCTCCTCGTCGGTGCCTGCCACGGGGGTGGCGATGACCTTGTTGAAGTACTTCTTCTGCATATCCAGGGTACGCTTGACGAGGTTACCGAGGTTATTGACAAGGTCTGTATTGAAACGGTTGATGACAGTCTCGTAGGTGATGGAGCCGTCGGAATTATAGGGCATCTCGGAAAGGGCGTAGTGACGCACGCCGTCCACGGTGAAATGCTCGGCCAGCTCGTCGGCGTAGATCACGTTACCGCGGGACTTGGACATCTTGTCAGCACCGAAGTTAAACCAGGGATGGGCAAAGACCTTCTTGGGGAGGGGCATATCCATGGCCATGAGGAAGATGGGCCAGTAGATGGTATGGAAACGGATGATGTCCTTACCAATGATATGCACGTCAGCAGGCCACCACTTCTTGAAACTCTCGCTCTGCTCCTCATAGGACTTATCAGGGTCGAAACCAATGGCAGTGATATAGTTGGTCAGCGCGTCCAGCCAGACGTAGGTCACGTGCTTGGTGTCAAAAGGCACCTGAATGCCCCAAGTGAAAGAGGTACGGGACACGCAAAGGTTTTGCAGACCTGCCTTCAGGAAGTTGTTGACGATCTCCTTTTTGCGAGACTCGGGCTGAATGAAATCGGGGTGCTCGTCGATATAGGTCATGAGCTTGTCAGCGTATTTTTGCATATTGAAATAATAGGCTTCTTCGCTGGCTCTCTGCACAGGGCGACCGCAATCGGGGCACTTGCACTCGGTGGTAGCTTGGGTATCGGTAATAAAAGTTTCGCAGGGAACACAGTACCATCCCTCATAGCGATCCAAATAGATGTCGCCCTGATCATAGAACTTCTTGAACATCTTCTGGACAGCAGCCTCGTGGTAGTCGTCGGTGGTGCGGATGAAGTAGTCGTATTTCACATCCATCTTGTCCCACAGGCCCTTGATCTCCCCTGCCACGTTGTCCACATAGGTCTTGGGGGTGATACCGGATTCCCTGGCCAGATCCTCGATCTTTTGGCCATGCTCGTCGGTACCCGTGCAGAAGTAAACGTCATAGCCCATCTCGCGCTTGTAGCGGGCGTAGGCATCGGTCATGATAGCCTCGTAGGTGTTGCCGAAATGAGGCTTCTTGGAGGCGTAGGCGATGGCGGTAGTGATATAAAACTTAGGTTTCTGATTCATGATAATATCCTTTCCGGTGCGTGGAGCGACGGCTCGCTGGGCACCTCCGCCGACTCAAATGGGAGTGGGCGGTGAAATTTTTGGTCAACGAAAATAGGAACAAATGCCGCCGATAGGGCGACAAGGCGGCTCTGACAGCCTTATAAGCTGTCAGAGCCGTATTTTTTAGATCTGGGACGCAGTTTTTTCGGGAACGTTGTGTTTTCGCTTATTCTGCTTCTTTATCATTCACAAGACGTATAGAGAGAATGGTAATAGAATCACCGGGAGCGGCATCCTTCTTGAAATAAATGCCAATCTCCTTGAGGTAACCTTCAAGCTGCAGTCTTCTGATCTGCAAAGATTCTGTATGCACCTCACCGTCAGGTTCCAAGGTTATCGGTCTGGAGTGACCGGAAGAAGCTCTTTCAGGGCTGTTCGCACCGGCAGACAAACGAATCTTGTCGGTCTTGCCGTTCTCCACCTTATAAGTGATCTCAAAGTCTGTATATTTGTCCAGCACAGGCATGGGGAAGACTTGGGTGAAGTCCAAAACAAACTCGGCATCCGCCGCCTCAGATGTCAACTTCAAGCCATCGGCGGTGAACTCATACTTCATTCCCGCGGTGGAGCCTAACATCAGCGTCTTAACGTCCTCGATCATTTCGCTATCTGTGAAGTCCAAGAAGGAATAATCTTTGAAGGACTCTCCGGGAACGTAGGCATCAGAGCCGCTGGTAGTATAGCAGTAGTTAAAGCGACCGATGGGGGCCACGTCACCGTTGGAATACCACAACATGATGTCGCCTTCTTCATCCTCGTTGGCGTTGTCCACCCATTTGAAGTCAAAGGAGAAGCTGTAGGTATCGTTAGCAATGCCCAGCATGGTCTTGGGGATACATACCGTCAGAACGTTGCCCTTAACAGAATAAGAAACAGTACCCACGACCTCGGTCTTATACATGAAGCCGGTAAACTTCTCCAAGGTAGCCTCGGTAGCAGTGGGAGAGGTCTTGTTAAGGACAAAATCGTAGCCCTCCCAGCCCTTATACTCGTCATCCACGTTGATGTAGAGGCGCATCCAGTCGGCATCAGTGTAGGGGGTGAGATCGTCCACGGTGCGAACCATGAAATAGATGTTCTCATAGTCACGGGCAACCTTGGCATCATAGATGTCGTTGCGACCGGTGTCGTTGTAGTAGTGAAGCTGTTTATTGCTCACAGGATCCTTATAACCGTCGAAATCACGAATCGTCATTCCGAAGTAATCGTTGTAGGTGGGACCTACATCAGCCCACTGACCGTAGCCACCGTTTACATCCATCAACTTCTCCTGAGACGCTTTCTCGATGGCGTTGGTACCCTTGAACTGACGGATGTAGGAAATGAGCTGATAGTAGTAGTGATCCTTGAGGATACCGTTGGAAGGCTCGGTGTCACGGCTACGGAGCGCGTCGTACTGGTCAACGAAACAGTTATAGTAGTCTCCCGTCCAATGCTGTAGTTTCATGGCAACCCACTCGTTCCATGCGGTGACAAAAACGATCTCTGGATCGACAGCGATAGCATTATTCCACTGCTCGGCGAAGCATGCACCGTAAAACAGCGCATCCTCACGGGTATCGTAGCCCTTGTTCGTCCAGGTACGGTCAATGATATTCTCGCCGTTCATAGGTGCTATAACACTGTCAACGTAGTTGTGGTTGATGGCCACACCAACGGTCATCTGCTCAATCACACCCTTACTATTATGGAAGAAGGACTGAGGATAACGGGACAGCCAGCCCCACTGGTTAGCGGTGGTTTCCTTATCCTGATAGCCGCCCAGGTTCGCGCGGAAAGTGAAGAAATTCTTGATGGTAGAAGCAATATCAGCAGGCTTGCCGTTCAAGCTGCCGGACCAACCCATGACCATGGGCTTGCCGTCCAGCATATACCAAACGTCCTTGTAAAGCCCCTTGGCATAGATGTCGTTATACAGCTCTATCATTTGGGTGCCTGCGTGGTCCACGGGACCGAAGGGGAACATGAAGGACACGTCGGGTGCGTCCACGCCCTGGGCGCGAGCCTCAGAGAAGACCTTCATGACCTTCATGGCGGTCTCCTTCCAGGTAAAGGCGCCGTTGGTGTTATCAAAGAACACCACGTCTACCCCCGCGGCAGCCAGCATTTCAGCGTGCTTGCGGATGACCCACTCGTCGTCACCGTCATAGTAACCGAACACGGGCTCATCCCAGAAATGGTATTTGGCTGCGGAGGCGTCAGCAGTATAGATACCCAGTTTTTTAAGCTGATAAGCGGAGGTGGTAAAATACTCTTCCTCTTCCATGCCAAGTTCTGCCATGATATCCAGATTCTTCTGGTTATTGTAAGCATATTGACCGTTGGCAAAATCGCCGTGCCACGTCCAGTAGAAAATCGCTACTGTCTTATCACGCATATCGCCGGTGGTCGTATTGATCGGCAAAACTCTGCCAAGCCCGTCCACCGCCACCCACTGGGTTGCGTCAACAATATGCTCAGCGTTCTTATCTACCGTGCTGTTGTCGAGGGCAGGATCATAAGTCTCCCAAGTCAGTTCACGAAGTGTGGTCACTTCCTCCGTGGTGATCTCCTCCGTGGGAGTCTCCGTGGGTGCTTCGGTGGGGACCTCAGTAGGTACATCGGTCACGACGTCTTCAGAAGAGATGTCTGTCTCGGAAGCTGTCGTATCAGTCTCGCTTCCGCCCGTGCAGGCAATCACGCCAAGCAAAAGCACAAAAGAAAGCAGAAGGACGGACAGCAGGCGAAGATTCATGTGTTTCATGGAGGTTCTCCTTTTTTGTTCATAAAGCTTGCAAATGTCAATTCTAAAAAGATAGTTTAGAATATTATACCATATTGATTGTTTTTCTTCAATTGGTTTGGTAGGAATTTAACAAAATGGTCACATATTTTCCAGCCGCTCGATCAGTTCTGCCACGCATCCCTCAGCGTGATGGCAAAGATGCCACCGAGCCACAGCCTTGACAGAATCCAACGCATTTTCAGGGCAAGCAGAAATATCCGCTTCACGGAGCATCGGCAAGTCGTTTTCCTGATCTCCCACG
Organism: Eubacteriales bacterium; assembly: GCA_045531965.1. Taxonomy (GTDB): domain Bacteria; phylum Bacillota; class Clostridia; order Oscillospirales; family CAG-272; genus CAMEON01. The sequence continues at coordinate 61,271 of JAZSFA010000084.1, forward strand.
GTAACGGTAGTAATCGGATAACCATACTGTTTCTCAAGTAGCTTGGCTACAAAAGCCACTCCAGTAGCCTTGGTGCAGCCCTTTGCTTCCATTTCAAAAAGCGTGGGAGAGGATGAACAGAACTCAAAATGCTCACGCCATTCAGGATACAGTTCGTCGCGAACAGCGCAAAGTTCCTCATAAGATCCGCGCAAAACCACCTTATACCATGGCGCATTTTTCACGTCCCACTCTTTTGCGGGGATGATCTCTCCCACAAAGTGAGGGGAGGATATCTCCTGCTTCATCATGGGATTCAGGCGGCTGCCATTGACCAAAAATCCTCTGTCGGTGGAAACACGCATACCGATATTCGGATTCATCTCCTCCACCTTCAGAATCAACTCCTTCAATGCGGGAGCATTCATTTCTGTCTTATGGATGATGGCCTTGGTAGCATAATCGTAAATATACGCACCATTGGAGGTAATCGCAGGAGCATTGAACAGCTTGCCGCAATCCGAAATCACTCGATTGATATTAGGAACGACACGTCCTGTGGCGGTGGTAAAATGACCGCCATGTGCCTTGAAATACGCGACAGCTTTAAGATTCCTCTCCAAGAGAGTCGCGTGAGGACCGAAGAACGTACCGTCCAAATCCGTCGCTAATAGAAAGCGAGAAAAATCAGGCATGGTCGCTCTCCTTTCGCAGAAGGGTCAGAAGTGCCTCAAACTCCGGAGGCAGAGGACAAGTAAACTGCACTTCCCTGCTTGTGCGGGGATGGATAAACGTTAATGAGCCTGCGTGTAGGCATTGACCATGTATCAAATCTACATGGCTTTTGCCAAATCTTGTATTTTCTCCGCCATATACAGGATCCCCTAACAAAGGATGTCCCTGTGAAGCCATATGAACACGGATCTGGTGGGTACGCCCTGTTTCCAGTTCGCATTTCACCAGGGTAAAGGATTGTCCCCATTTACGTCCCACTGGGAAACGCTCCAAAACCGTATAATGAGTAACCGCTTCACGGATAGCGCTTGTACCTGCCTTCCCTTCCGATACTAAACCTTTAGGAAACACCGCCATTTTCTTGCGATCATGGGGATTTCTACCTATAGGCAATTCTATAGTACCCCTGTCTTCCTTCAAATTTCCAAGGCAAATAGCATAATACACACGACTGACTGTGTGAGTTTTCAATTGTGCCGCTAAAGCGTTGTGAGATGTGTCGTGCTTGGCTACCACCAAAAGTCCGGAAGTATCTTTGTCAATACGGTGGACAATGCCCGGACGGCGCACACCACCAACACCCGACAGGCTATCAGCGCAATGATACAGCAGGGCGTTGACCAGCGTCCCCGTGTAGTTGCCGGGGGCAGGATGCACCACCATCCCCGTAGGCTTATTGACTACCAACACATCCTCGTCCTCATAAACAATATCCAAAGGGATGTTTTCAGGCAGACTCTCGCTGTCTTCCGGTTCGGGATAAGTGACAGTCACACGGCTTTTAACCGGTAATTTGATGTTTTTTCCTGCTGGCAAGGGACGATAGTTTTCTCCCTGCAAGACCTCAATCAATACACAACCTTCTTCTACCAGTCGAACTGCAGCAGACCTGGTCAGCGCCGTTACTTCAGACAGGAATTTGTCCAGACGTACCCCTTCCATCTCCACGGACACCTGATAAGATACACAACGGTCATCCGCCTCTTCTTCCGCAAGGTCGGTAAACATATCAATCTCCTTCATGATGCTCATCCTTATCAGCGTCAGATTGCTCCACCACACCGTTCATTGCTTCGTCCAACTCATCTTCTGTTTCGGTATCCGGACTGTCCGTATCCGCATCCGAAGACACAGCTTCCTCTAATTTCTTTGCTTTTTCCATTTTATACTCTTGGATTCCTGTGATGACGATATAGAGCATGAGCAAGCCTGCACCCACGCAAACAAAAGAATCTGCCACGTTGAAAACGGCAAAGTTGATGAGGCGGAAATCGATCATATCCACCACATAGCCAAGGAAGATACGGTCAATCATATTGCCAATTCCACCGCCTACAATAAAAGCAATAGAGAGATTTTCCAATTTGGATTGCGTCTTCTTTTTGAAAAGATAAATGAGCAATGCGATGATCGCCACGGTTGATACGATCATAAAGAACCAGCGTTGGTTTTTCATCATGCCAAATGCTGCCCCGGTATTTTCCACGTAAGTCAGATGAAGGACATCTTGGATCAGGGGAAACGTCGGAATAGGCTTCAAAAAGAAGATCGTCAGATATTTGGTCAGTTGGTCAAGAAAAACCACTAGTACCATAATGGCAAGCCAGATAAACATAATGCTTCCTTTCAAACTATAAAAGTGGATATGGGGCATTTCCCCATACCCACTTATCGTAATGATTAATCAAAGACCACCTTATGGCAACGGCCGCACAAACAGCCCTTGTCCTCGCCCTCTCCGTCGTAGATAGGAGCGGTGGTATACATCCAGCATCGGTCGCACTTCTCGCCGTCGGCGTTCTCCACCAACACGGCGATACCGGAGACAGTTTCGGCAAAGGCGCCCTCGGGAGCCTCACCCTTCACTGCAGTAGCCTGAGAGGTGATGAACACCAGTGCCAGCTTATCAGCAAAGGCATCCAGCACAGCGTACTGATCCTCGTCGCTGGTGTAGACCGTGACTTTGGCATCCAGAGACTTACCAATCATCTTGTTGGCACGGGCAATTTCCAGCGCCTTCATGACGTCGTCACGCAGGACGAACAGCTCGTCCAACTTGGCGGCCTCGGGGAAGATCAAAGCCTCGTCATACTCGGGCATAGCGTTCAGGAACACGCTGCGGCTATCCTCGGCAGCGGCATGGGGCATAGCCTTCCAGATTTCTTCGGATGTGAAGCAAAGGATAGGCGCCACCAGACGAGTCAGAGCGGACAGAACCGTGTACATAGCAGTCTGTCCGGCGCGGCGAGAGGCAGAAGCCTTGCCGTCGGTGTACAGACGATCCTTGGTGATGTCCACATAGAGTTTGGACAGATCGTTGGTACAGAAAGTATTGATAGCATTGTAAGCCATATGGAACTCATAGCCGTTGTAAGCGTCGCGGCAGACCTTCACCAACTCGTTGACTCTGGTGATGACCCACTTGTCGATCTCGTGGAGATCGGCGGTGGCTACCATATCGGTATCGGGATTGAAGTCGCCGATATTGGCCAGCAGGATGCGGGCGGTGTTGCGGATCTTGCGGTAGACCTCGGAGAGCTGACGGAAGATGGCATCCGAGCAACGGACGTCCACGTGGTAATCACAAGAAGCTGCCCACAGACGGAGGATATCCGAGCCGTACTTATTGATAATTTCAGAAGGATCTACGCCGTTACCCAAAGACTTGTGCATAGCGCGACCTTCGCCGTCCACCACCCAGCCGTGGGTCAGCACCTGCTTGAAAGGTGCGCCGCGATCCAGAGCGCCTACGGAAGTGAGCAGAGAGGACTGGAACCAACCACGGTACTGATCTGCGCCCTCCAGATAAACGTCGGCAGGCCAGAGGTCTGGGGTGCGGTACATGAGGCAGGCATAGTGAGTGGAGCCGGAGTCGAACCAGCAGTCCAGGGTGTCCTTCTCCTTGGTGAAGGTCTTGCCGCCGCAATGAGGACAAGTAAAGCCCTCGGGGATCAGCTCCATGGCCTCTTTCTCAAACCAGACGTTGGAGCCAAACTCGTCAAACAGCTTCGAGATCTTCGCAATGGAAGCAGGAGTGGACACGGGCTTTTCGCAATCACAGCAGTAGAACACAGGAATGGGCAGACCCCAACGGCGCTGACGAGAGATACACCAATCAGAACGCTCGCGGATCATGGACTCCATGCGGTCGCCGCCCCACGCAGGGAACCACTCCACGTTCTCGATGGCCTTGACAGCCTGATCCTTGAAGGACTCCACCGAGCAGAACCACTGGGGCGTGGCACGGAAGATGACGGGTTTCTTGCAACGGTCATGGTGAGGATAGGAGTGCATGATCTCCTCGGAGCCGAAGAGCATACCGCTCTCGGCCATGTCAGCCTTGATGATGGGATTGGATTCCTCGGTCTTCATGCCTGCGTACTTCCCTGCGTACTCGGTGTGACGACCGTAGTCATCCACGGGCACCACCAGCTCCATGCCGTAGCGCATACAGGTCTGGTAGTCGTCGGCACCGAAGCCGGGAGCGGTATGAACGCAACCGGTACCCGAATCCATGGTAACGTACTCGGCGTTGACCAGGCGAGAGGTCTTGTCCAGGAAGGGGTGCTTTGCCAGCATATTCTCAAAGAACTGACCGGGATAGGTAGCCAAAACTTCATAATTCTCAAAGCCGCCCATCTTCATGGTCTTCTCCATGAGAGCCTCGGCCATGATGTAGGTCTCGCCGTTCTCGGCCTTGACCAGGACGTAGCTGTCGCGGGGGTGGAGGCAGATACCCATATTGCCGGGCAGAGTCCAGATGGTGGTCGTCCAGATCACGAAGAACATCTTGGATTTGTCAAATCCCTCCAGTTTTCCCAAATCGTCGTGCATGGGGAACTTGACGTAGACAGAAGTGCAGGGATCGTCCTTGTACTCAATGTCAGCCTCAGCCACGGCGGTGGCGCAGAAGGGACACCAAGTCACAGGCTTCAGACCCTTGTAGATGTAGCCCTTATCGAACATTGCACCAAAAATCGTGACTTCCTGACCCTCAAAGTGGCGGTCCATGGTGCGATAAGGGTGCTCCCAGTCGCCCACCACGCCCAGACGCTTAAAGCCTGCCATCTGCTTCTGAATGAAGTCCTCGGCAAAGTCCTCGCAGGCGCGGCGGAACTCGGGGACAGTCATATCCTTGTTCAGCTTCTTCTTGGAATTCTCAATGGCACGCTCAATGGGCAGACCATGGTTGTCCCAGCCGGGGATATAGGGGGTATAGTGCCCCATCATGGCCTGGGAACGGACGATGAAATCCTTCAGGGTCTTGTTCAGGGCGTGACCCATGTGGATGAAGCCGTTGGAGAAGGGAGGGCCATCATGGAGGATAAAGGGAGGCTTATCCTTGTTCTTCTCCAGCATGGCGCTATAAAGGTCGATAGTCTCCCAATACTTCAGAGTATCGGGCTCACGCTGAGGCAGGCCTGCCTTCATGGGGAAGGAGGTCTGGGGCAGATTCAGAGTGCTGTTGTAATCCTTGGACATTGGTTTTCAAAGCTCCTTATGTTAAGTTAATAGTTACTGTTTATGAATATCGGCGGGGTACGCCGCTATTTTCATTTTTTAGAGTTGGCCTTTCATTTACGGCCAACGATAAGCCTCTGTATGGAAAATAAAGACAGGCTTGGTGGGACGCTTGTCAAAGACGACTATGTAATATTCATCCCCCACGTTCGCACGATCCGACGTTCCTTTTGTCACAGGGAAATTCTCCATACCGTCAAAGCAGAACTCGTCGCTGTATACGGACTCGCGGTAGTAGTGACCCATCCTGCGTTCCCACACCATCCCTTGAAATTCGTCATAGGAAATGGATTTCAGTTTGACCTTGACGATGTGATAGGGGGCGCGGTAATTGGCGTAGGCTTTCCAAAAGTCGCGACTGAAGTAAGCAATAAAGCCTCCCGCTGTCAGCCACACGATGATGACAATCAACCAACAAACAACGGGATACCGCCCGACCACGGTGCCGTTTTTCAGCCACATAGCCGTTCCGGTCAGCAGTGCCCCGGTAACCAGCGCGGAAAATGTGACCATCAGAAACGTACCCATGCTCATGCGAAGCATACTTTTCAGTTTCTTCTTGATGATCTCATCTGTTAGCTGCGGCAACTCGCTCTCCGAGTTGTACTTATCGTAGGGGTTCATATCTATCTCCTTAGGGGTAATCAGCGGACAGCCCACTCTGTCTCCATCATACGGGACACAGTCATCTCACGGGTACCGAATAGGTCATAGACCTGCATCTTCGTGTGATAGTGAGACAAGAGAGGGGCGTGATAGCGCAGATCCTGTTGCACCTCGTCAATATCCGCTATCAAAGCGTACTGACCGCCGTCCTCCGCTTTGCACAGCGGGAACAGGGTCTGCTCCAAGGAGCGCTCCTTCAGCGCCTCCATAATCTCGTTTTCTCCCTCGGGATCGTACCGCAGAATACCGATAGCCATGCCGTATTTTTTGCAGCCCTTCTTGAAGACTTCGGTCTTTTCGGGAGACAACCACGGAAGAATTTCCGCTTCACTCCACGGGGCATCGTTGGTATCCAGCACCGAGAATTTATGAGACAGGCAGTAAGCCATATTGCGGGCTACCGTATTGGTGACCAAACGGAGGAAAAAGTCTGGCTTGTAGCGCATTTCCATCTGCACCACGGTTCCCTGCTCGCCCTCGACGTGGTGAATGATCACCTCGTCGTACTTGGCGTACATCCAGTCCTTCCAGTCCTCCCGATACCGCTCACCGCCCCTATTCATGCACCAATCATAGCTATAGTCATAATTGTGGTTCCACAAGCTCAAGCTCATGCGGAGCAGGGACTTGAATCGGCGGGGAGAGGGCTTGACCTCACAGCGGTACACGCAGGAACCGTCCAACGTCATTTCGGTATAATGCCCATTCAGGCTAATGTCCCGTTTGGACAACGGCTTGAATCGTGTACATCCGGGACATTTTTCATTGATGATCGCCCGCAGGCGATCGTTGTAGGTCTTCTGATCCATCCGCTCTACCTCGGCGGGATAAACGGAATCGGGAGAAGGAATGGTAAAGGGAACCGATTCGTCGGCATAGCCCGTCAGAAAGTAGGGTGCCAAACACAGACCTTTTTCCTGCGGCCATGATTTGACATGATTGTTTTCATGCAAACAGACGGTCTCCACTCTCAGGGGAAAGGATTGGGTCAGAAGCCAGCCCCGGAATTCGGTAAAATTCGAAAATCCCTCGGGCAGAAGGGCATATTGACCGCAGCAATAGAAGCCTTGTTCCATGCGTACCTCCATGTTATTTACACGTATTTCTCCGCCGAAAGTCGCATTCGCCCCTTTTTGGTCTCACCGTCAAAGGATGTTACCGCGAATTTGCCCACGCCGCGCACGGAAAGCACACAGGGGGGCTCCACGGTGGTATCGCAGGCATCCACAGTCTCGTAATTCAGCTCGACTAAACCGCTCCGCACAGCCATTTGCGCCTTTTCACGAGAAAAGTTGGTGAGCGCCGCCACCACGCAGTCAAGGCGGGCAGAGGCTACTGTATCGCGGACAGCCACCGACAGCCGCGCCGTAGGCATACTAAAATCAGAAGGCATAAAGGAGATCTTTACCGTATCACGAGCCACTTTGGTCAAATTCGTTGCAACGAAATCCGCCATTTCCTTTTTCAGCACCAAATATGCTGAATACTTGTCCATGACCGAGATATCGCCCATCACGTCTCTCTCAAGCCCCAAGCCTAAAACCGCCCCCAGATAATCTCTATGAGTAAGTTCACAAAAGCGAGAGCCTTTCACACACAGCACGCAAGCAAAGGACGCCAGTCGCTCCGCGAGATCATCAAATCCCGCATGAGACAAAGCTTGTCCGGGATCATGAGTCAAGGCATCCTGAGAGAGAAAACCCAATGTATAATCAGGTAAAAGTACCATGCATCTACGTTCTGCCGGAGACTGGCTTTTTAAAATCGGGAATCCGCTCCACAAAAACGCGGCACCTTCTTTTATTCGTTGCGCGCAATACGAAGCGGCGTACAGTACCTCCCTGGGAGATAGAAAAGAAGTGATGACCATCTCGCCCCGTTCTGCCTGTTGTGACAGATCATCAAGACGAGCATACAAAGCTAAAATTTCGGGGTCATTGGTATATTTCATATTCATCGAAAAGCATCACAGCGGCGTCATACCGGACAAAAGCAAGCTGATGAGCGAGAGGATCATGGTTGTGATCAGAAAAGACATGTCAATCGGCGTTCCCTGAAACCATCCAAAGCGTTGACAGACCAAACGGACAGGAACAATCAAAGGTTCGGTAATCACATACAAAAAATTAAGGAGTGGAGATCCGTTTTCTCCGTTGACAAACCAGGACATGACAGCTCTGACAAGCATCGCTACAAGAATCACATCCAAAAATACAACCACGAATTTGATAAGAATATATACGCCTGCCACGAATGATCTCTCCTCTCAAGGGTTGCGCTTCCGCGCAGTAATGCTTATTCTTCGTCGAATCCCTCGAAGTCCTCTCCGTCTTCTTCAAAGATCTCGGGTTCTTCCTCAGGAATCACCAGATCCTCCTCATCAATCTCAACACCGGCAGGAATCAACAAGAGATTGCTCCCTCCCCAACGGCGCAAAGTAGCGCCCAAAACCTGCATAGCACCCATGATGTAGTCCAAAAGACGAACCAGCTCATCCGTACCCATCAAATTTCTGATGTTCACAATGACAACATGGTTTTCCGCTACGCCACACACAATGTCTGTACGGACATCGGCATAGCCTTCGGGCGTATAGTACAAGGTTCCTTGATTGACAGGGCGAGTCGGTTTTTCTTCTTTTTCAATCCGTGCATATGAAGGCTCCTCATAGCCTCGATTGCGGGCATTGCGAGCGTTCTCTTCTTCCTCGTAGATGTTATTAGCTCCGGAAGGTGCTGCAGGGGCGTCGTACATAGCAGCGCGATCCGAGGAACGACCGGTATAGAAATCAGTTCCACCTTCTCCATCTGCACGGCGATTACGGACTAAATCACGATCGTTGCGATCGCGGGACGTTTCCTTTTGGCTATAGTAACGGTTGTTATAGCCGCTATCCAGATCTTCGGACTCGGTGAACTGATTGTTCTTCTTAGAAAAAATGCTCATGCTCTTTACCTCTTTCCTTATATTTTTCTCAAAATTTATTTAGACTCAAACCATATTGTGGCGGAATAAGCCACGACCGACTCTCACCATGGTGGCGCCCTCCATAGCAGCAGGTATGTAGGATTCCGACATACCCATAGACAGTATCATCGGCACCTTTGCCGTAGGAAGTTCTGACCAAATGGCTTCACATAAACGTCGGGTCTCGCCAAAGATACGACGATATTCGTCTTCGGTGGATTTGGGGGCCATAGTCATAAAACCACGAAGTTGCAAATGGGGATAATCGCCACTGACGATCCGCTGTGCAAACGCCTGTACATCTTGAGGCTCGACGCCACCTTTGCTGATCTCACTTCCGGAATTGATTTCAATCAACACATCCATGATGCGATTCAGCCTTGCACAATGTTTTTCAATTTCTCTTGCTAATTTTTCGGAATCAAGGGACTGAACACAATCCACCTTATCCACAATATACTTCACTTTGTTTGTCTGCAATGTCCCTATGAAATGAATAGAAAGACCGTCTCGATCCAATCGATCATATCGTTCAAGGAGCTGCTGCACCCGATTTTCACCAATAAAATGAACCCCGCAGACGCGATGCAGATAATTGATCTCTTCCACGTCTCCGCTCTTGACTGCCGCCATCAGAATGACGTTTTGAGGATTCCGATGTTGTGCCTCACAAGCACGCCGCAGATCGTCCCTCACAGCGCAGACATTATCTTCCAGATAGGTATAGTCCATGTTGACCATTCCTTTCGATTCAACTAATCATTTTTCCTTCGTAAAGCCCTGTACCTCGTGTAATGATCTTATCATTGAGATTAAGATACGACCACCCATCTGCCAGTTGCTTTTTCTTTTCATCCTCCGGTAAAGCCTCCAACATCGCTTTTACTTCCTCATACGTAGATACGACCGTGTATCCGTCGCGCGCAACCGAGATATGAACCTTGCGAAATTCTACAACGTTACCTTCCAGAATATATACACCCACCGTTTCTTTTCCCTGTTCGGAGGTGAGCGTAACCAATGCTTCCGTAGGAATGCGATAACCGCTGTTGCTGGCGGTCAATGTTTGCACAGACATCCGACGATGGAAGGAAAAACCTTCCGGCATCTGTTGAGATTGAAATACCACCAAAGCACCGTCTTTTGTTGCTTCCATACGAACGACCTTCATGTTTAATCGTGTCTTCATGCTATCTGAACAAATCATCTCATAGCTATCGCCCACTTCAAACGCTGTCGCCGCCACATCCGACAAACTGACATAAGCTGCAGCATACCATGTAGCGCTGTAAACCATTTTCCCGGCACCGCCATTCTCGTATTTTTGAGGTGCAGCTGTTGTCAAGGATAAAAAAGCATCCGGGGACATAGTCATCACTTGATCAACGTCAAAAAGAAGCTCATAGCCATCAGTATCATATTCGTAATAGCCGCTTTTTATAGCGGTTATTTCCCCCGAAACAGGGTAATCCGCTACCAAGGAAACCATCGCCTGGATTAAAGCTGCTATACTTTCGGGAGATTGTTGCGTTTGCTCGACCAAGGCACCGTATTTAACAAGCCCTGTTTTCACCTTGCTTGCCGCATCCGAAGCATGATCAATTTTTCCTTGTTCCGCAGCGGTCAAAAGGGCAATGTACACTCTGTCCAGTTCTTCTCTAACAGATTGCAGGTTCTCCGGTGTCGAAGAAGAAATACCTCTTTTCAAAAGCCCGATCCGCTGGGCATACAGTCGCAGCAGGGATTGAAGCGCTTGAACATCTCCATCCGACGTGTAGGCAGTAACCATTTTATCGCCCACACCAACACGTTCGCCATCGTACACATGATACTGATACAGATCGCCTTTTGACGTCAGCACCTCTTCATCCCGAAAAACAAACAGCTCCAAATTGACATAGGCTTCTTCGGTAATTTCTTGCGTTCGCAAGGTATCTAACCCCACGGTCATATGCGAGACCAGCTGATAGATCGAAAAAGCAATCAGTCCCAACATGATCAGGATAAAGCCCACGCGCAAAAAAAAGCGAGAATACCCATCTTTGAGTAAGCCCCGGGCTTTTTGGGTTGTCGAACCGACTAATTGCTTCACAAGCGCTCTCCTTTCAGTGCCAAAGACAGATCAATGCTTTATTATATCACAAAAACCCGCTTCGGAAAATAGCTTTTCCGCATTGTTTACAATATCTTCAAAATCTTTTAGACCTGTTTCATCATCCATATCCAACCAAGTTACGTAAGGCTTAGCGGAAAACCAAGTGATTTGTCGTTTGGCATAATGCCGAGTGGCAAGTTTGAGAGTTTCCGTGACCTCGTCAAGCGTTGCAACACCGTCAAGATAGGGGAACAGCTCCTTATAGCCGATCGCCTGCGCCGCTGTAAGACAGATTTCAAAAATGTCCATCGAACGGAGCCTTTTCGTCTCTTCCACAAGCCCGTCAGATAACATAATATCTACACGGCGCCCAATACGATCATAAAGAATATCGCGGTTATGATATTTAAGTCCCAACACCAACGCGTTATAGGGCGATTCTGTCTCACGTGAACGGCGATCCAGCTCGCTCTTGGTGCATCCCGTGGTACGAAAGATCTCAATGGCTCGCACCACTCTTTTGACATTGTTTGGGTGGGTGACCTCCGCTGCCTCCGGATCCACCTCGCGTAGCATGGTGTGAAGCGCCTCGGCACCATGGATCTCGGCGTATTCTGTCAACTCACGGCGAAGATCAAGGTCAACATCGGTACTTTCAAAGCTGCCGCCTCGCAGAAAGGCATCCAAATACAGCCCCGTGCCGCCGCAAAAAATGGGCAGCTTTCCGCGGGACAGAATATCATCCACCGCCGCCTTGGCATCCCGCGCGTAATCGGCACAGGAATAGCCCTTGGGATCAGTCGGGTCTACAAAATCCATGAGATGATGGGGAATGCCCTGCTTCTCCCCCTCGGTGGGCTTGGCGGTACCGATATCCATGTAGCGATAAAGCTGCATGGAATCGCAGGAGACAATCTCACCGCCCAGCCGCTTGGCAAGTTCGATAGAAAGTCCCGTTTTCCCGCTTGCCGTGGGACCTACGATGGCTAAAACAGGCGGCTTATTGCTGTCAAATCGGCTCACAGATCGATCACCTGATTACCGTTCATGGTAACGTAATGCTCCTGAACGCCGATATCGGCCATCCAGCCCTGCACCTCGATGGTCTTCCAGCCGTGGGTGTTGTAGCCGAGACCCGCGTCGTTGTCCCAAAGCCACTTAGGGGTGTTCCACAAGCAACCCGTAGGGGCGATAGCCTCGTAGACCCGCTTCTCCACGCCGTTCTGACCGTGGTGAGCCATCTGGACATAGTCGGCCTTCATCTTGTCAGTACCCTCGAAGCAGGCAAGCATTCTGTCGCCTTCCTCAACGCCTGCGTCTCCCAGCCACATGACGGACTTGCCGCCCAGGGTCATCTTCAGCACCAGGGAGGCGTTGTTGGTCACGTTCATGTGAAGCTCGGGATTGGGAGAATAGAGGCACTCAAAGTGGGCCTCGCCCACGTCAAAGGTATCGCCCTTGGAGACGACGAGAATTTTATCTGCGAAGAGGGGCAGATCCTTGTAGAAACGAGCCAGACAGGGGTCTGCCCAGGGCTGATTTTTGGTGATAAACTGCAAGGAGGGGAAATTGTACCAGACCTGATCCACCTCCACGGCCTCAGGCATGGTCTCCATGATCTGGAGGAACGCGCTGATATGATCCATGTGAGGGTGGCTGAGAATCCAGACATCCACGTGGGGAACGTCCTGATCCGTTACGTTCCTGAGATAATTTATGGTATTCTCCGCGTCCTGATCGTAGCCGCCGTCAATGACGATGACTTTGCCGTCAGCGGTGGTGATGATGAAGCTGTTCATTTGGGTGCCGGTCACACCTTCCAGCATATGAATGGTGTTGTTCATGGGTAGAATCCTCTTTTCGTAGGGTTTGCGCGGTGGTCGCGATAAAGTTCTGGAAATATACATTCCCTGTTTATTATACATCTTATTATATGAACTGTCAAGCCAAAAGGATAAAAAAGAAGTACAAAAGCGGGAAGTTTTTTCGAATAAAGCAATAGGCACGATCTTACGACCGTGCCGTGTTCATATCAGGTTTGGAAGCAAACATTAGTTTCCTACTTCGATGAAATGATCAATTCCAACTGTTACCGCTGTTTTGAAAATCCGCAATGTCAGCCATAAAACCATTCTGCGTTGTATCGGAAGCATTACCTATCAAAGCAAGACTCTGCATCCGCCCTTCTGCATATACCGTATATCGAGCACCGTAGAATTGACAACTTTCCACCCGATTATTCATCATAAGCATGGATGATGCCTCTTGCATCAGCATCACACCGATGGGAGAATTCTTCCCCGTGCAGCGCAAAAAGGAAATACCACTTACCTCCCACGCGCCGTCCGTATCATTTTGAATCACCGCAAAGGATGCTTCACCTTCATTTTGGCTTTGGCACATAACCGCCCGTGAATCTCTTGCGTTTTCAAAATAAAATCCATATCGGCGGGAATTTTCCGAAACACAATTCTCGTAAACGGTATTCATAGAGCATATACCGCCAAAGCCGAATAGATTTCCTGATGCAAAACAATCGCTAACCGTAAAGTTGCCGTTCGGCTCCGCGCTGTACATATCCTCGTTGAATCGTCCTTGATGCTCCAAAAAAAAGCCAAACTTCCGATTGTTGTAGGCCTTGCATTCCGAAACCGAGATACTCTCATCCTCGGAAAAACCAAAGCCAATACCGAAGCCAGAAGCACCACCATTTTCTTCTGTGGCAGCCTTTCCGCATCCAATCGCAACGCAATCCGAAAACGTACAGTTGATCGGGCAATCCACACCAAAGCCCGTCGCATCCGTATATTTAACCGTAACGTTCTTCCAATGACAGTTCCGTATCAGGTTCAACATAAAACCTTTACCGGCAGACGTGTATGTTTCGCAGGAAGTGGCAGAAGCATCAATCACGAAATTTTCAAATTGACAATTTTCAAGATATATCGCTTCACCCGTGTCCAGATAATCGTTGAAATAAAACATATCCAAGCCATATGGGGACTGCCCCACGGGTTTTAACACTGTCGTTTCACCATCACCGACGATATTAACGTCAGATCTCATAGCGATACAATGTGAACCTATGGTCTGCCTGCCATTTTCAGCAAACTCATATTGCCCGGCAGGAAGATAGATGGTTCCACCCTTAACAGACAGCTCGTCAATGAGGGCTTGCAACGCTTGGCTGTTCTCCTCTCCCGTATTTTCGGAATTTACACCGTGATCAGTAGCATTGACCCAATCGGCATCGGGCCGATTCTCGGAGCAACCTACCAATAAAAGGAGCAATAAGAGCAGGCATAAACATAGTTTTGTCATTCTCATTGAATAAACATCGCATCGCCAAAGGAGAAAAATCTGTACTTCTCCGCCACCGCCGTCTCGTAGGCCTTCATCATATGCTCTCTGTCGTAGAACGCAGACACCAGCATGAGCAGGGTAGATTCGGGGAGATGGAAGTTGGTAATCAGGGCGTCGGTGGCCTTGAACTTGTAACCGGGATAAATGAAAATGCCTGTATCTGCGGACATGGCGTGGACGATGCCGCTGTCATCCGACGCGCTCTCCAGAGTTCGGCAGGATGTAGTGCCCACGCAGATCACCCGCCCCCCTGCGGCACGGCGCTCGTTAATAATGCGGGCAGATTCGGCTGGGACGGTGAAAAATTCCTTGTGCATCACGTGGTCGGTGATGGCGTCCTCCTTGACGGGGCGGAAGGTGCCGAGACCCACGTGGAGCATGACGGGGGCGATGGCAACGCCCTTATCCTGTAAGGCTTTCAGCAACTCAGGAGTAAAATGCAGACCTGCCGTGGGTGCCGCCGCAGAACCCTCGGTCTTGGCATAGACCGTCTGGTAACGATCACGATCCTTCAGCTGCTCGGTGATGTATGGCGGCAGGGGCATGAGGCCGATCTCGTGGAGAATGTTATAGATATTTTCGTACTTTTCACGGTCATAGGTAAAGCGGATGATGCGGTTCCCTTCCTCCACCATATCCACAACCTCGCCCGTGAGCATACCCTCACCAAAAGACATACGATGACCAAGACGGGCGCGTTTGCCGGGCTTGACAAGACATTCCCACGTGTCCAGATCGTGCTGTCGAAGGAGCAACAGCTCGATGCCCGCGTCGGGTCTTCCCTCGGCATGACCGTACAGACGGGCAGGGATGACCTTGGAGTTGTTGATAACCAGCACGTCCTCGGGATTGATATGGTCGATAATGTCATAAAAATGCTGATGGGTCAGGCTGTGATCCTGACGATTGACCACCAAAAGACGGGAGCAATCCCGCTTTTCGGCGGGGTGTTGGGCGATCTGCTCCTCGGGAAGGTGATAGAAAAAGTCCGACGTTTTGAGGTCGGTAGCGATTCGCTCATTGATAATGACCTGTGTGTTCTGTTCGCTCATGGATTTCCCTTTCTATGTGACCGCCTGTCACGGCGGAGAGGATTTTGTCATATACTGACAGCGAAAGTGTTTTCAAACACAAATCCGCAAACTACTTTTATTGTACCATTAAATCGTAAAAAAAGCAACCTTTTTCTTGAACAAATAACAAATAATCTTCATATCATACAGAAAGGAGTCCTCTATGGATCCTCGTACATCCTTACTGTTTGAGGGCTGCGCCACTGCCCTTATTACCCCATTCAAGGACGGCAAAATAGACTATGCAACCTTCGAAGCGCTCCTCCAACAGCAAATAGACGCCGACATTGATGCCTTGGTAGTCACTGGCACCACGGGAGAATCCCCCACCCTGACCGACCGTGAAAAGCGAGATCTGTATACCATGGCTATCCTCGCGGTTCGCGCATCAGGCAAAAAGATTCCCGTCATTGCGGGCACAGGCAGCAACAACACCGCCCGTGCCGTCGATCTTTCCCGCATGGCAGAAAGCGTAGGCTGTGACGGTCTTTTACTGGTTACGCCCTACTATAATAAGTCTTCGCAGGAAGGTTTGATCGCCCACTTTACTGCAATCGCCGATGCGGTATCCATCCCCTCGATTCTTTATCACGTACCATCGCGTACAGGTTGCTCGCTGACAGTAGACACTTGTCAAAAGCTATCCACACATCCTCGTATCAGCGGGCTAAAAGATGCCACAGGTCAAATCAGCTTTACTGCCCGTGTTTCTGCTGCCTGCGGCGATGCTCTTCCTCTCTATTCCGGTAACGATGACATGGTTACACCCATTTTATCGTTGGGAGGGCATGGTGTTATTTCGGTTGTATCAAATCTTTTGCCCAAATACATGGTAGCCTTGTGTCGCACTTGGTTTCAAGGAGACACAAAAACATCAATCGCTTATCAAAAACGTATTCTTCCACTGGTTGATGCGCTTTTTAGCGAAGTCAATCCTATTCCTGTCAAATGCGCCATGGCTTTATGCGGATTATGCTGTGATGAAGTCAGGCTCCCGTTAGTAGCCGCAGGAGCGGTGCTCAAAAACAAGCTTAAAAATGTTTTGTCTGAGTATCATAGCGATTTTTCCTAAGTAGCTGTCACTAGCATTGACGTGTCATATCCAAGCTTTTTGTCAAATATAAAGCACTAAAGTCCCTTAATTCCACAATAAAAAAGGCAATATCTCCCCATAGGGAAGCATACTGCCTTTTTTCATATTGTCACGTGTGAAACCTTACAGATCCACACCCATCTCCAATCGAAAATACTTATCCAACTGTTCAGTATAAATATCCAAAACGCGAAGCAAAACTGCCGTGTCCTGGTTCTTATCAAACAGTAAGAGCAATGAGAGGAACGTATTCCATGTCATTCTTCTTTTTTTTGTTTCAATCAGCATAACGGTATATCGACTGGTTCCGATAATCTTTGCAAGACCTTCCTGAGAAAGTTTTAACTTCTTGCGAAGGACAGGCAAATTCTCCGTCATATTATCAATGAGTTTTTCTCTGATTTCAGACATATTGCACCTTTTTCTTTCCGATCACGGTCGGGTATATTTGTGTGTTTTCATTTCACACATGACAATATTTTACCATTTTCACCTCGTTTTGTCAAGGGATTTTTGCCTCTTTAGGGCATTTTTTATGAAAAACCGTTCACATGGTTAACAATCGTTTCAAAAATGAAACATTAGGCACCTATATTAAAGAAACCAATAGCCCCAAAACACAGAAAAAAGCTCCCTCGCAATACGAGGGAGCTTGAGATTGTCATATTAGTGAACGATGCAACGCTCGGTATCCTTGTCGAAGATGTGGATACGGCTGGTATCGAAAGCAACCTTAATGGTGTCGCCTGCGCGAGAAGTGGAGCGAGAGGAAACACGAGCAATCAGGTTAGTACCGTCGTTGACGATCTTGATCTTGCCATCGCCCTCTTCAGACTTACCAACGTTCAGGTACAGGTAGATCTCGGCACCCATCAGCTCGGTTACGTCAACGTAAGCCTCAATGGTGCTGTCAGGGAAGTTTTCAACCTGTGCGGGCTGATCGTGGATACACTCAGGACGCAGACCTGCGATCACTTCCTGACCGATGTAAGGAGCGAGATCGGGGTTGCTTGCCTTTTCGGCAGGCATCTTAACGGAGCAGTTTTCGAAGTTGAAGTACAGATCTTCACCCTTCTTAACCAACGTACCGTTGATGAAGTTCATCTGAGGAGTACCGATAAAGCCTGCAACGAACAGATTGCAAGGAGTATCGTAAAGGTTCTGAGGAGTATCAACCTGCTGAATGAGACCGTCCTTCATAACGACGATACGGGTAGCCATGGTCATAGCCTCGACCTGGTCGTGGGTAACGTAGATGAAGGTGGTACCAACGCGGTTGTGGAGCTTTGTCAGCTCGGTTCTCATGGCAGCACGGAGCTTTGCATCCAAGTTAGACAGAGGCTCGTCGAGCAAGAAGACCTTGGGGTTACGAACGATAGCACGACCCAAAGCTACACGCTGTTTCTGACCACCGGACAGAGCCTTGGGCTTTCTGTCGAGCAGGTGGGTGATATCCAGGATACGAGCAGCCTCTTCAACGCGGCGCTTGATCTCCTCCTTGGGGGTCTTGTTCAGCTTCAGACCGAATGCCATGTTCTCAAACACAGTCATATGGGGATACAGAGCGTAGTTCTGGAACACCATCGCGATCTTACGATCCTTAGGAGCCACGTCGTTGACCAGCTGGTCACCGATAAACAGCTCACCTTCGGAAATCTCTTCAAGACCTGCGATCATACGAAGCGTAGTGGTCTTACCGCAACCGGAAGGACCAACCAGAACCAAAAATTCCTTGTCCTTGATCTCCAGATTGAAGTCAGATACGGCAGTAACGCCGCCGGGGTACTTCTTGTAAATGTGACGAAGGGATACGCTTGCCATGGAATATTTCCTCCTAAAATAATAAATTCAATATAAATCACGATCCTGCCGCCTTAAAACGGCATTTTCATACGCAATCATTATACCAAAAAAGCGTCAAAAAAGAAAGAGTTTATTTCCCCAAAGTTTGTAGAACCCATTTGTACATATTGCATAAATCCAAACGTGATCACCCGTGATCAGGGTGATCTCAGTGACCCGGTATTTTAATTTATTAAAATCGTTGCTTGGCTTTTTTCTTTTCAACAAAGTGCAAAATTTGCGTATAGATCATACCACAGACTGACGATGCCATAATGCCACCGGCAATACCCACCGCCACCGCAAGTGCAGTAAGTCCGTAAGTTCCTGCCTGTCCGTACGCTCCTTGAATAAAGCTGTTCATGGTGCGATACAAAAGGCCGCCGGGCACCAGCGTGATCATGCAAGGTACCAAAAACACCGGAACGGGTGCTTTGTTGAGTCTCGCCATCAGCTCAGAAAAAATACCGCCTAAAAAAGCTCCGACAAGATTAGGAATTAATTCTCCACCAAGGAAATGCTGCACCACAAGATATGCGCCGCAGGTAATAATACCGCCTAAAGCTGCCAAAGGCAAACGACGGGGTTTTATGTAAAACAGAATCGAAAAGCCAACGGCCCCCAGCACAGCCATCAAGAGTTTCCAAAGGATCTGAAGATAATCTTCCATTATCTCACACTCCCTTCAAAAAAAGGTCCATAAGCATCATAGCAGCGAGATATCCTGCCGCCATGATCAAGGCCTGTAAAAGCGCCTGGATAAACCGCAAAGCACCTGCCAATGTATCTCCGCAAAACAAATCTCGCAAGGCATTGCCGAATGCCATTCCGGGGATCTCCAGCATAATTGTACCGATGATAACCTTATCCGCATTGTCACCAAAACCAACAGAAACACACAAGAGCGCCAAAACGCCCGCAAAAAACGCGTTGACAAACGTACCTGCCATACTGTTGATCACAGGTTTTCCCCGACGTTCAATCAAAGTCATTAGGAATCCTATTGCGGATGCTGCTAAACCATCCCACAGCGTTCCGCCAAAAAAGACAGCAAAGCCACCTGTTGCCAACATTCCTCCCAAGTAGCACATCCATTCGGGCACAGGTCGATAATGGTGGATGGTATCCAATCTTTGCTTGACTTCTTGATAAGACAAAGGGGATCTGCAAATTTCACGGGACAACGCATTTAATTCTTCCAACCTTGCCAAATGGTTATGCGTGCGGAAAACGCGCCTTGTTTGAGAGGAATAGGACTCATCCTCCATACGAATCTGGGCAATAATCAAAGAGGTGATCGCGAATACTTCGATCTCTCTTGCCCCATACGCCTTGCAGATACGGGTCATGGTATCTTCCACACGGTGAACCTCCGCGCCACATTCCAACATGGCAACACCGATATCCAGTGCAATATCCAGAATCTCTTCGACCCGAGGCTTGATAGATGCTTCTATCTCTTCTCTTTCAGAGAATACCGTCAGTTGCTCGGGCTTTTTTTGTGTCATAAACGGAAAACCTTCCTTTCCGACTTTTTCTTGCCTCATTATACAAAAAACTATGTTTTTTGTCAAGAGGAAAAAGAGCACGCAAATATGGAAGTTTTATGCATAATACGAGCCTTACATATCTTGACGAGACAGAATAGATATTCATCATTCCAAACTTTTTGTTTGCTTGACATGGGCGGTTCGGCATTCTTGCCTGACACATGAGATAGTCTATGGTCTAACACACTAAGCACTTTTCAGGGAGAATCTTCGCTATTTACACTTTATTTACAAGCACATTTTCAAACTCCCCCTTTATTTTTTTATATAAATATGATATAATAATATGAATACAGATCTATGGAGTGAAGCAATGGCAAAATTATATTTCAAATACGGTGCCATGGGGTCGTCCAAGACGGCTCAGGCACTCATAACAAAGTTCAATTATGAAGAACGAGACATGAAGGTCTGGCTCATCAAGCCCGCCGTGGACAAGCGAGACGGGGCGGATATCATCCAGTCCCGCATCGGGTTGTCCGCCGTGTGTGAGCCCATCGGCACGGAGGATGACATTTTCCATATGTATAAAACCCAACACAGCGATATTGACGTGATCATTGCAGATGAATGCCAGTTCTTTACCGAGGCTCACGTGGACGCGCTCCGTCGCATCGTGGACGAGTGTGACGTTCCCGTGCTGTGCTTCGGGCTTCGCACCGATTTTCTCTGCCATCTGTTCACAGGGAGCCGGCGTCTCTTTGAGGTGGCAGACTCCGTCGCGGAGATCAAGACTATCTGCTCCTGCGGTGCCAAAGCCACGGTCAACGCCCGTTTGGACGAGCATATGAACGTAGTCACCGAGGGCGCACAGGTTCTGCTGGGCGGCAACGACTGCTATCTTGCCATGTGCCACAAGTGTTGGCAGAAGAAGATCAACGAACAACAGAAAACCAAGTAAAGTGAGGTATAAAATCATGAATCTTTCAGACATTCTTTCCAGATGCGACCATACCCTGCTCTCCCAAAGTGCTACTTGGGAGGACATTAAGGCTGTCTGCAACGACGGCATCAAGTACAAGACCGCCTCGGTGTGCATCCCCGCGGCTTACGTCAAGGAGGCCAAGGACTATGTGGGCGACAAGCTGGCCATCTGCACGGTCATTGGTTTTCCGAACGGCTACAGCACCACCGCCGTCAAGGTTTACGAGTGCGAGGACGCAATCAGAAACGGTGCCGACGAGATCGACACGGTGATCAACGTAGGTCACCTGAAATCGGGTCGCTACGATGAGATCCTTGCCGAGCTGAAGGCGCTCAAGGCGGTCTGCGGTGAGAAGATCCTCAAGGTCATCATCGAGACCTGCCTGCTCACCGAAGACGAGAAGATCAAAATGTGCGAGCTGGTGACCCTGTCGGGTGCCGACTACATCAAAACCTCCACCGGCTTCTCCACAGGCGGCGCCACCCGCGAGGACGTGGCTCTCTTTGCCGCCCATGTGGGCGAAGGCGTCAAGATCAAGGCCGCCGGTGGCATCGCTTCCCTCAAGGACGCCGAGGACTTCATCAACCTGGGTGCCGACCGCCTCGGCACCTCCCGCATCGTCAAGATCGCCAAAAACGAGCAGGGATTTGGGTATTAAGGAGTACGCAAGGGGGAAACTTCTTGCAAGAAGTTTCCCCCTTGACCCCCTTCAAGAACCCTTAAAACATTGGATCGGCCAAGTGATCGGATACCCGATAGAAAGATATGATTTCTTGATCTGTCGAGGGCAGTTCGCATCATCGCG
Source organism: Eubacteriales bacterium (assembly GCA_045531965.1). Taxonomy (GTDB): domain Bacteria; phylum Bacillota; class Clostridia; order Oscillospirales; family CAG-272; genus CAMEON01. Next base: position 82,885 of record JAZSFA010000084.1, read on the forward strand.
GGCGATCCGTTGACCGCCCATGTGGGGCCCCTGCCCCACAAGTATCAAAAATTCATTTCCCGCAGGGAAATGTACCTCAACGTGCCAAAGGCACATATCACGCGCGCAAGCGCACATCATTCGCGAAGCAAACATCACGCACCGCAGGTGCGCTTCATGCGTCCGCAGGACACGCTTCATTTCATTCAAGGAGGAAATTCTTACTATGTCAAATCTCACCCCTACCCCCCATATCAACGCATCTCCCGCCGATTTCGCCCCCACCGTGCTGATGCCCGGTGATCCTCTCCGCGCCAAGTTCATCGCGGAGACCTATCTGGAGAATCCCCGTTTGGTCAACAACGTCCGCGGCGTGCAGGGCTACACAGGCACCTACAAGGGCAAGCCCGTCTCTGTCATGGCATCCGGCATGGGTCAGCCCTCCATCGGCATTTATTCCTATGAGCTGTTCAATTTCTTCGGTGTAGAGACCATTATCCGCGTGGGCTCCTGCGGCGGTTATCACCCCGACCTCCACGCCCGTGACATCGTCATCGCCCAGGGCGCCTGCACCAACGGTGCCTACCCCACCCAGTACGGTCTGTCGGGCACCTTTGCCCCTCTCGCTGACTTCGATCTGCTCCGCCGTGCCGCTGACATCTGCGACGCCAAGGGCCTGCGTTACATGGTAGGCAACATCTTCTCCTCCGACATCTTCTACGACGACCGCCCCGACGTTTGGCTGTCCTGGCAGAAAATGGGCGTTCTCGGCGTAGAAATGGAGGCCGCCGCCCTCTACTGCAACGCCGCCCGCGCGGGCAAGAAGGCGCTCTGCATCTGTACCGTCAGCGATTCCTTCCCTCACCCTGAGGAGAACACCACCGCCGAGGAGCGTCAGACCAGCTTTACCCAGATGATGGAGGTCGCGCTGGAATTGGCGTGAGGGGACGAGGAGTACGCAAGGGGAACTTTTGAAAAAAGTTCCCCTTGACCCCTCAAAACTTTTTAACAAAAGAACTTGACCAAGTAATCGGGCACTCTACGTGCCGTAAGGGAGGAGCTTGCTCCTCCCGAATGATCATCATCCTGAGCGAGGCTGCTGCCCTTGTCGAAGGATCTCTTAAACAGGTGAACCATATGAATAAAACAAAAAGAATTTTTCTCATCGTCCTCGACTCCTTCGGCATCGGCGCCGCCCCCGACGCGGCTGATTTCGGAGACGCGGGAGTCGACACCCTTGGCAGTATCGCCGCCACGGGTCAACTGAATATTCCCAATCTTACCAAATTAGGTCTTGGCAACATCGACGGTGTCACCACCATCCCTGCCGCAGACACTCCCTTAGCCACGGTAGCCCGCATCCGTGAAAAGAGCAAGGGCAAGGATACCACCACGGGTCACTGGGAGATCGCGGGCATCGTGTCCGAATCCCCCATGCCCACTTATCCGAACGGCTTTCCCCCAGAGGTCATGGAGACCTTTGAGGCCGCTGTGGGACGTGGCACCCTGTGCAATCTTCCCTACTCCGGCACCGACGTCATCCGTGATTACGGCGAAGAGCATCTCCGCACCGGCAAGCTGATCATCTACACCTCTGCCGACAGCGTGTTTCAGATCGCTGCCCACGAATCCCTCGTCCCCGTCGATGAGCTGTATCGCATCTGCGAGATCGCCCGCGGGATTTTGCAGGGTAAGCACGGCGTTGGCCGTGTCATTGCCCGTCCCTTTGAGGGCGAGGCACCCAACTTCAAGCGCACCGCCAACCGCCGTGACTTTTCTCTCGTCCCGCCCCACGGCACCATGCTGGATCGACTCAAGGAAGCGGGACTTGATACCATCGGTGTAGGCAAGATCGGGGATATTTTCGCCCTGGCGGGCATCACCGAGACCAACCCCACCCACGGCAACCGTGAAGGCATGGAGGTCACCACCGCTATGCAGGGCCGCGATTTCCACGGTCTTTGCTTTGTCAATCTGGTGGATTTTGATATGCTCTACGGTCACCGTCAGGACGCCGTGGGCTATGCCAAGGCCATGAGCGAATTTGACGCATGGCTGGGCGATTTCCTTCCCAACATGAAGGAGGATGATATCCTCATGATCACCGCCGACCACGGATGTGACCCCTCCGACCAAAGCACCGACCACACCCGCGAGTATATCCCCTTTTTGATGTACGGGGCATCCGTCACCCCCGAAAATCTCGGCACTCTGACGGGCTTTGACAATATCGCGCGGATGGTGTGCGAGCGGTTGATATAGGAGACATCCATGAACGAAAAAAATCTCATTGAAAAAGCCCTCGCCGCCCGCGAGGCAAGCTACAGCCCCTACTCGGGCTTTGCGGTAGGTGCCGCCCTTCTGTCGAAGGACGGACGTATCTTCACGGGTGCGAACATTGAATCCGCATCCTACACCCCCACCATTTGCGCCGAGCGTGTGGCCTTTTTCACCGCAATACACCAGGGTGTCAAGGAGTTCTCCGCTATCGCCGTCGTCGGCGGCAAGACAGGGGAGGCCGTCTCTGCTTATTGCGCTCCCTGCGGCGTGTGTCGTCAGGTCATGGCAGAGTTCTGTACGGGAGATTTTGAGATCGTCCTGTATGACGGCAAGAGCCCTAAGGTCTACACCTTGAACGATCTTCTGCCCGAACGGTTCGGGAAGGCAGATCTCTCCTGATTTCTGAAGACTCTGCCCGTATAATCAGCAACAATTCAATCCACATAGGAGGCATCCCTATGAGAATGTACGATATCATTGAAAAGAAAAAGCACGGTCTCGAGCTGACAAAGGACGAGATCTTTGACATGATCCAAGAATACACCAATGGTCAAATCCCTGACTATCAGATGTCTGCCTTTTGCATGGCGGTTTATTTCAAGGGTATGACCGACCGTGAAATTTTCGACCTCACTGAAGCCATGGCGATGTCCGGCGACACGGTGGATCTATCCATCTTTGGCGATAAGAGCGTGGACAAACACTCAACAGGCGGCGTGGGCGACAAGACCACACTGATCGTCGCGCCCATCGTGGCGGCTTGCGGCGGCATCGTTGCCAAAATGAGCGGCCGCGGTCTGGGTCACACGGGCGGCACGGTGGATAAATTGGAGTCCTTCCCCGGGTTCCACACTTCTCTGTCCCCCGAAGCCTTCACTGCCCAGGTGCAGAAATGCAATCTGGCCGTCATCGGTCAGAGCGGCGATCTCGCCCCTGCCGACAAAAAATTATACGCCCTCCGCGACGTCACCGCCACGGTGGACACCATCCCCCTCATCGCCTCCTCCATCATGAGCAAAAAGCTGGCGGCGGGGACGAAGTCCATCGTGCTGGATGTGAAGTGCGGCAGCGGTGCCTTTATGAAGACCCCCGAGCAAGCAAAGGCTTTAGCGGAAATGATGGTCAAGATCGGTTGCGCTCACGGACGAAATACCCATGCCATCATCAGCAACATGGACATTCCCTTGGGGCACGCCATCGGCAACGCCTTGGAGGTGACCGAGGCCATCGAGGTGCTGACGGGCAAGGGTCCCGAGGATCTCCGAGAGGTTTGCTTAACGCTTTCTACGCTCATGGTAGCTGCATCCTGCCATTTGCCTGTTGAAGAAGCCAGTATTCGCACTAAAGCGGCATTGGATAACGGCGCGGCTCACGAAAAATTCTGCGAGTGGATCGAAGCCCAGGGCGGTGACGCGGCCTATGCCCGTGATTCTTCCCTGTTCGGCACCGCCGCTCACAGCCTTGATATTAAGGCCGAGGCTGACGGCTACGTGCTGTCCTGCAACGCCGAGAAGATCGGTCTTGCTGCCATGATGCTGGGTGCAGGACGGGAAACCGCCGAATCTGTCATTGACCCTCGCGCGGGTATCCTGCTTCTCAAAAAGCCCGGTGATGCCGTCAAGGCAGGCGACGTAATCGCCCGACTGCTCACTGAGCGTGAAAACACCCTTGCGGGTGCGGCTGACAAGGTCAAGGCGGCGGTCAGATTTACGGATCACGCCGTGGAGACGGGTAAGCTGATCTACGAGATTATTTGAGGTAAATTGTTGTTTACCAGGGGCGCTGCCCCTGCACCCCACCAAGAACCTTTTTGAAAAAAGGTTCTTGGAACTCCAAAAACTTTCAAAAAAGCATATATTTATCAATCCAATTTTTCTCTTTTGAAAGTTCTTGGAGGTGGTTTGGAGGAACCTTCTTGCAAGAAGGTTCCTCCAAGCGTACCCCATAAACAACAATTTATATGACCGCCCTCTCTTGCGGAAAGACGGTTGAAAAAAACAACCTTCCCCGGCATTTGGGAGCGGGCGCTGCTCGCAAACAACAATTTACACCCCCACGGAGGAAAAACATATGAACACCAACACCCCCATGATCATCGGCATTGCAGGCGGCTCGGGCAGCGGCAAGACCACCCTGTGTGAGAACATCATTACCCATTTTGGTGATGCCATCGCCGTTCTGCGCCACGACGATTATTATAAGGCGCACCCCGACCTGCCCTACAGCGAACGGGAAAAGCTGAACTACGATCATCCCCACGCCTTTGACAACGATCTGCTGGTGGCTCACATTGACCTGCTCAAGGCCGGACAAGCCGTGGACAGTCCCACCTATGACTATACCATCCACAACCGAAGCGACGTGACCCGCCGTGTGGAGAGCCGCCCCGTCATTCTCCTGGAGGGTATTCTGATCTTTGAGCATCAAGCGTTGCGTGACCGCCTGGACATGAAAATCTTTGTGGATACTGATGCCGACGTACGTATCCTGCGCCGTCTTGTTCGTGATGTCAAGGAACGTGACCGCACCTTGGAATCCGTGGTAACCCAGTATCTCACAACCGTCAAGCCTATGCATGAGGCCTTCGTAGAGCCCTCAAAAAAATATGCCGATATTATCGTCCCTGAAGGCGGTCAAAATCCCGTAGCCTTTGGGATGATCATATCCGAAATATCCAATCATCTGCACCTGACAACGGTTTGAGAATGATCAAAGTTCAAACCTCTCATATTGAAAACACCGGAGGTATTTATGCCTAAATATGAGGTTCTCACCAGAGAACTCACCGAACAGATAAGACAGGCTAAGGCAACGGGGCAATTCCCTGCTGTAGCCTTTGAAGACAGTCAGGTCATCCGTCGTCGGAATCTGGCAAAGGACACCGCCACCGTTTGGCGCCCCACCTTCGTCCACGACATCGACAAGATCCTGCACTGTCCCTACTACAACCGCTACACCGACAAGACCCAGGTCTTCTCGCTGTATAAGAACGACGACATCACCCGCCGTTCCCTGCACGTTCAGCTCGTGTCTCGCATTTCCCGCACCATCGGTACTGTGCTTCATTTAAATCTCGACCTTATCGAGGCCATCGCCTTGGGGCACGACATTGGGCACCCGCCCTTTGCCCACACGGGCGAGGCTTACCTCAACGAGCTGTATTTCAAGCAGACGGGGCGGCATTTCTATCACAACATCCACTCCGTTCGCGTGCTGGACAGAATCTTCCCTTATAACATCAGCCTCCAAACCCTCAACGGTATCGCCGCCCACAACGGGGAGCTGGAGTCTGAGGAATACCACCCCGCGCCCCTCCATAGCTTTGCGGAATTTGACCGTATCATCGAGGACTGCTATACTGATCCTGCCAAGATGAACGCCATGATGCCCTGCACCTTGGAGGGTGCTGTGGTGCGCCTCTCGGACATCATTGCCTATCTCGGCAAGGACCGACAGGATGCCGCCCGCACCAAGATGGTGGAGGAAAGTATGTTCTTCAACGAGGACATCGGCTCCATCAACGCCGAAATCATCAACAATTTGGTGGTCAACGTCATTGAAAACAGCTACGGCAAGCCCTATATCAAGCTGGACAATAAGCATTTCAAGGCGCTTCGCAAGTCACGTCTGGATAACTATGCCCGCATCTACAATTACGCCGCCTCCTTTGCGGGGTTGGACAAGACCGTCAAGCCCATGATGGCAGAAATCTACGGTCAGCTTTTGGACGATCTCAAGGCGGGTAACAAATATTCTCCCATCTTCCGTCACCACATCGACTACGTCAATGCGATCTACTACAAGCGAGATCTGCCCTACGAGCAGGAGGATCCCCATGATATCGTGGTGGACTATATTGCCAGCATGACCGACAATTACTTCATCGACCTCCACGGCTATCTTTTCCCCGACAGCCCTCTGCGCGTGGAATACAAGGGCTATTTTGACGAATGAAAAAATTATAAAGGATATAGACTCATGTTTGAAAAAATACTGGAACTCATTGAAAAGTACCCCCGCATCATCATCCACCGCCACAAAAATCCCGACGGCGACGCCCTGGGCTGTCAGATCGGTCTTAAACATATGCTCAGAGACACCTATCCCGACAAGGAAGTTTTCGTGGTAGGTGACACGACCCCTCGATATGCTTTCATGGCAGATGCGCCCATGGACGAGATTCCCGATGAGACTTACGAAGGCGCCTTGGCGATCGTGCTGGACACCTCTGCCAAAGCTCTGATCTGCGACGAGCGTTACGCCACCGCTACCGCCTCCGCACGCTTGGATCACCACATTTTCGTGGAAAAGATCTGTGACGAGGAAGTGACCGATACCTCCTTTGAAAGCTGTTGTGGACTCGTTACCGCCCTTGCCATTGAAGGAAATTTCACTGTCTCCCCCGTGGCCGCCAAGGCATTGTATACGGGTATGATCACCGATTCGGGGCGTTTCCGCTACGACTCCACTTCCGCCCAGACCTTCCGTATGGCGGCCTTCCTCATGGAGCGCAGGTTTGAGACGGGAGACATCTACCGTAACCTCTACGCTGACGAGCTGTTCTTTATTCAGCTTCGTGCCAAAATCACCTTGAAGATCCAGACCACGCCCCACCGCGTGGCTTACGTCTACAACACAGCCGACGAGGTGGTCGAGTACGGTGCCGACACCTTTACCATCTCCCGCGGCATGGTTAACGTCATGTCCGAGATCCGCGGCATTGATACCTGGGTGAATTTCACCGAGACTGAGGGCGGCGTGCTTTGCGAGATCCGCTCCAATAAATATAACATTAACCCCATCGCCGTGAAATACGGCGGCGGCGGTCACCAAAAAGCCAGCGGTTGCACGCTGAAGGATCGGGATGAAGCCATGAGTCTGCTTGCCGATCTTAACGACCTTTCGGAGGTAGAAGCCCATGAATGAACAAATGAAGGTCATTTTTGAGAAGATCAAGGTCTATGACCGCATCGTCATCTTCCGTCACAAGCGTCCCGACGGCGACGCGATAGGCTCCACCCTGGGTCTGCGGGGCATTTTGAAGTTGAGCTTTCCCCAAAAGGAGATCATCGTCAACAACTGCGATTATTCCGACTACGTGGGGTTCCTCGGCGGCGAGGATCCTGCCATGCCCGATGAATTTTACGCCGAGGCGTTGGGTATCATCATCGATACCGCCACCTCGGACAGAGTGTCCAACCCCCGTTACGCCCTCTGCAAGGAGATCTGCAAGATCGACCATCACATCCCCAAGGAGTCCTACGGTGACTACGAGTGGGTGGAGGAGCATCGTTCCTCCTCCTGCGAGATGATCGCCGCCTTCTACGCCGCCTTCAAGGATGAGTTAAAAATCGACGTAGAGACCGCCACCCTCATTTACGCAGGTATGGTCACGGATTCGGGTCGGTTCCGTTTCCGCTCCGTGTCGGGTGACACCATGCGCTTGGCAGGAATGCTGCTGGACGAAGGCGTGGACACCGATCACCTCTACGCCAACCTCTATATGAAGGAGTTTCACACCCTGAAATTCCAGGCCGAGGTCTACAAGAAAATGAAAATTTCCGAAAACGGCGTGGCCTATCTCTACGTGAGCCGCGCCATGCAGGAGAAGTTCGGGCTGACCTTTGAGGAAGCCTGCGCCTCGGTTTCCTATATGGATTCCATCAAAAATAGCCTCATCTGGATCGCCTTTATTGAGGCTGACGACGGCAACATCCGCGTGCGCCTCCGCTCCCGCTTCGTGACCATCAACCAGATTGCCGAGAAGTACAACGGCGGCGGTCACGATTGCGCCAGCGGTGCCACGGTCAAGAGCCGTTCTGAGATGAGAAGGCTCATCGCTGATGCCGATGCTCGCCTCAAAGAATACAAGGAAAGCAACGAGGGGTGGCTATGAGGATCCTGATCACCAACGACGACAGCATCACCTCCCCCATTCTGCCGGGACTGATCCGCTGGGCGAAGACCAAGGGCGACGTGACCGTGGTGGTGCCCAAGGTGGAGCAGAGCGGCAAGAGCCAGGCCATCGAGTTTTACCGTGAGGTGGAGATCAAGGAAGTAGACCTTGCCCCCGATCTGAAGGTGTGGGCCATGGACTCCACCCCTGCCGATTGCGTGCGCTTTGGCGTGCTGGGGCTTCATCAGACCTACGATCTTGTGCTGTCGGGCATCAACAGAGGACTCAACGTAGGTCACGATATCGTCTATTCGGGCACCGTGGGCGCCATCTACGAGGGCTCGCGGCTGGGCATTCCCGGCATCGCCCTGTCCTCTGCTCCCGACGATCTGCCCCAGGCGCTGGCCCAGCTGGACGGCGTTTGGGATTGGGTCATGGCGCAGGATCTCTTGTCTCACAATATGCTGTATAACATCAACTTCCCCCGCGAAGCCAAGGGCATCCGCGTGACTCGCCAGGGCGGCGTGTTTTTCTCGGACGGCTTTGCCCGCCGTGAGGGAGATATGTATATCCAGGTCGGCGCGCCCGTCACCGAGTACGGACAGGATCTGAACATGGATATTGATGCCATCCGCAACGGGTACGTGTCGGTGACACCGTTGGCGGCGGAGCGAACAGATAAGGAAGCTTTTGAGGCACTTAAGCATTTGGAGGCTTGAGCTCTTCGAAAAGGTGGTATAAGATATGGAAACAAGCAGACATGATTATATTGACCGCTACGGTTATCACTGTGGCATTGAGATTGTCAGCGAGGACGATGATCTTGTCGTATTTAACAGCAAACCGAGCTTATCCTTTGACTTAAAAAAACACGGCATCAAAATAAGGCATTCTGATCATTATGATTACGTTTTGCGTTACGTTTTGAGGAATGGACAAATATTTCTTCGCGGGATCGAAGCACAGCTTTCTGTTTTCCATAAAAACGCTCAAATCTTTGGCGTGAACGCGAAAGCATATAGCAAAGAAAAACGAAGCATCTTTGTTTTTGATGATATTCCCGTGGATTACAGCGGAACCTTGCACATAGGAAAAGCTTTCGACCATCAATATTGGCCGCATGATGAAAAAATGGCTCCCGTGCCATTCTCACCCGAAGTCTACAAGGAGAATGGATATATTAAATTTGAAAAAGGCACAATGACCGAAAAAGAACTGATCAGCAGGAAATAAATTCCAAACAAAACACCGCACCACCCAATCGGGTCGTGCGGTGTTTCTATGTGTGCATATAAGTTTCTTGGAAGGGGCATGGGGAAACCTTCTTGCAAGAAGGTTTCCCCATAAAAAACTCACGCCGCAAATCTGGACTTATCCCAAGCCAGGCATTCCGACATATGACGGAAATCGTACCACAGGATGGTAGCGCGAGGCTCTGCGCCAGGCATACTGCGGGTGACGCGGAGACTCGCCAACGCCACGGGCACATAGGGCGTGGGATTATAGTCGTACTTGCTGGAAATGGTACCGCCGCCCGTGATGTTACCAAACATCTCACCCCAGCCGCCGTAGTAGTTCAGGTACTCCTGAAAATCGTTGTAGTGATTGTAGGTGTAGAAAACGTACTTTTCGTCGGGGTCGATGATCTTGTTGCCGTTGCGGTCAAAGCGGGCGTAGACAATGCGCGCCGCGCCACGGGTGATCCTGGTACCGTTGTTATAGAGCACGGCGGAATAGGAGGGATCGCAGTCGGTGCCTGTGGTGCCGATGTCCATCTCATAGTAGGTGAAGTCACCGCCGCAACCGCTGATACGGGGAAGGACAGGCTCGTAGGGGTATTTGGAGGTATTGCCGCTGAACTGGGTGTGGTTGACCCGGAGATACTCGCCCCAAATGCTGGATGAGGGACTGGTCTTCTTACTGGTGGAATGGTTGGCGGGAATGTCACCAAAAGCGTAGACGTAAGCGGCAACCTCCTCCAGGGTGATATATGCACCGCCGCGGTAAATGCGGAAGACCTCGCGACCGTAGGCGTCCACCACCACGTAGGTATTTTCATCAATGTAATAAGGATCGTTGTTCTTGATATACTTGCCGTCCTCCATGGGGCGATAGTCCGAAATATTGGGTGCCTGGTCAGGGACGTAAGGATAACCCGACAGCTGACCCTTTTGGGTGCGGTCAAGGGCTTCCTGATAACTGCCCGCGGGCTTGTAACCTTGGGGAGAACGCTCTGCCTCAATGATGATCGTGGGAGGGATATATTCGGTCTCGGGTTCGGTCTCCGGCTCGGTCACCGCAGGCTGGGTGGGATGCTCTGTGTGGACATCCGTCAGTTCCTCCGTCTCCACGGGATCGGTCACCACGGGGGGCTCCAAGGACTCGGTGTCCTTCCCTGTCGTAAGCGTGTCGGTATCGGGCGTGGGATCGGGGAGCTGCGTCTCGTCGCCCTCGGTGGGGCGTTCGGTATCGGGGGCTTCGGTCGTTCCCTCTGTCCCGGGAATTGGAGTACCGTCGGGTAGAACCACAATGGTGACGGAGTCAGTGAGTCCATCCGCCATGACGGTGACAATCACCGTACCCTCGTTTTTAGCCGTCACAAAGCCGTACTCGGTTATGGTGATCACGTCACCTGCCGTGACCCACGTCAGCTGATCTCTTTGCTCCTCGGGAACATTGGTTTCAAGCTGAGTCGTATAACCCTTGTAGAGGTAGATGGTTTCGTTGCCTTGAAGCTCCAAAGAAACAATGGATTGCTCGGTCTCGATCGGGAAATCTGTTGTATCGCAACCAAATACAACGGATAGTAGGAGCAAAAGGATTGCGGATAGTGCCAGTAGTTTATTCAGATTTTTATGATTCATGGATGATTCGCCTCTTTTTTAATTATCTTACATATTTTAGCAGATTTCGGGCGTTAAGTCAAGGGGGATCACATAGAATTCATAAATGTAGAGTATATACAGTAAATTGTTGTTTATGGGGTACGCTTGGAGGAACCTTCTTGCAAGGAGGTTCCTCCAAACCACCCCCAAGAACCTTTAAAAAATTATTATTTAAAGGTTTTGGGAGTTCGAGGTACCTT
>JAZSFA010000102.1:0-4258 GCA_045531965.1 Eubacteriales bacterium
TTGCATGAGCAAAGCAGGCAAGCCGTACATCCGCGTGTTCGAGGATTGCGTCAAAAATTGCCATCCCATCCCCGATAAGCAGGGCGAATACAAGGGTGCGCACTATGAAATCCGCGAAGTTCAGCTTGATACCGGTAAGGACAACTACGAGACCCGTGAGATCGAGCTTAATTACAACATCTGGTACAAATTTGTAGATTGAAATGGAGGTTAAGAACATGAAAAATCGTTTCTACATGAAGGAATTCCAATATCACGACGGTGGGTGCTACGTCACCTTTAATATCGTCGATCTGAACGAGCTGAAAAATGAGATCAGCGTGGCTATTACCCGCGAGGGCAAGATCAGCGTGGTCACGTATCCGCTTCTTTCTGACGAGAATGGCTACTATTTTGAATACGGCTGTGAGTACACCAAGCTGGCCGTGGATGACTTTAAGGAGGTGTCGGAATGAAAAACGAAAGCAAGGATATCCGTCAAGAAAACGATAATAAACCCGTGATCGACCTTCTGGCTCTTTGGGAAGAGGTCGAGGATATGATCAGCGAAAGACGCGCCATCGAAGGAGGTAATAACAATGACTAACGCATACAACAACGAAATCAGAATCGTCATCGGCTCTTGGGGCTCCTATAACGAGTGCAACGAGAGAGCCCTTGGCTCCCGATGGATGGATCTCGCGGACTATGATTCGTGGGATGAGATCGAAGAAGCCCTGAGTGATCAGGGCTTCGAGCTGGACGGCATAGACGAGGAGCTGTTCATTCAGGATATTGATAACTTCCCTTCCGACTCGACGAACTGGGATTATATGCACCCTCAGCGGCTCTTTGAGATCCTGCATGAGGCCGAGGTGCTGGACGATTCCGGCAAGTATGATACCCTCATGGCGTTCCTGGAAGTGCGGGGCTTCCGTGAGTTTGAAGAGCTCGTAGACCGTTACGGTGCAAGCTGGGATGATGATATTTACATCTACAAGAATTACGACTGGGACGATTACGGTCGTGAGATGTTCAACAACTGTGGCTATCAAATCCCGGACGAGCTGCTGGATTATTTCGACTTTGAGGCCTATGGAGAGTCTTTCAAGTACGACGGTATTGAGGAATACTCCGAGGGCTTGATCGAGATCCGGAGGTGAGAACATGAAAAACACGAAAGAAGTACAGGCCATCTTAACCGCTATTCTGTGCATCAATCAGACCAGCGAGCATAAGGACGACGACATAGCCAAGATTTGCGACTATGCCTTCCGTCGGCTCTTCGGCTCCAACACCAACCTGCTCATACTTTGCTGCGTGGGCAGGTCGAAAGAAGAAATGATGCCCGAGATCATGCAGGTCTTGGAGCAGGATACCGAATATAAGAAATACTTGGAGGAATACAGAAAATGAAAAGAACGCTCATTGACCTTTGGTACGGGAACATCGACCCTCAGGAACAAGCGCAAGCCAATCCGCAAGTGCCCGACCTTCTGAAGCTTTTGGAGCGCAATCACGATGCTCTCAGCAAAACCTTAAACGATGACCAGAAAGAACTCCTTGAAAAATATCAAAGCTGCGCTGACGAAATCTCCGGATTTTGTGAGCGCGATTCTTTTATTTACGGCTTTCGTCTCGGTATGCGGCTCGCTATCGAGGCGCTGGCCGAAGACGATTACAATGACCTATAAGGAGATATGCACCATGAAAGTAAAAGAACTCTACACCATGACGTTCAATGATGCTTGTGAAAAGCTATCCGAGCAGACCGATCTCATTACCACCTACGAAAGTCTGAAGGATTTTGCCATCCACATGATTCAAGAGGATCACCTGTACTTGGCGCTCCATATCCTTGAAGCCATTCACAGCTCCCCGGCAGACTACTACGATTACGACTACAGCATGGGCACGTTGGAAACACCCACGGCATTGACCCTGACCTTTGACTTGGTTGATTACTGCGACGATAAGGAGGACACCGAGCATGACGAGCTTTAAGACCCAAGCCCATATCCATTCCCTCGATGGGGCTATGGATGAAATCACCGTTCTGGACAGCCGACAGGAGTCCGACCACGTGGTCTACATCGTGGACTACAAGGGCGTGAAATGCACCGCCATTTTCAACTGGTTCGCAAATGCATATTACGCTGACGATAAGTACGGCATCATCAAGGAGGATTAAAACATGAGTATCAAGAACGACATCCGCGATCAGATCAAGAGTGCTATCCGTCATTACGATTTTGAAGAAGCCATCAGCGAGGCGATGGACGAAATCGACCTGGAAGAGCTGATCACCCAAAAGATTACCCAGCGCATCCGTGATGTGGACATTGAGCCGCTGGTAACGAGTCTTGTCGCTGACCTGATCGACGAGCAGCTGGACGATATCGACATTGAGGGCGAGGTGCTTGGTGCCTTGCAGGAAGAATTTGAGAGTTAAGGAGGTGTGATATGAAATCTTACGTTTTCTACGACGATACCGCCGATTATGAAGCCTACGATGACGTGCGGGCTTTCCTGTTCGATACGTATGGCGAGGACAACGGTTGGAAAACTCCCGATGACGTGCCGGATAATTGGGTCTACGATGAGATCAGCGAGCAGAACAACGCCGACTGGCGGGAGCTGCTTCACGATCTTGGACGGGTGTTCAAGGAAGACTGCTATCTTCTCACAGGCACTTGTGGCAGATGGTGCGGTCCCGCGCAGGGCGGTAAATTCATCAACAGCACCGACGATCTGCTGACCTGTATCCGCCACCTCGACAAAGTGAAGCTCTACGAGGAAAACGGTCATTTCTACATCGACGGCTACCATCACGACGGCTCGGATCATTACGAGCTGAAGCGGCTGACCAAGAAGGGTTATGAGTTTGCAGACCGCAATTACTTTGCCCATGACCGTCAGCTACATACAACTATCATGCAGAATAACTTTTACTCGGCTTTGCCTCGGTTGGCAAGCCGGTTATATGGGGTGTGACATGAAAGCTGTAATGAACACCCCGTATGGCTACAAGGTCTGCTACAAAGAAGATGGCTCAAAAGACTATACGAGCCATTTCAAAACTTACACCTACCGCCAAGCGGTCAAGGCGAAAGCCGGTTACATACGATTTCCGCCCAGAGCAAGAGATGATGGACATATCCTGAAAAGCCCCAAATGGGTGATTATCCCCATCAAGCACTCCGAGGTGCGCGATGGCATCTGGCACGAGGATCCCTTTTGATAAGGGGTCTTTTTTCTTTTATATGACAACCAAAATCAATACAAAGGAGGAATGAAACATGACGTTACAACTCACCGCAACGACAACCGAAGAAAAGGTATTGAAGGAATATCTTGAACAGAACGCCAGCGAGGTGCTGGCTAATAAAATCAACAACGGCGTACCCGTAGAAAAAGACGGCAAGAACCTCGTGAGCCGAAAGACGCTGGCAGGCTTTATGAAGTATGCCACCGAAGAGGCACGAAAACAGGCAGCTAAAGGCGCGACAAGTGCCTGTCTGCACAGCGATATCGTGTTCGGGTGGGCTATCCACTATTTTGAGGAAGACAGCATCCTTGGTACACTCTACAACGAGGATGGAACGGAGTACAAAGCTCCTAAGCCGGCTTCACCCAAGAAAACAGCCACCGCAACAGCAACCGATACACCTACGGCTCCTGCTCCCAAGCCTCAGCCCAAGGCAGGTCAAATGTCCATGTTCGACCTGTTCGACGAGCCAGAGACGGAGGTTGAAGAAACCGCCGATGCTGACGAATATGACGAGGATGAGGTGGCATCTAACACCTGCGAGGAGGCTCCTGTAAGCCTCATAGAGGACGAGACACCCGAGGTGGAGCAAGTGCCTGCCGTGGAGGTAAAAGAGCCTGAAAAGCCTTTGGTGGAGCATATAAACGGTCTCGATGTGGACACCACCACGGGCGAGATCATAGAGCCGGAGCAGGCTCCCGATCCTTATGCCGATACCGAGCTGATGTACAAGCTGTATATGTTGCTCGATCAAAAAGTTGAAATCGTAAAGTGAGGTAAACGTCATGATGATTGAGAAAATTAAACCTATTCCCCAATATATCGTTGAGAAAATCCGCAAGCGGGATGCCATTCGTTATCCCGAGCCCCACGGGAACACCCGTTTCTATTCTTACTTGACCAAGAATGACGGCGAGCTCGTCAAGGTTACGGTGGCCGTCCGGCATCGCTACAAGAATTGGCACTATAAGCAGGTCGCCGTTCACGGCGTTCACTCTGATTGCTGCTATG
>JAZSFA010000107.1:0-17797 GCA_045531965.1 Eubacteriales bacterium
AAAGTTTCCCTTGGGTCTCGCTGCGGCTCGGTCACGCCGCGGCTCTGACTGCCACCGGCAGTCATTCACTACCGCGTCGCCGCTTCGCTACCCTTCAAAAACCTTTAAAAAGAATCATTATTTAAAGGTTCTTGGAGGGGGGCTGGGGGGCACTTCTTTCAAGAAGGGCCCTCCCAGGCGTACTCCTAATCAACAATTTATATTATTATACAACTCCTCCCGCCATCCGTCAACCTTTTCGCGTCCTTCCCCTTGAAAAATACCAAAACCCCTTGAAAAATCTTTGGATTTCTGCTATAATATAAAAAGTTCATTTTTTAAGGAGAGACACCAATGTCCCTTTTCGAGCTCCACGCTCACACTTCAGAATGCGACCTTGCCGCCCACGCAAGCGGCGCCGAATTGGTGCGTATCTACAAAAACGCAGGGTACGATGGCATGGTCATCACCGATCATTACTTTGCCCATTTTTACAAATGGTTTGCCGACGAGTTGGCAGGGAAGTCCCATCGCGAGATCATGGCGCGCCGGCTCAGAGGGTATTACGCCGCCCGTGAGGAAGGGGAGAAACTGGGCTTTACCGTTCTGCCGGGGGCTGAGGTGCGATTTGACAAATCCCACTTTGGCATCAATGATTTTTTGATCTATGGCTGTGACGAGGCGTTTTTTCTGAATGCGCCCCGTCTCAATGACCTCACTACCTTGGAAGAATTGTACGCTCTCCTGCCCGAAAACGCCTGCGTGGTGTTGGCGCATCCTTTCCGTGTCCGTATGACTGTCATGGATCCCTCCCCCCTCTTTGGCATTGAAGCCCACAATGGGCTGACCGAACCGTTCCGTAACAGTCAAGCAGAAAAGTTTGCGGCGTTTTACGGCAAGCCTGTCACATCGGGTTCAGATTGTCATCATCCCGACCACGCCGCAAAGGGCGGTATCATGACAAACCGCACGATCAAAACCCCACGCGATCTTACCGATGTTCTTTGGAGCGGAGACTATACCCTCTATCGAGGAAAGGAGTAACCTATGGAGAAGAAAAAGCAACCGGTGGGACGTTGCGAGGAATGTGAGTTTTACGACTACGACGAAGAACTGGATGCCTATGTATGCGACGTGGCCTTGGACGAGGACGAAATGGCAAACTTTGTCGCGGGCAATACAGGGCGCTGTCCCTATTTTAGGTTCTACGACGAATATAAGAGCGTTCATAAGCAGATTTAAAGTCATAAAAGAGGTACGAGCATGATCGATAAGGAAATAGCCGAAATCCGGCGCAGATATAAGCTTGAGAAGTCAAGCATCAGCCGCATTCGCGGATGCTTTGTCAATGAGAATAAACAGATCATCTCCCAAGTGGATCAGTCCTTGGGACTCATGAGCGAAAGCGAAGGGGAACAGGTGCTGTATCTCTTGAAAAAGACTTTGTCCGGCGGCATGGGTGTGAATCTTTTGAACATTGATTTCAGTACGACTCAGGTGTCGGGTGGAGCAGAACACGCCCTTCTTATGAAGCTGAGAGATACAGGACTTGGGGATGAAGAGGCCCTCAAAGCGCTGTATGGTAAGATCATCGAGGGACTGACGTTGGATGGAAGTTACATGATCCTCCTGGCAGCAGACACGTACGACGTGTTTTCCTTTACCAAAGATGGACATAAATCCGAGGATGCCGCTGAAACCTTCCGATACATCATTTGCGCCGTTTGTCCTATTGAAACCACCAAATCCGCGCTCTCTTATCAGGTTAAGGAGAACTGCTTCCGTCATCTGATCCCCGACGTGGTGATCTCTGCGCCCTTGGTGGGGTTCATGTTCCCGGCTTTCGATCACCGCGCCACCAATCTGTACGGCGCGCTTTATTATACCAAACAGAAGGACAACAATCAGGAGTCCTTCGCACGCGCGGTGTTTCAGACGGAGCATCTTCCCATGCCCGCCAAGGAGCAGACCGAGACCTTCAAAGGGCTTTTGGCAGAATCCGCAGGCGAGGGATGTTCCATGCAGGTCATCCGCTCAGTCCATGCCCAGCTTTGCCATGTGGTAGAGGATCACAAGGAGCATAAGGACGAACCGCTGGTGGTGGATAAGTATGCTCTGCGCGATATGCTGGAATATGGGGGCGTTTCCGAAGACGGTGTAGAGACCTTTGAAAAACAGTTTGACCAAAGCTTCGGCACGGATGCGTTGGTCAACCCCAAAAACATGATGGATGTCAAGAGATTTGAGGTCAGAACCCCCGATGTAGTCATCAAGGTCAATCCCGAAAAACGGGATCTTATCAACACAAGGATCATTGATGGCGTTCCCTATATTCTGATTCGCGCCGATGAAGGTGCCGAGGTCAACGGGATCGATATCCGAATGGAAGTCCCGAGCGAATCATAATAGCTACAAAGAAAGGAGCAGGGAACCATGATGAGCGAGCAAGCATTGACAGTCGGTGTGATCTGTGAACTGAACCCTTTACATAACGGTCATGTGTACCTTCTCCGAGAAGCAAGACGGTTGGCAGGCACGCAGGGATGCGTCATCTGCGTCATGTCGGGACGCACCACCCAACGGGGAGAGTTGGCGATCCTTGATCCCTTTACCAGAGGTCGTATGGCGCTCATGGGTGGCGCTGATTTGGTGGTTGAATTGCCGTTCCCTTGGTCTTCGGGGAGCGCTGAAAGCTTTGCACGGGCAGGGGTCCATATCCTGTCACAGTTGGGCGTGACACACTTGATCTTTGGCAGCGAATGTGGGGATATCCAACTTTTGTCTTGCGCCTCGGCGCTAACCCAAACAGAAGATTTTGCCAAAGCCTATGCCGAATCCTGCTGTCAGGGAAAAGGTACTGCTGTAGCATACGTAGAAACGCTGTCCTGCTTGATCCGTCAAGCAGACACGAACTGTCCCGCAGGCTTCCCATCATCCAACGATCTCTTGGGGCTTGCCTATCTATCCGCGATCACTGCCTTGAACCTTGCCGTTATCCCCCATACTGTCAAGCGGGAAGGACAGGACTATCGGGACATTCTTTTGACCAATCCGGCATACCCATCCGCGACAGCTCTGCGCGCTTTGATTAAATCCGCGGCAGAGGATCCGTTGGCGCTTTCGGCTATGCTGGAAGGTACGATGCCGCCTGCCGCGTTGGAACTGCTTCTGCAAGAGATTTCGGAGGGACGCGCGCCGGTGGATATGACTCCGCTGTATGCTTACGAGCATATGTATTTCCGTTTGATTGACCCTGAAAAACAGAAGACCACCGCTGAAATGAGCGACGGTCTGAACCAATATCTTTCTAAATGTGCCATGAATGCAGCAACCCCTGCTGAGTTTTTGACCGCTATAAATACGAAGCAATATACCCATGCTCGCTTGCAAAGAGGGATGCTGTTTGCGGTTACGCAGGTGACGCGGGACGATCTTTATGCACTGCCAACGTATGCACAGCTTTTGGCTGCTAACGAGACGGGATGCCGCTATCTGAAAACCATCAAAAAAGCAGAGGTGTCCAGTGTCCTTACGGTCGTGACCAAACCCGCAGATGCCCCCGAGGGACGGCAAAAGCATCTTGCGTCCAAGGTGGATGCTTTGTTTACCCTCTGCTTGCCTCACCCCACAGAATCCGGATGTTTGATGAAAAGGCATCCGTTCTTTGAAATGACATCATAGAGGATAATATTATGAGGATAAAAACTAGCCCCGTTTGGAATGAACCCAGAAAGGACTTGACCTACGGTTGTCCGTACTTGGGTTGTGTCCTTTTCCGTAGCGATGATACGACGGGAAAAGTGTTGGTAGCGCTAACCGCGGATCCTACCCTTCAAAAAGGTGAAAGCTTTTGGAAAAGATTGGAATTTAATACGCAAGAGATTGAACAGCTTCGAATGCAAATGCTGGGTGGACATCCCTGTTGCTTGGTGTCTCCCCTTGGCGTAGGCATCCTTTCCGACGTTTTTGACGTCTCCTTGGGGATGTTTGTCTATTTCCATTTATATGAAGATCCCAGAATCTTACGGAGACTTTTACGCCGCGGGATGCTTGTTATGGATGAAAACACCATTATGATGTTGAACGGCGCCAGATCCAGAGGCGACATGACAGAAGAAGATCAACGGGTTCTTCAAGAAATCCATGGTGCGTTGGCGCTTTTAAAGCAAATCCCGCGGTTGCAGGATGCACAGTCAGACCAACATCGGTTGCCTTTGTCTGCTCTTGTTCGATATGTTCAAACCATTGCCCCGTTGCTGAACTGTCGGGTTGAGTTTGAGTCCGGCTATTCCCCGGATGATGTGAATCAAGATGAGCATATCCTTTGCCATCATCCACATATGATGGAAGGCACGCTTCTTCATTGGCTGAGTTTGGCAAGTACGTTGTCGGCAGACAAAAAAGTCTATTTCCTTGTGAAGAGCGAAGCAGATGCGGAGGGAGAACGAGTCACGTTTACCATGAAAAGCATGGTGGATCTTTCGGACACGGATCAGTCTGCTGACAGAACTCAAGGACTTTGGGAAGAAATGTACCATATGTATTATCGATCCGAGCTGTGTGGTATCAACATTCGCTGCGAGGCAGATGGGATGCCCATGGCATCTGAGGACATCTTTTTGCCTTCTCCGTTCCGCTATCGAAAAGCGATGACCCGATACGGATCCTTCCTCCCCAAAAAGAAATGTATTATGTCCTTTGATATGACTTTTTCAAGAAACCTTTCTAAGGATCCCTTACCGTGCTTCAAAAACAAACCTAAGTTCAGCTATGACAGTGGCGAAGAAGAACCGGAAAACGTTTCTGAACCGCAACAAATGAAGCGTTGAATATATTGAAAAAAAGAAACCGTTATCAATTGATTAGTGTATATTACGCATCTTCGATTACGGAGCGTCAAGAAAAAAGCCGATATGGAAAACCCATATCGGCTTTTTTTGTTCTTACTGTCTTTAATTACTGATCCTTATTATCCTCATCGGAATTTTCGGGAAGTTCCGTTAGCGTTTCATGGGTTTCGGCAGGCAGCGCAGGGCACTTGCGCGTGATTACCGCTTCGCCCAGTCCCTTTACCAAAGCACCAGTTATTGTGACGGTTTCCACGTCTTCCTCAGAGGGAAGCTCATACATCAGCTTCATCATGAACTGTTCCATGATGGCGCGGAGACCGCGAGCACCGGTGTTCCGTTTCAAAGCTTCTTCTGCGATAGCATCCAATGCGTCTTCTTCAAAGATCAGACGCACGTGATCCATGCCAAAAAGTTTCATATATTGCTTAATAATGGCGTTTTTGGGATCTCTGAGGATGCGAACCAGGGCTTCTTTGTCAAGATCATTTAAGGTTACGATCACGGGCAAACGTCCGACAAGCTCAGGAATCAAACCGAACTTGACAATGTCGTGGGGAACAACGCTTTTGAAAATTCCTTGATCGGCACGCTCTGCTTTGGTGTGAATGTCTCCGCCGAAACCGATGGTAGAGCCTCCCGAGCGCTTTTCAATGATCTTTTCAAGACCGTCAAAGGCGCCGCCGCAAATAAACAGAATGTTCTCTGTATTGATGCGGATAAACTCCTGATTGGGATGTTTTCGACCGCCCTGGGGAGGAACGTTAGCAACGGTGCCTTCCAGAATCTTCAAAAGTGCCTGTTGTACACCCTCACCGGAAACGTCTCGAGTGATAGAACGGTTTTCGCTCTTGCGGGAGATCTTATCCACTTCGTCAATATAGATGATACCGCGCTCTGCCAGCTCTACGTCATAGTCGGCAGCCTGAATGAGACGCAGAAGGATGTTTTCTACATCTTCGCCCACGTAACCTGCTTCGGTCAACGTGGTGGCATCCGCGATGGCAAAGGGCACCTGCAAGGTCTCTGCCAAGGTTTGGGCAAGATAGGTTTTACCCACACCGGTGGGTCCCAGCAAAAGCACGTTGCTCTTTTGAACGTCCACGTCTCGAAGCTCTTCCATCATAGCTTCGGCTTCAGTCATGGACTTTTTTGATTTTGTGGATTTCTTTGGGGGTTGTTTTTTTGTTAGGATGCGTTTATAATGGTTGTAGACGGCAACGGACAGCGCAATTTTCGCCTCATCCTGCCCAATGACGTACTCGTCAAGGGACGCTTTGATTTGCTTTGGGCGAGGCAGGGTGGCAAGGTTCAATTCACCAAAGGATTTGGTGCCGGTCACAGGGGATTGCACTTCATCGATCAGCTCAGCACAGGCATCCACGCAAAAATCGCAAATATAGACACCGGTGGGGGAGGGGATCAGGAAGTTGACCTGATGCTCGTTACGCCCGCAAAAAGCACAGGCGCGGGGATCATGTCGGTTTCCCCCCTGACCGTTTCCCGGGTTATTTGTGTTGGACATAGTTGTTCCTCTCTCTATCGCTGTCAGCTACGCTTTTCAAGAATGCGGTCAATGAGACCGTAATTCAAGGCCTGCTCTGCGGTCATGAAATGATCTCTGTCGGTGTCCCGTTCGATCTCCTCAACAGACTTGCCTGTTTTCTCAGCCAGAATTTTGTTTAGCATGTCGCGGGTACGGAGGATCAGTTCTGCCTGGATCTTGATATCCGATGCCTGACCCTTGGCACCGCCCAAAGGCTGGTGGATCATGATCTCACTGTGGGGGAGCGCAAAACGCTTGCCCTTTGCTCCTGCCGCGAGCAGAAAAGCACCCATGCTGGCTGCCATACCAATGCAGATGGTGGACACGTCGCACTTGATGAACTGCATGGTATCATAGATTGCCATGCCTGCGGTGACGGAACCGCCGGGGCTGTTGATATAGAAGGAAATGTCCTTGTCGGGATCCTGTGCCTCCAAAAACAGAAGCTGGGCGACGACCAGGGACGCGGTAGCGTCATTGACTTCGTCGGAAAGGAAAATGATGCGGTCGTTCAAAAGGCGGGAGTAGATGTCATAAGAGCGCTCACCGCGGCTCGTCTGCTCCACAACCATGGGAACGAGGGCATTTTGGGGAATGAAGGGGTTGTAATTCATGTTTTACCTCTTTTCTCATATCAAGGTCACCTCTAAAAACTCTCTTGATGGAAAATCCATGGTGATTTTTCCTTCATATTTCACAGATTTTTCTTCGCGTAGCTCCACTACTTGTTCGAAAAATTGTCTCATTTGACGAAAAACTCCCTCATGGCTTTCTCGCCAATAGAGTTTTTATAGGTTCCCTCAAGAATAGCAAGAATCTTGTCGTTTTTCTTGTATAAAACACTTGCCGCGGCGAACCTGTCTGCGCGCCACGGCAAGATGATCATTATGTCAATTAGTCTGCCTTTGCGGGAGCAACAGCGTTCTCCTTGACTACGTCCATGGCCTTCTTGACCTTCAAGTCAATGGTAAGGGAGTCTGCGGGAACCATGCCCTTGATCTCGTCAACGCCCATCTTATAAGCCTCGGCGAGACGGCTGTATTCAGCCTCGATCTCCTCGTCGGAAACTTCGATGTTCTCAAGCTCTGCAATCTTTTCCAGCGCCAGACGAACCTTGACAAAGTTTTCAGCCTGAGGACGGAACTGCTCACGCATTTGATCCAACGTTGCGCCGGTATACTTCATGTATGTGCCCAGATCAAGACCCTGCATTCTCAGACGGTTGTCGAAATCACGGAGCTGATTCTCCTGCTCGGTCTCAAACATACCCTCGGGAATCTCCTCACCGCCAAGCTTTTCGGTGAGCGCCTTGATAATGGCCTCTTCGAAAGTGACCTCAGCGGCATCGGTGTGTCTCTTGAGGATCTTTGCCTCAATGTCAGCGCGATATTCAGCCATGGTGTCAAATTCAGAAACATCCTTGGCAAAGTCGTCATCCAGCTCGGGCAACTCGATCTTGGTGATCGCCTTGACTGTTACCTTGAAGGTAGCAGCCTTGCCGGCAAGCTCAGCAGCATGGTAAGTTTCGGGGAAGGTGACGTTTACGTCGAACTGATCACCGATCTTGTGTTCGGCGACCTGCTCTTCAAAGCCGGGGATGAAGGAGCCGGAGCCCAACTTCAGGTTGTAGTCCTCACCCTTGCCGCCATCAAATGCGACACCGTCAACAAAACCTTCGAAATCGATCTTGACGGAATCACCCATAGCGGCGGGGGTTTCGTCTTCAATCTCGGTTTCGCGGGCGTTGCGCTCGCGGATTACCTTGATCTCGTTGTCAACTTCAACGTCGCTGACAGGGGTTACGTCCTTGGCGGCCTCGATGCCCTTGTAGCCCTCGATCTCAACCAGGGGCTTGACGGGAACAACGGCAGAATACACAATGCCGTTCTCATCCATAGAAACCAGCTCAAACTGTGCGGCACCCACAGGAGTGATGTTTGCCTCGGTCAGAGCAGCCTCATATGCTGCGGGGAGCAGCTCGTTGGCGGCGTCCTCATAGAAAACCTCTTTGCCGTACATACGCTCAATGATAGAGCGGGGCGCCTTGCCCTTACGGAAACCGGGAATATTGATGTTCTTGACTTGCTTGCGGTATACCTTGCTGATACCTGCTTCAAAAGTAGCCTTGTCTACCGAAAATTCCAGAGCGTAAGCCGCCTTTTCGGTCTTTTCACATTTGATAACACTCATTTTTCTGTTCCTTTCCATGTTCATGGGAATGAATATTTTTTTACATACATGATATATTTTATAATTTTTTGTGCATTTTGTCAATAGAAAAACCAAAAATTCATCATGGTTTAATTGACGAAAGTGTAGGAGAAATAAAGGATTGGATTTGTTGAAAATAACGGATGTTGTCGGACGCTATGCCTTTGCCGATTAGGGAAGAGTCGTAGGATCTGTATCTTGAGGGAGTGGAAGCATGGTGAAATTCAGGAAGTCGGAGGAACACAGGTTCATGGCGATCCCCTCAAAGTCAAAGACTGACGGGTGATTGTACATACCGTGTATATGTCCGAAATAACAGCGGGAAATCTGATACTCATGGAGGACATCCACAAACTCGCGGCAAATGAAGTCCAGCCAAACGGGGGGAAAATGGAGGAATACGAAAATCGGCAAACGGCGTCCCGATGCTTCTTGTTCTTGCTTTTGAAGTCTGACGGCTTCATCCAGGCTTAGGCGCAAGCGAATGACTTCCCGATTAACGATTTTGGCATAATCCACCGTGCCTACTGCCACTTGTTGCTTTTCATCTAAAAACCAGCCTCGTGTTCCGCAGATGATGACGTCATCGACAACATAGGCGTTATTGTTGAGTATATGCAGGCTTTTGATATGATGTTCATCGAAGAAGCGAGTCATTTTTTGGTGGGTTGTCCACCAAAAATCGTGATTTCCTTTACCGATCAACTTTTGCCCCGGCAGGGAGTCGAGGAACAAAAAATCATCCAAGGCTTCCTCCAGGTTCATCGCCCAGGATATATCTCCGGGAACCACCACTGTATCGTGTTCTGTGACTACGGCTTCCCAGTTCTTTTTGATTTTTTCCATATAGCCCAGCCACCTTTTTCCAAAAACCTCCATGGACTTGTTGGTTTGGGCATTGGTGGAGAGATGGAGATCGCCTATGGCGAAGATTGACATAAAGATCAGTCCTTTTCAGAAATAAGATAATTGCATAATATATTTGATGGCGGCGTACAATAAACCGCGAGGAAGGCGCGATGAGTTACAGCGTACTCACGATGGCTTCCCAAGAATGAAAAAAGGCAGGTAAAAACCATGTCCGAATCCAATAAGCGCACTTGCGGCGGTCTCGGTTGCGACCATATCAAGGGTGTCTCCTGTGACGTGAAGAATTGCACGTATCACGATGGCGAGACACATTGTACGGCAAAGGAGATCACCGTAGGTCCCACCTACGCCTCCACCTCCAACGACACCGTCTGCGCCACCTTCAAGCCCAATGAGGACATGAAGAGCTGGTAAACCTTGTCAAACTCCCCCGAGTCACAGGATTCGGGGGAGTTCTTTTAGTGTAGGGACATTTTTGAAAGCTTTTCGTGCGAACGCTTTATTTTTTACAATATTCTAAAACGGCGTCAGGCATATCCTCAGCCTTGATCACGGTTTCAAAGCGCACTTGACGATCTGCCAGTCCGCACAGAGGATAGGGAATCGCAACACCGGTCTCAGCAGTAAGCTGATCCAGCGCGGACAGAGGATCCTTGGGCAGTTTTTCGCCGCCGGACAAGGAGGTGTATACGTCAGCCGCAAACTTGTAAGGGCTGGCTGTAGAGGCAACCACCATGGGGACGGCGGTCTCCCCTATGTCGGAGAGATACTGTTCAGCGGCAGACAGAGCAACCGCTGTGTGCGTGTCGGGAAGATAGTTGTATTCGCCGTAATAGTGCTTAATGGTGGAAGCAGTAGCGCGTTCATCGGCAAAATACCCCGAGAAATTCTCGGCAATCGCAGATTTTACAGCTTCATCTACCGTGTAAGCACCGGTTTCTTTCAGGGAAGCCATATAAGCCGCGGTAGCATCCTCACCTGCGGTGAAGCAAAGCAGACGCTCAAGATTGGAGGAGATCAGAATATCCATGGAGGGGGACATGGTCAAATGGAAAGCGCGGTTGCGGTCGTAGGTGCCTGTACGCAAGAAGTCGGTCAAGATGTTGTTCTTGTTGGAAGCACAGACGAAATGACGGATAGGCAGTCCCATGAGCTTGGCAATATAAGCGGCAAAAATATTGCCAAAATTACCGGTAGGTACGCATACGTCCATAACCTCGCCCATCTTGATGACGCCGTTGGAGAGTAGATCACAGTAAGCGGACACGTAGTAGACGATCTGAGGCGCGAGGCGTCCCCAGTTGATGGAGTTGGCGGAGGACAGCACAAAGCCCTCTTTGTCGAGAGCCTCAGCCATGACCTTGTCCGAAAAAATATTCTTGACACCCGTCTGTGCGTCATCAAAGTTACCGTAAATGGCGGTCACGTTGACGTTGTTACCTGTTTGGGTTGCCATCTGCAACTTTTGAACACGGCTGACACCGTCCACGGGATAGAACACCATGATCTTGATGCGGTCGATGTCCTTATAACCTTCCAAAGCGGCTTTGCCCGTGTCACCGGAGGTGGCAACCAGGATCAGCGCATCGCGGGTCTCGCCGGTCTTGACCAGCGCGCGGGAAAGCAGACGAGGCATGATCTGCAGTGCCATATCCTTGAAGGCGGCGGTGGGACCGTGCCAAAGCTCCAAAGAATAAACGTTATCATGCACGTGGACGAGGGGAGCGGCGCCGCCGGGGAAGGAGGCTTCGCAGTAAGCGGCGGTGCAGTCGTCCAGCAGCTCGTCATAGGTGTAGTCGGTAAGAAATTTTCCGAGGATCTTGGCGGCGCGGACGGGATAAGTCTCCTTGCAGAGGGCGGTGATCTCGTCAGCCGTCAGAGCGGGGATGGACTCGGGAATGAACAGACCGCCGTCGGGGGCTAGACCCATTTTGATGACTTCTGCGGCGGTGTACTTCTTGTGACTTGCATCACGGGTGGATTGATACATCATGGTTGTGTGCTCCTATATGTGTAAAAAGATAAGACAAGAGTTTGTGGAAATATTATAAATTTCTCAACGCGAAATCATAGAAATTCTTCCAGAAGATTTTCTCAATCAGCTCGTCGCTGTAGTTGTGCTGTCCGAGAAGCTCGGCGAAATTCGCCAAATGACCTACGTGCTCAAAGCCTTGGGGGAGATCGGTGCCGTCCCAATCCGCGCCAAACCCTACGATGTCCTCGCCACCGAGAGACAGATAATGCTCCAGGTGGCGCAGAAGGTCGGTGGCATTCGCAGGACGTAGGGAAGTATCGGTGAGATGGGAAGTGCAGAGGCTGATGCCCACAATACCGCCCAGCTTTTTGATATGCTCAAAGTGACGGTCGCGGAGATTTCTCGTGTGTCCGTACACGGCATGGGCGTTGGAATGAGTGGCGATGAAAGGCTTTTCGTATTCATAGGCGATGGGGATCAGATCATCAACTACCTGCTCTGAGGCGTGGGAGATGTCGGGCACGATACCGGTTTCAAAGCAACGTCTTGCCACGGCACGTCCGAAATCGGTGAGAGGGCTGGTCGTGTTGTGGGAGCCGCCGATGCAGGTCTCTCCGCCCCAAAGCAGGGTCATATATTTGACGCCCATCCGGGCAAGCAGATCAACACGCTCGATCTTTCCGGCAGTCAGTCGGGCATCCTCCACAGCTAAGATGGCGGTGTGCTGACCGTTGCTCCAAGCGTTTTTTAGGTCTTCCGCGTTGGTGACTCGAACCGCTTTTCCGTCGGTGGCGGCGATCTCCTTGTCAAAATTCTCGGCGATCTTCAAAAAATGCTCCCAGCAGGTCTCGTCGTCCAAGCGGCGATTGCTCCAAACGGCGTAATACTGAGCGTATTTGGGATAAACGGAGGCTTTTTCAAGGTCAATGTGGCAATTGTTACTCAAAAGGCCACAGTTTCTATGATAGAGCTCATAGGCTGTATCACAATGGGTATCAAATAAACAGGGAATCATAGTCAAATACCTTCTTTATCAAAGAATGATTATTTTCCAAAGGCGTTGCGGATGCAGACGACCTCATCCACCGCAGGCAGACCGCCGCGGTAGGATACGTATACCTCTACCACGTCAATTCGGGGCTGTTTGGTGGTAGGATGGACACGAAGATATGCCTCCGCCGCCAGCACCGTATTGCGTTTTTTTTCTTGATTGACAGCGCGCGCCGGACGACCGAAAGGAGATGGCTCTCCATAGGTTTGCTTGCGGGTTTTAACCTCCACGAAAACAAGAAACTGATCATTCTCCATGACAAGATCCAGTTCTCTGTGGGAAAAATGCAGGTTCCTGCCTACCACGTGGTAGCCTTGCTTTTCATAATATGCCGCGGCGGCATCTTCTCCGATGTGTCCCACCGTCAGCTTGTCGGGCTTTTTTGTTATGCCGTTCATGACGGCTCCTCGTTCAGGAAACGAATGAACTTTGTCCGATGGATGGGCGCGGGACCATACTTTCGTAAGGCTTCCATATGTTGCTTGGTACCGTAACCCTTGTGCTTGGCAATGCCGTACTCGGGATATGCCTTGTCCATCTCCACGCATTGACGGTCACGGGTGACCTTGGCAAGAATGGAGGCTGCGGCGATGGACATAGAGCGAGCGTCGCCCTTGACCACCGCCTCGGCGGGAATTTGAAAATCGCGGCTGATGTTACCGTCGATCAAAGCGTAATCCGCAGGGTAGGGAACACCCTCGGGGGTTTTCAGATTTTCAATGGCGCGGCGCATGGCAAGAAGATCGGCTTCCAAAATATTGGTCTCGTTAATCTCTTCTACCGAGCCCTCGGCAATCCCAAAGGCGATGGCACGACGGCAGATGAGGTCAAACAACGCCTCTCGTTTTTTTGGCGTCAGCTTTTTGGAATCATTCAATCCCGGTAATTCCACGTCCTCAGGGAGGATACAGGCGGCGGCAACCACCGATCCGCACAGGGGGCCCCGTCCTGCCTCGTCCACACCGCAAACCGCGATAAAACCCTTTTCCTTCAAGGATCTTTCAATCTCAAAATCAGGCATGCTCGTCCTCGCTTTCGGGGGCTTGGTTCTCCGTGTCCTTTTGAGGGACGTCGGATGACTTCGTGTCAGTCATTTTCTCGGGGAGCGGCGGCAACTCGTCAATCGTCATTTTGCCGATACGCGCGGCGCGGAATTCGTCAACCAAAAGGTTGGCGACACGTTCGGTGTCTACCAGACCTCCGGGGATCAAGCATCCCCGCTTTTTGCCGATGAGGGTCATGAGATCAACGTCGGACAGCTCCTGCCATCCATCGGTGTCGGTCAACTTGAAACGTGTTGCCAAAGCGGAGGGATACATGGCGCGCAAGCGGCGAACCAAAATTAACCCCAAATGTTCGATGTCTAAAATATCATCTCGGATGGCACCCGTCAAAGCGAGATTTTCCCCCACGATCTGATCCTCAAATTTGGGCCATAGCACACCGGGCATATCCAAAAGGTCAAGTCCCAGTTTTGTGGTGACCCATTGTTTGTTTCGGGTGACACCGGGGCGGTTTTCAGCTTTTGCTTTGACGCCGCCGCTCATGCGGTTGATGAGGGTGGATTTACCCACGTTGGGGACACCTACCACCATGGCGCGCAGGTGGCGACCGCTCATACCCTTTTCCTCATAGCGCTCCACTCTTTCGTGAAGCACCTTACGGATGGCGTCGGGCAGCTTGCCAATTCCCTCACCTGTCACACAGTCGCACAAAATGCAGACGGTGTGATCATCGGTATATCGCTTGACAAACTCTCGGCTTTTTTGAGGATCTGCCAAGGATGCCTTGTTGAGCAAAAGGATGGTGGGTTTTTGTCCCGTCAGCTTGCGAAGCTCGGGATTTCGTGAACTGACAGGCACGCGGGCATCCAAAACTTCGATAATGATGTGTACGTTTTTTAAATTGTCGGATATCAGTCTCCGTGTTTTGGCCATATGACCCGGAAACCATTGAATATGCTCACTGGGCATGGCATACCTCTCTTTTCGTATGATGGTGTTTTAATCAAATTTTGTAAAGGGCTTCACCCTGCAGACGACCTTGCCAAGCACACGGCGCGTGTCCACAAAGCCTACCTCGACAGAACGGCTGTCTGCGGAATTGTTGCGGTTATCGCCCATGACAAAAAGGCAACCCTCAGGAACGGTGACTTCAAAAATTCCGGTAACGCGGTCAAAACTGTGACCTGGAAGTTGAGTCCAGTAGGGAATATCGTGGATGTTATCATCGGCAAGCAAGGACATATACGGTTCGTTAAGCAGTACACCGTCAACGTAGACCTCGCCGCTTACATAATCGATTTTTACGGTTTGTCCCTCGGTTGCGATGACTCGTTTGACCAGCGCTTCATTAAAGCGCTGGTAGGTGTCGCTGGTCTGATGGAAAACGATGATATCCCCGGCTTCCACCTCGGACAGACTGACTGTCAACAGCATTTCGTTGTGATGCAGGGTCTTCAGCATGGAATTGCCGTTTACGCGGCAAAGTCTCACGCCAAAGGTGAAGATCAACAAGACGGCACAAACCGACAGTACAAGAATCTCCACATATTCTAAAAGTGTTGCTGAAAAAGGCTCTTTGGGCTTTACTTCCAAGGTGGCACCGTCTCCTTCGGAATCAGTTGTTTCCTCTTTGGATGACTCTGTCGATTCTTTTTCGGCGATATACATTTCTTCGACCGAATCCTCAAGGATAGGATTGGAGGTATCCTGAGATTTCATTTCGGGGTCTGTCATATCGATCTCCTTCCCGCCGTTTTTTGTGGCAGAATATTTACTGAAATTCGATGTACCGAGGGTATGATCAGAGGATCATTTTATCAAGCAGGGTATGACCTTCGGGGATATATACACCTGTTTTGGCTGCCTCTGCTTCGGTAAAGGTAGCGACACCGTCTCTTTCCTGTGTTGAATCATACAGG
Organism: Eubacteriales bacterium; assembly: GCA_045531965.1. Classification (GTDB taxonomy): domain Bacteria; phylum Bacillota; class Clostridia; order Oscillospirales; family CAG-272; genus CAMEON01. The sequence continues at coordinate 15,403 of JAZSFA010000107.1, forward strand.
AAGAAGGGCACGGGACTTGGGGAGTGGGTACGAATCGCCAAAGGCGTGGGATGGTCGGGAAGCACAAGAATCTTGAATGCCTCGCCGCAAGATTTTAAGTATTCGTATACGGGGGTCAGGATCAGTGCATCGATTTTTTCAATAGACAAGACCTTGTTTTCGATCTCTGCACGGTGACCGCACTCATCAGGGGCTTCTACGTGGATATATACGAAATCAGCACCATCGGAAAATGCTCCGATCGCCGCTTGCGCTTTGCCTTCGTAGTTGGTGTGAACGTTGCCCGTGGCGCCTTCCACGTCGATGGACTGCATCCCCGCACACAGACCGATGCCCTTGATCAGGTCAACAGCTGAAATCACGGTGCCGTTGACACCCCATTTCTCTTTGAAATTAGGCAGCTGAGGTTTTTTTCCGGGACTCCAGAGCCAAGCTGTATTAGCGGGTTTCAGACCGCGTGCGCGGCGCGCTTCATTGACGGGATGATGGTTGAGGATATCGTAGCTTTTCTTCATCAAATCAAGAAAGTCTCCGCCACCGTTTGTTTCGGAGGGAAGATAATCGCGGATGGGGCGACCAATGATATCGTGGGGACGGGAAAAATCGTAATGCTCATCGCCATCCTTCCAGATAAGACAATGACGATAACTGATACCCGTGTGAAATTTGCGGATCTCATTGCCAAGTGCGGCATCCAAAGCTTTGATTAACTCGTCAGCTTCCGCAGTGGAAATCTCATCGGCTGAGTGATCCAACATGATTTTGTCTTCATATGCCTCGTCACCGTCAGAGATTGTGCAGACATTGCAACGGTAAGCTGTCTCGTCGGGCGCCATTTCGATGCCCATACTGACAGCCTCCAAAGGGGAACGACCGTGGGAATAGATCTTGGGATCAAAGGAGAGGATCGCCATATTGGCGGTGTCGCTCTCGGGAACCATGCCTTGGGGAACATTCAAAACGTGTCCGACCAAAGACTTGGAGCAGAGGCGATCCATGGTGGGTTTGTGAGCTGCCTCCATGGGGGTTTTATGGTTTAAAGACACCACGGGCTCGTCAGCCATGCCGTCAGGGATCAGGACCAGATATTTCATGGGAAACCTTCTTTCAAAAATAAAATCAGTATATTATAACATATTTTTGCGTCTATGACAACAGGGAAGTGCAATAATTCAAGAAAAATTTATAAAAAAGTACATCTTCACACTTGTTTCCTCGTAGGAAGTATGCTATACTGTTACTGTAATAAACCGAAAGGAACCGAATTGCATGAACCAAGAGGAAAAAAACACGGTTGAATGCCGGGACGACACGGACAATACGCAGGAAAACGCACCTGTCAATCAGTTTGAGCAAGAAGCCATAAAAGCCAAAGAAGCTACGGATAAATTGAAGAAAACCATTTTGATCATTGCAGCCGGTATGGTGGTTTTTGTCATAGTAGCGCTGATCCTGATGCCCATTTTGGATAGAGCGATCAACGGTACGGAACGCGAGGAAGCAACGACCGTGCGGTTCAATACGGTTATTTATTTTGATCCTGATTACGATTACGACATTATGCAGGATCAGGAGTACCTTCAACTGGATCGCTACATTTATTATAAGGATGCCCGTACGGGAGAAACCATCATTATCCCCGAGGATGAAATCAAGGACTATGGTCCCGCAATGGTCACCCTTACCGATATGCTCCATGCCATCATCATGGGAGACCATGAAGCCTATAATGCTCTGTTTAGCAGTAACTATTTTGCTGTGGAAGGTAGGGAACCGGAACAGCCCTTTACCATGCAGCAGGTGTATGATATTCTCATCACCCGCATAGAGGTGAATGATATGGTCAGCGATGAGTTTGGCAGATATACGCAATATGAATATACCGTGGAATACAAGATCCATAAAAATAACGGAACGTTCCGCACAGATCTCGGACACGATGACTCACGTAAACAATATTTTGTTCTTTCTGACAGCACAGGAAAGGATGTGCTGATCGATCAGATTTTGGGCTATAATTATAAAAATTAAAAAATTGAAACATAAAAACCGCCGTGACATAGGGACACGGCGGTTTTACTATTATTAGGAAGGTCGTTTTGTGCAAACTGTCAAACCTGCGTGAGTGACAAGTGGAAAATGTTGCAAATCTATTGACAAAAAAATTAGATTGTGATACAATGAACTAAGCATTTTTTGTAGGATGCTCCTTTTTGCGCGCCTATAAAAATTGTAAAGATAAGAAAGGAAGAAAAGCAATGAAAAAGTTACTCATTCTTGCAAGCCTCCTGTTGGTTCTGGTAGTAGCTGTGGTTGCGTGTACCGATGATCCCGTCGGTCCCGGTGAAGAAACGACCATTGAAGTTACCCAAGAACCCGCAACGGACGCGCCTAC
>JAZSFA010000112.1:0-3687 GCA_045531965.1 Eubacteriales bacterium
GGAACCCCTTGTGGCGGTGCTTATTTTTTGTTCAGATGCTTTGATTTATCAGAGTTTTACTTTGAAAAGGAATACCGTGCGCTGCCGTTTTCGGCGTCATACGCCTCCATTTTGAATCGATAACCCGATTCATTTGCAAGCACCTGCATAACAGTTTCAGTCGTATACTGATACCATTCCGACACCACTCTGCCGGTGCTCTTCAGATGCTTTACCGCAGGGCAATAATGCACCTCAACCGTCAGCTTTCCGTTTTCAACGGATGTGTTAACCGCATCCTCTGCTTTTTCTTTTTTATACGTATCAAGTATCTTTTGCTCGATCGCCGAAAGTCCGTTTGCCTTTATATTAGCGATATCCCTTTGGTAGACGTTTTTCGTGTATCTCGTGAGATACTCGTTCACTGCGTCTTCCCCATAGTTCTCGCCAAGATAATGAATACCCATATTCATACTGCTGTGGAAATCGGGATGGAAATATTCGTTATCCCCCGCTTTTTTATCCATGATCTTTGTGTGTTCGTCAACGATCACTCTGCCATCAAAGACCTTGAGATCGGTAATAAGGATCGTACATGCGGCTTTATCGACGCCGTCAAAATCGTAAATATAGTCCAGTCCGTTTTTCGACACCGCGCTTCTGTAGCTGTCGCAATGCAGACAGTAGTCGTGGTAGGGAACGATGCCGATCTCGTCCTTCAGCTGGAGCAATCTGCCCTTGGAGGGGCAACGGTGCATGGAGATCTTGAACCATCCGCCCTTTTCGTTGAGCATCATGGTAAAATCAGCTGCTTCCTCATTCAACGTGCTTGCTCAATACGAGAAGCATCCTGCGATGCCTTCCTTTTTGACGTGGTTGATCAGCGGGATACCATCTCCTGTGGGAGCAAACAGATATGCCCAGAAATTGTCCACCTCTGCTCTGCCGTGCTTGTCCTCAAGGTATGTAAAAAGCTCGCTGTACGCGGGTATAAACTCAGTACAAGAAATCATATTTGCACCTCATCAATACTGGAAAAAGTCATCTTCCTTGATCGTTGCCGCAAGATTTTCGCTGATGATAACCTTCGTGGGATTTTCACGGAGCTGAAGGATAGAGGCGGGAACCTCCTGGCTGGGCTTTCCAAACAGAGCCAGACGGGAAGTAAGTCTTTGCCAGGTGACGTGCGTGCCTGCGGTCGTAATGCCGTGCATGTCAAGCACGTTCTTCGCCTTCATGGCATCTCTCGGACCCATCATAGCGCCCTTGGGCGGCACCTTGGAAATGTCGCCCGAGCAACCAAATGCGCCGTGCAAAGAGTTCTGTGCGATGGTAAGGGGATGCAGAGTCGCTACCTTTGCGCCTTGCTCCAAATATTCCTTCATCGTGGGCTTGAACCAATCGTCAACAGGATCGATGAACGCAAGGTGCGCCGGCCAACCGGGACCGGAATACACGATATCGGCCTCGCCGTCCTGCTCCAGCATTTTAGAGAAGTCGGGGGTCACTTTGTTGGAGTGATAGATAAAGTTCTCCTCCTTGAAGCCAAGATCAAGAATATTCGAAACCATATATCTGTAGAAAGCGTTTCCGAAGCCAGCCTTGTAGGAAAGAGGTGCGACGTTTCCGTCCTCGTCTGCCCATTCGTCCATCATATAGAATTTCACGTTTCGGCAATTTACGCCAAGCTCACGAAGCATATATGCAACCTTGCGATAGGTGGGGCAAGGATTGCACATGATCATAACGCACTTTTGATCGTATCTGTCCGAGTCCATGATGCGCTTTACCATATCGGTCAGCATAATCATCTCAAACTCGTCATTTCTGATGACGTTAACACTCATGGACGGGCTGGTCGGATGCTTTCCGTTCATTGCCACAATGTCTTCCTTGGTGATGGCGCGCACTCTGTCGATCTCGGCCTGATCCTTAAAAGGATAAAAATCTGCAGCTTTGAATTTGAAATCGTCTTTTCCGTAAATCATAATAATCTCCATTCTGCCGCTAAAGCGTCAGCACAAATAGAGATGAAAGCTGACTTATAGCGACGAAATTTAATATTTTTGTTGTATACTGTTTGCGAGGAAAGACACACTACAACGCACGGTAGGAGGAGTTGTAGAAGAACTTCTTGCTGAAAACAGTATAATAATCAGTGTTAGGATCATCTTGTCAAGCACAAATAAGTGTTGCCCTTGAGCACGTACGCTAAGAATTGTTTTAACACCCGTTAGATTGTGTGATGATTCAGTCACTGTCTTTTCCTCGTATCTTAATTAGAGGAGGGATATTTTTGAAAGTTGTTTACCCGATTTGTTGCGGTGTAGATGTTCACAAAACCTTTTTGGTTGGAACCATCATTTGTACCACAAACGGCGTACAACCTCATTACCAAAAGAAACGCTTTTCTACTTACAATTCCGATCTTCACCGTTTTGCCGATTGGCTTCACAAAAACAACTGTCTTGATGTTTGTATGGAGTCCACGGGCAAGTATTGGGTTCCTGTGTTCAACATTCTCGAAGAACGCAACATCCGTATCACCATTGCCAACCCCAAGTGGGTAAAAGCCGTAAAGGGTAACAAGGACGATACCAAGGACTCCAAGTGGATCGGGGACCTATTTCGTTTAGGTCTTGTTCCCGGTAGTTTTATTCCGTCGAAAAATATTCGTATTCTCCGTGAATTTACTCGCTACCGCTACAAACTGGTTTCTATGAAAAGCAGTGAGAAAAACCGTTTTCAAAACGCATTTACTGTCTGTAACGTTGCTCTTGATTCTGTTGTCTCGGATATGTTTGGAAAATCTGCAACTGCAATTACAGATTACCTGATATCCGAAAACTCCTTCGATCCGGAATACTGCGTCTCTCTTTTACAACGCTCTTTGAAAAAGAAGTCCGATTCCGTGCTTGAATCCATTGAAGGTTATTCGATTACAGAGGAACAAAAGCTTCGTATGAGGATTGTGCGTTCGCATCTTGATTACATCTCAGACGCTATTGCACAAGTGGACTTTGCGATTGACACAATGGTTGCAAATTTTGAAAGTACAATCTCTTTGCTTCGTACCATTCCCGGTGTTGACCGCAATTCTGCCATTACCATCATTTCCGAGATTGGCAACGATATGTCTCAATTTGGTTCCTCAAAGCGTTTATGCTGTTGGGCGGGACTCACGCCCGGTAACAATGAATCTGCCGGCAAGAAAAAGTCTGTTCGCATTACACGTGCAGGAGTATATCTCAAACCTGCATTGGTGCAAGTTGCCCATGCAGCCGTGAAAGCGACTGACCATTCTTACTACCGCTTAAAGTATGAGCAGATTTCTAAACGCAGAGGAAAGAAACGAGCCATTATTGCCATTGCACGAATGATTCTCACTGCTATTTTCCAAATGATGACCACGGGTGAGGTTTGGAATCCCACTGACTTGTTTAAGGTGGATATGTCAGAATCCCTTAAAGAGCGGCAATTATCCAAAGCCGTTAAACAAGCTACTAAATTTCTTGAAAGGCAAGGGTTAACCGTTTCTTAGATTGCTTTTATCTGTATCTCCCCTTGCAAAAAAATGATTTGTTGCAGGGCTTTTTTGTTATGCTTTTATTCGGATGGGTTACACATTACTTTCACGCTAGTCTCCTTTAATGGAATGTTTTCTTTTTTCCCTTATATTATAGCAGTTGACTGATTATCTGTCAATGC
>JAZSFA010000086.1:0-25686 GCA_045531965.1 Eubacteriales bacterium
CCCAAGCGGCTCAGCGGGCGACTCCGCGACCGCTCGGCTTTGGATTTTTCGCGTTCGTTTGCTTGCAGTGCGGGGGTGTGCTTGGCTCGGCGAGCGCAGCGAGCCGACTTGTATAAGACAAGCACACGCCACGGTGCCAAAGAACGAATTAAGACAGTAAACAAACGGATATACCCAGATTTTTTTATAGGTTGTATATGAACCTTTTACGGATTACCCGTTCCCAAATTTGAAATTTCTTCTTCAACTTCACTAATTAGCTTTGATATTTCCGCTTCGCTATAAATACGGCAAGCGTCCTCAAAGGTTTGATATTTTGCCAGTTGGAGAAGTTTTTCTTTTCCGTATAGGCTGCGGAGCTTGAACACGAAGTATCCCGCTGTCGTGTATGCGATCCAAGAATTCGTTTGGCGGAAAACTACAGGATCAAGCCACCATTCCTTGATATTGGGAGTAATACGAAGGCTTTGGTAGGCAGCACGTGCGTATCTCAAACGGACAATTGAGGTTTTTCCATCGTACAGAACTGCGAGACCTTCCAATATAAATGATTTGGGATTCTCAATCCCGTACAGATAATTATAGAGGTGTGTAGATTCATGCCAATCACGGTCATATTCTCCCTCTTGGATCACGCCGTAGCAGGAGCAGGTTTGTGAGTTTGAAAAGTATGGCCTCATACTTTCATCATCCCATAAGAAATAGTGGATCTTTCGTTCAAGGGAAAGCCCGAAAAAGTTTTTCGCGACAATTTCATATCCCAATTCACGACGGGCGACCTTATGGTGAATATCGTTCTGGTTTCGATATCTGTTGGGGTGTATATGGAATACAAAATGCTCTGTTTCCATTACGATAAAATCACGATATAGTGCGTCAAAACCAAGTGTAATCATATAAAAGGTTTTGATATGATTCGGAATATCATTTATGGGCAAGGAATAGAATATCGTTTTCGCCTCGTCAAAGAAGCCGCGCAGATAGAGCAAAGAAACGTACCATAAATAATAGTAAAGTTGATACTCATCTTTTATGATGTTCAGTTTAGCAGAGACAAAGCCGATACACTCATCAAGTTCTTGATTACTGTACAAATGTAAAACGAACGAATACACCAAACGGTCATCATCAAAGGCTCGATTATCGATGATAGAATTGATTTCTAACATTCGCTGTTCCACGGAAAGGCTGGGCATACGGGTGATTCCCCCCTCGTTTTGATTTGAGTAAGACATTATACCATAAGATTTTCTAAAAAACAAGACTTGACATTTTCATGATTTTGTGGTATAATAGGCACATCAAAAAGAGAGCTTCCGATGGTGTTTCGGAAGCTTTTTTGTTTATATGGGATGCATAATGCTCGTTGGCAACTCATCCCTGCATGACTATATATCGCTGATACTTCTTCTGTATGCTCTTTCTGCGACGCCAGACGGTAGTATTGTTGAGATTCTGCATCTGTGCGATCTCAACGAATCCCAGTCCTGCCATGTAGTAGTTCAGAGTCTCGGTTTCTGCAACGGTCAAACGCATCTGATGAATGATGGTATCGACCTTGGTATAGTCCTCAATCTCATACTGGGTCTCAAAGTCAATTGAAGCATCAGCCGGCGAGCATTCTTCGATGCTGATGGTCTTATATCCGGAAAGATACTCCTTTTCGATGTATCGCAGAGCGTGACGGTAGCAGGCGAAGCGGATAGTCAGTAACTCACCTTTACGATTCTGACAAGCCAGATCGTCCAGATTGTGACCAATGTAGTGGCAGAGGAAGCAGATCACTTCGGATGCCAGATCGTACCCGTCAGAGAAGGTCGTGTTGTAGCCACGATTGCCGTAGATGTCCTCTACGAGGCCAGCGTAAAGCTTGTCAAGAGAACGTGGATGGTGTGCAAACCGCATCATTTTCTTGATGGCAGACAACGCGATACATTCACCGATATGCTGGACGTTTTCAGCGGTGATCCTTACGTTTTCGTTGGTGATTCTTTCTTTGGTTTCGGTTTTCATTTTCTATACCTCCCGATTTTCTGAACAGCTTCGCTGTTCGATCGCCATTTCGGCAGGGTCGGGGGAGCATAGGTCGGGTATTAGGTTTGCTCATTTGAGGTATAGTGTGCAGATGTCAACGAGAGGTATAGTGGCTTTTCAGTACACGAAAAAATATTGCATGGGGATAAAGAAAAAGCCAAGTATTGCTACTTGACTTTCTTGATAGTATTTCATTTTTCAGCGATAATTTTTCACGTTGACAACTGCGAGAGCTATGCCACACTGGACACGGCGAAAGGCAAAAATCGGGATTTCTTTATGATAATGTCTCGTTGGTTATTTTTTTACTTGACACCCTTTTCCAATTGTGCTATAATTTATTATGTATATTTGTTTCTTTTTCAAGCAAAGGAGAATTGACATGAAAAACTCACGGCAAAAGAAACTATGGGTTGTCCTCATCAGCGTGCTGATATTCTGCCTTGTGGCAGGCACCGTCACTATGCTGGTGTTGCATGAGCGAGAGCAGGTCTTGGAAGAACAGCAGAACGAGGCTTTGCAGGAGCTCTACGACAATCAAGGGCGATATGACGAGCAAAGCATTGTGCTGTCGAACACTACGAAGCCTCGGGCGGAAGAGTTGGCCGAGGCCTTTGGCGCGGAGCTTCGTATCACCGAGGACGGCAAATTTGCCGCGCTGACGCTACCCGAAGGCGTCACCGTTTTCGATATTTACGAGAACGAGGATTACCGCAAGTACATCGAACATATGTCGTTGGACTATCAGGCCAAGATCAGCGATCTTTTGCCGAGCGACGGTGACGAGGAGGAGGGAACGAGGGGCGAGCGTCTTCCCATCCGTCCTCAATATACTATAAGTGACACGGATTATAACCGCCAGACCTATCTAGACTACCTCAACATGAGCAATGTTTGGAGCCAGGCCAAGGGTTCGGGCATTACGGTGGCGGTCATCGACACGGGTATCGACACAGATCACCCCGAGTTTGCGGGACGCATCAGCGAGTATTCATACAATGCTTCCGAGGATAAGATCGTCAAGGATTATGTGCTTGACGATGGTTCTTATGATTGGTCTTTGGTCGAGGATGAGCAGGGTCACGGTACGGCGGTTGCGGGTGTTATTGCTGCGTCTATGGACGGAAACGGCGTGATAGGTATCGCGCCCCAGGTGAATATCATCGTGATTAAGGCCGAGTGTGACGAAAACGGTGTATTCAATCGTACATCCGACCTGGTGTTCGGTTTGTACTACGCCATTGAGCGTGACGCGGCCGTGGTCAATATGTCCTTCGGTGTAGAAGCGCTTGGAGATCCCTTTGCCGAGCCTGCGCAGCTGGCTTTTGACAGCGACGTGATCTGTGTGGCTGCCGCCGGTAACAATGCAACCGCCAATCTCACCTGGCCCGCTGCCGGCGAAAACGTCTTCGGTGTGGGCGCTCTTGCCGCGGATAGTTGGGAACTGGCGAATTACTCCAACTACGGCGAAAACGTGGACTTTGTTGCCCCCGGTACGGTGTATACCACCAAAATGGGCGGCGGCTACGGCGGCATGAACGGTACGTCTTTCGCGTCCCCCATCACAGCGGGTGTGCTGGCGCTGTATATGTCCCAAAATATGTATCAGGAATTCAACACGGTTGAAGAACTGATCTATGCTTCCTGCTACGATCTTGGTGATCTTGGCCCCGACTGGTATTACGGCTACGGCGCGTTGGATGTCAGTGCTTTGATGCTGGAGGAACGGGGAACCGTCACCTTCAACATGATGACCGATGAGCTGGACAACACCGAGCAGGTGTTCATCCGTACCCATACCCTGCAGAATATGCCCGAGCCCGAGCGCCTGTATGCCATCTTCGACGGCTGGTACTACGATCCGCAATGCACCGATGAATACGTGTGGTACGAGGACGAGTTCTCGGCAGACCTGACCTTGTATGCCAACTGGGTCAACGAGGATGACGGTATTCCTTATACGTATGTGGAGTTGGACGACGGCACCATCGAGATCCGTTCCTATACGGGTCACCGCCGCTACATCACCATCCCCGATTATATCGACGGCAAGGTTGTTTCTTCCATCGGCGAATTTGCCTTCGCGGGTGAGACGAGACTCCGCGAAGTCAAGCTCCCCAAGTATCTCAAGCGCATCCGTATGTCTGCTTTTAAGGGCTGCTCCAATCTGGTGAGCATGGAAATTCCCAATACGGTGACAGAGATCGACGCGTATGCTTTTTACGACAACGTCAGACTTTCCACTTTAACGTTTGGTCAGAACAGCCAACTGGTCAGCATTGGCAATTATGCTTTCTCCGGCTGTGCCAAGATGCGCACATTTACGGTTCCCTCAAAGGTAACCGAGTTGAACGCTATGGCCTTCTATCGCAATACGTCCATGATCGCCTATGACGTGCAGAACGGCAACACGGCCTTTACCGCTAAGGGCGGCGTTTTGTTCAACTACACGGGCAGTACCTTGGTGTGTTATCCTGCGGGACTCAGTGGGACATACACGGTGCCCCAAAATGTGAAAGCTATTGGAGGATATGCTTTTGCCTATACGCGGCTCAGCGGTGTGGAGCTTTCCAAAGTGCAATCTTTGGGTGAAAGCTCTTTTATAAATGGTTCTTTGGAAAGCATCGTGATCCCCGACAGTGTGTTAACCATGGGCGGTTCTGTATTTGCAAGTAACGCTTATCTTCGTTCGGCTAAAATCGGTGCGGGGCTGACCTCCATATCTCAATCAGCATTTACGGGTACCGCTTTGACTTCCATTGAGATTCCTGCGGGTATACGCTCCATTAGCGACAGTGCATTCTATATGATTGGTACCCTTGCTGAGGTAACTTTTGCTCCTGGCAGTATGCTGACATATATCGGAAAGTTTGCTTTTTTGGATAGCGGTATTGTTGCAATTGAGATTCCCGCGTCTGTGGTGTCCATTGATAAAGCAGCTTTTTGTGCAATTATCTACCCATATCTGGCAGATCTGACATTTGCAGAAAGTAGTTCTCTTCATACCATCGGACAACAAGCTTTTAAAAATCAAATTCACCTGACAAAGGTCGATCTGCCCGATCGTTTGGAGAGTCTCGGTGCTTATGCTTTCATGGGAACCGGCCTCATTACGGTGGAGATTCCCGCAAGCGTTTCCTATTTTGGTGCGGGCGCCTTCGCTTCTTGTCACAATCTCACAGATATTTTCGTTGAAGATGTAAACCTTCATTATGTGGATGTGGACGGCGTTGTATATAACAAAGAAAAGACAATTTTGGTGGAATATCCTGCCGGTAATGTTCGAACAAGCTACACTGTTTTGGAAGGTGTAACTGATGTGGGTGAAGCTTCTTTCCATGGATCATGGAATTTGACGAAGGTTAATCTGGCTTCTACGGTAGTAGCGGTTAGGGAAAAGGGGTTCTATGATTGCCAAAAAATCCAGAGTTACAATATTTTCAATGTGCTTACCTATATCGAAGCCTACGCATTTTCTAAAAACTACTCTTTGCGATCCATGAGTATGCCCGACAGCCTCATGCAGATCAGTAACTACGCTTTTGCCGAGGACTTGAACTTGCGTTCTGTAACCTTTACTAAAAACGCCAATCTACCTCGCATCTCTTACGGTGCTTTCGCATACTGCGGTCTGACCTCCTTCCGTGTGCCCGCCAACGTGTCCACCATAGCACAGGGCGCGTTTGAGGGCTGCTCAAAGTTGACCTCCTTCACCTTTGCAGAAAACAGCAAGCTCACGAGTATCTCGCCGTATATGTTCGACGGTTGCTCCAACCTCCGTACCATCACCTTTGAAAAAGGTAGTGCCCTGACCTCTATCCAAGCCCACGGTCTGGAGGGTATGCGTAAGCTGACGAAGATTGACTTTGGTGACGCCAAACTGACTAACATCGACAACTTTGCTTTCCGCTTTTGCGAGAGTCTGACCCGCTTTGACATTCCCGAGGGTGTTACCTTCCTCGGTAGATATGCTTTCTATTATTGCACGAACCTCTCAGAGGTCACCGTCCCTTCCACCATGGACTTCATCGGTCGTTTCGCCTTCCTTGGTACTAAGGATTTGAACGTCTATTTCGCCGCTGAAACGCTCCCCGCCAATTTGGCCGAGGATTGGGATCACGGCATTCAGGGCTATTATCTGGGCGTCACCGACGTGGTCACCGAGGGTGATTGGACCTACGCTAAGCTGACGAGCGGCGGTATTGCTATCATCAAGTATACCGGTACGGCGACCGATATTGACCTGACCACCCTGAACTTGGGCGGCGATATCGTCAATATCGGCGGTGGCGCTTTTGCCGACAGCAATGTGGAAAATATCGTTCTGCCTGACACTTTGCAGATCATTCAGGCCGAGGCATTTTATCACTCGAAGTTGAAGTCTCTCTCTATCCCCGAGAGTGTAACCTTCATCGGACGTTCCGCCTTTGCGTATACCCCCATCGAAACCCTGACCTTTGCATCCAACGCGCAGGTCAAGACCATCGAGCAATCCGCCTTTGAGAAGACCGAAAAGCTGGGTAGTGTAGTGATCCCCGCCCCTGTGACTACCATGGGTCGTGCTGTGTTCAAGAACAGCGGTATTACGTCCTTGACCTTTGCCGACGGCTTCTCCATGACGGAAATTCCCGAGGAAGCCTTCGCCTATACGCACATCTCTACCGTGACCATTCCCGACAGCGTGACCCTCATCAACCACAACGCCTTCCGTGAGATCAAGGAGCTGAAATCCGTGACCTTCGGCAGAGGCGAGGAACTGATGATCATGTCCAACGTGTTCTATCAGTCGGGCTTGGAGACGGTCTACATCCCCGAAAATGTGGAATACGTGGGCGAATATGCCTTCGTTGGTCTACCCAACCTGACCGAGTTCAGAGTATCCGAGAATAACCCTTACTATAAGGCCGTGGGCGGTCTGCTCGTTTCCAAGAATGGACGCAAGCTGATTTCCGTACCTGCGGGACGGACGGGTAGCCTTGCTGTACCCGAGGGTATCGAGGTCATCGGCTTCGGTGCCTTTGAGGACAGCAAGCTGTCCGAGATCAAGTTCCTTGACAATGCCAATATTCTGTCCTTCGGTTACAGTGCGTTCTATAACGCCGACGGTATCACCGAGATGCACGTCCCTGCCAGCGTGGTGGCCATTGATTATTACGCCTTTGCTATGTGTGACAATCTGGCTACTGTCACCTTTGCTGAGGATAACAGCCTGAAGGGCGTGTACGAGGGCGCGTTCTACGGCTGTAAGAATCTGTCCGACATCATGCTCCCCGACAGCGTCGTGGAGATCTCCGACTTTGCTTTCTACGGTTGCCGTAAGCTTACCGACGTGCCCGTCAGTAAGACCAGTGAAATCAAGGGTATTTACGACTATGCCTTTGCTTATGCCGGTTTCAGCGGTGATTACACTACCCCTGAAACTCTCATCGACATTGGTTCCTATGCTTTCATGGGCAACAAGTTTACTTCCATAACCATCCCCGATACCAACTATTGGGATCTCATCATCGGCATCGGTGCTTTCGCCGAGTGTAACGATCTCACCGAGATCACGGTACCTTTCATCGGCGCATCCTTCGAGGATGACGAGATCACTTGGTTCGGCTACATCTTTGGCGCGGGCGGATACAAAGCCAACGCCACCTACGTGCCCGAAAGCCTGAAAAAGGTCAATATCTCCGAGGGCATCACCTTCGTGGGTGGGCACGCATTTGACGGGCTGACGGGACTCGGGGAGATGAGGATTCCTCATAGCGTGCAGTTGGTGTATGATTATGCGTTTAATGAAACGACAGCAAGATATGAGTTAACAAATACGATCATTACATTTAGCGGGTACGATTGGCAAGGTCGTCCTACTTATTGCGCAAAGCTCACTCATTTTGGCAAAGGTATTTCTGGGCATTTGGAGTTAGCGGATGGTGTCACAATGATTGGAGGTTGGGCGTTTAACGGTTGCAACAACTTAGAAAGCATCATAATTCCCGACAGTGTAACATGGATTGGCCCGGTTGTGTTTAGGGGATGTCGTAATCTAACGAGTATCACCATTCCTGACAGTGTTACCAGTATTGGAGAGTATGCGTTCGAGGATTGCAGTAGTCTGACAACCATCCAAATTCCTGACAGTGTTACCAGTATTGGAAATTATGCATTCTTGGATTGCAACAGCCTGACGAGTGTATATTATGTCGGCACTTTAGAACAGTGGTGTAATGTTACATTCAACTCTGCTAGTAACCCTTGCTGTTATGGCGCTAATCTCTATATTAACGGTGAATTAGTAGTTGATATTGTTATCCCTGATGGTGTTACAAGTATTGGAGATTATGTGTTCTCCGATTGCAGCAGTCTGACGAGCATCACGATTCCCGACGGCGTGACGAGCATTGGCGATTATGCGTTCTCTGGTTGCAGTAGCTTGACGAGCATCAAAATTCCTGATAGTGTTACAAACATCGGGTTCTGGGCGTTCGGCGGTTGCGAAAGTCTATATGAGATTTATAATAATAGCAACTTGGCACTGGATATTGGAAGTTCTACTTATGGTCGCATTGCATATTATGCGAAATTGATTGTGGATCGGGAAGGAAACAAAACGTACAAAGACGAAACTTCCGACTTTGAGTACATTGATACGGCAGATGGATTCCGCTTCACACATGAAAACGGAAAATATACGTTGATCGCGTATTTGGGCGGGCTTGAAACGGTTACACTTCCTACAGATATTAACGGTTCTGAATATTCCATTTACAAACTTGATCGTATAAAAAAAGTTATCATTCCTGAAGGTATAAAATATATTTCCGAAAAAGCGTTTGCTTCTTCCACTACTCTCGAAAGCGTCGTTCTTCCCCAAAGCTTGACCTATATAGGCGAAAGTGCATTTAAAGATTGTTCCAATCTCTCAAATATTAATTTCCCTGAAAATTTGGCTACAATAGGAATGCAGGCATTTGAAAATTGTTGCAACCTAACTCAAATCGTATTACCCTCAAATATGAACTATATTGGAGGGCTTGCTTTCGTTAATTGTGACAGTTTAAAAACAGTAACCGTAAATCAAATTGCGGTAATGGGTTATAGCGCGTTCAGTAATTGCGATAACATTGAGAGTGTAGTTATTTGTGACGGAACAATCCAATTCAATGCTTTTTCCAATTGCCCAAACCTTAAAGAAGTGTATATTGGTAAAGATGTTACTGAAATTCAAAGTGGCGCTTTTGCCGGATGCCCTTCTATTCAAAAATTGGATATAGATGCAGAAAACCTCTATTTTACTGAAATAAATGGTGTTATTTATGATAAACAAATTTCCCAAATTGTTTATGTACCCGATAATGTCACCTCGGTATGTATTCCGGCTAGTGTTAAATCAATTGGAAGTGCTTTTTATATGCATTCTTCAATTGTTTCCGTTTCATTTGAGACTGGAAGTCAACTTCGAGAATTAAGTTCACAAGCATTTTATGAATGCCCTAATTTAAAAGGAATCATATTGCCGGAGGAATTAACACATATTTATGATTTTGCATTTTATAGATGCAGAAATTTGGAGTCCATTTTCTTGCCTTCAAGCTTGAGATATATTGGCAATGCTGCCTTTCATGGATGTAAAAACATCTATGAAGTATACATAACTGATTTAGTTTCATGGTGTCAAATAGATTGCCGCAGTTCACCTTTTACATACGGAACATCACTTTATCTTAATGGAGAAATATTGACAACCTGTGTTGTTCCTGACAGTGTCACGAGCATTGGTGAGGGAGCGTTCAGCTCTTACAGAAATCTGACAAGCATCACCATTCCCGACAGCGTGACAAGCATTGGAAATGATGCGTTCAAGGGTTGTAGTGGCCTAACCAGCATTACCATTCCTGACAGTGTCACGAGTCTTGGTGAGGAGGCGTTTTCTGGTTGCAGCAACCTGACAAGCATCACCATTCCCGACGGTGTCACAAACATTGACAGTTATACGTTCCAAAATTGTAACAGCCTGACAAGTATCACGATTCCCGACGGCATCACAAGCATTGGCAGGGAGGCGTTCAGCTCTTGCAGTAGCCTGACAAGTATCACGATTCCCGATAGTGTAATGAGCATTGGCGATGGTGCGTTCAACTCTTGCAGCAACCTATTTGTGGTTTACAACAAAAGTGATTTAGTTATACAAATTGGTAGTTCCGAGTGTGGAAATATTGCATATTATGCGAAAATGATTGTGGATCGGGAAGGAAACAAAACATACAGAGACGATACTTCCGGGTTTGAATACATTGATACAGAAGATGGATTCCTCTTCATACATGAAAAAGGAAAATATACATTGATTGCATATTTTGGTGACCTTGAAACGGTTACACTTCCTAGGGATATCAATGGTAACCCGTATCTGGTTAATCGAATGAGAGGTGTACGAAATGTCATTATCCCCGATGGTAGTACAACTATCACCAATGATGCGTTCTATGGTTGCAGCAGCCTGACAAGCATCACGATTCCCGACAGTGTAACAAGCATTGGAAATCGGGCGTTTGACGGTTGCAGCAGCCTGACAAGCATAACCATTCCCGACAGTGTTACCAGTATTGGAGAGTATGCGTTCATGGATTGCAGTAGTCTGACAAGTATAAACATTCCCGACGGTGTCACCAACATTGGCGCGGGTACATTCTGGAGATGTAGCAGCCTGACAAGCATCAACATTCCTAACAGTGTCACAAGTATTGGCTATTCTGCGTTTAGGGATTGCAGTAACCTGACGAGCATAACCATTCCCGACGGTGTCACGAGCATTGGGGATCAGACATTCGAGGATTGCAGCAGCCTGATGAGCATCAACATTCCTAACAGTGTTACAAGCATTGGCTATTCTGCGTTTAGGGATTGCAGTAACCTGACGAGCATAACCATTCCCGACGGTGTCACGAGCATTGGTAGCAGCGCATTCGGGAATACGGCATATTATAATAATCCTAATAATTGGTCTGACAATTGTTTGTATATTGACAATTGCTTGATCGATGTCAATGAAAATATTCCCGCTTTTATTGTCAAAGATAGTACGACCGCTGTCGACAACGCTGCCTTCGCTAAATGTTATAGCTTGATATATTTAAAACTCGGTGGTAGTCAAAGTGTTCGGCTTTCTTCCTTGACCAATCTTGAAACTCTGGTCATCACCGAAATGCCCACCCATTATATCTATGAGTATTTCGGAGATTCCCTCAGCGACATCCCTCTCACTCTGAAATCCATCGTCCTCGAAAAAAATGTTCGCCTGAATTCCTCTGCTTTCGCGGGCATCACCGGCATCACCATCTACGTTGAAGCCACCGAAAACGATACCCGCTGGGATGAAAACTTCCCTGGCTGGAACAATGGCAACAAGGTGGTTTACGGCGACGAATGGATCACAGCGGATTTCTACGATCAGAACGGCATTCTCATGAGCAGCGAGATCTTCCTGACCCACCAGGTCATCCGTCAGCCTTATCTGGAGCTTACGGAAGGCTTGGAGGAGTCCCAAGTATTGGTTGGCTGGGATTTGGACGGAGACGGTATGCCCGACACCATTCCCGCCACTTCCACGGTAGATATCGTGGCAAAACCCATCATTGAGACCCGCGCCAGCGAGTACACCGTCAGCTTCTTTGACACGGACGGTGTGACATTGATCTCCAAGGTGGTTCTGCCTTACGGCGCAGAGATCGTTGCCCCTGCAATTGAGGAAAAGATGGGGTATATCACGAACGGTTGGACGGGTTACACCGAAGGCATGACAGTCAGTGGCAATCACGTATTTGTGCTGGATCGCGTTCACAACGGAAATGGCCATGATTACGCAGAGCCTATTTGGGTTGCGCCTACCTGCACCGAACAGGGGTACAACAAGCACGTCTGTGCGATCTGCGGCGAGTGGTACGCGACTGACTATGTCGAAGCCAACGGACACGATTATGTTTCGAACGAAATCAAATCCACTTGCACCGAGAGTGGCGAGATCCGCTACACTTGTACCGTATGTGGGCATGAGTATAGTGAGATCATTCCTGCACATGGCCATAATTACGTTGGTACTGTGACGAAGGAAGCGACCTGCACCGAATATGGTGAGCTCCTGTTTGTATGTGAGCATTGCGGTGATCGTGTCAGCGAAAAGACACCGATGACAGCACACAACTATCAAAAGCGAACGGCTCCCAAGTGGTGGTTGCAGATTCTCATTGAGAAGATTTTGAACGTGTTCTTCGGTTACGAGGGTGACAACATTTTCTATTACGAATGTGTAGATTGTAAGCACATTCAAACTGCTGAAGAATCCTCGACAGGCAGTAGTGGCACAGCTGGAATTATGTCTGCCGGCTGCGCTCATCAGTTGTCCGATTGGACAGAGTATATCGCGCCTACCTGTGAGGGTGATGGCGTGGATGCGAAATTCTGCGCGGTTTGTGAGAAGGCTGTTGAGTACAGACACGGCGGTGAGGCATTGGGACATGACTATAGTGAGCATATTGTCATCGCTCCCACTTGTACCATCGACGGTTACACCACCCACACCTGTTCTCGTTGCGATAGCAGTTACACCGACAGCGAGACTGAGGCGCTTGGTCACACCGAGGGTGACGAGGTGGATTGCCTCCACGATCAGGTTTGTACGGTCTGTGGTGAAATACTGGTTGGAAAACTCGGCCATGATTACGTTGCCGTAGTCACCGAACCCACTTGTACTACTGGCGGTTACACCACTCACACCTGCTCTCGTTGCGATAACAGTTACACCGACGGCAAGACCGAGGCTTTGGGCCACACCGAGGGTGACGAGGCGGATTGCCTCCACGATCAAGTTTGTACGGTCTGTGACGAGATACTGGTTGGAAAACTCGGCCATGATTACGTTGCCGTAGTCACCGAACCCACTTGTACCACTGGCGGATACACCACTCACACCTGCTCTCGCTGCAATAACAGTTACACCGACAGCGAGGCCGAGGCGCTCGGTCATAAGCCTAGTGCCGAGGCAGATTGTTTAAATGATCAAATTTGTACCGTTTGTGGTATTATCTTGAACCATTTCTCTCATGGAGGATTTGCAGACTTTAATACCATCAACTCCAATGGTGATAGACATTATGACACCTATAATACTGCTAATGGTTGGACTATTGAAAACTCCGCTATTCAGTGCGGCGGTGCGACCGTTATGAATCCCCAGTTCCCGGTTATTGGTGCAGATAACTCCTTCAAGGCTCCTTGCTTGAATGGTAGGGTGTCTGTTCCTGGTAAGATCACTTCTCCCATCTTGACCGGCGGTATTTCTAAACTGACCCTTACCTATACCAAGATGTTCTCGGATACCAAGTTGTCCGTAACCATCAATGTTACTGATCATGCAACCGGCACTGTTTACACCCACACGGTGGCAAGAGATGTTGACAAAACCAACGATAGGTATGTTGTATGGACTGACGAATGGGTTCTTGAGACTCCCATTACCGGTAATTTCACCATTGTCATCGTTAATGATTGCCCTACTGCTCCCAGTAACAGGGGGCGCTTCACCATTCTGAGCCTTGTTTGGGCTAACCCTGGCAATAAGCCCAGTGCTGAGGCTGACTGCATGAACGATCAGGTTTGTACCGTCTGCGGCAAAGTCTTGACTGAGAAACTGGGGCATGACTACAAGTCTGTGGTCACCGCGCCTACCTGTACCGAGCAGGGTTACACCACCCACACCTGTTCTCGTTGCACCGATGCCTACACCGACAGCGCGACAGAGGCGCTCGGTCATACCGGGGATGCCGAAGCAAATTGTCTCAACGATCAGGTCTGTACCGTCTGTGGCGAAGTCTTGACCGAAAAGCTTGGACATGATTACAAGCCAGTAGTCACCGATCCTACTTGCACCGAGCAGGGCTACACGACCCATACCTGTAGCCGTTGTAATGATACCTACACCGATAGCGAAACCGAGGCTCTTGGACATACTCCCGGTGTTGAGGCGGATTGTGTGAACGATCAAGTTTGTACTATTTGCGGCGAAGTGCTGGTTGAAAAACGGGGTCATAATTACAAGGCTGTGGTAACTGATCCCATTTGCACTGAGCAGGGCTACACGACGTACACTTGTACCCGTTGCGATAATACCTACACCGATAGCATCATCGAAGCTCTTGGCCATACGCCGAGTGATTGGATCGTGGACACCGAGGCACAGATCGGCGTAGAAGGTAGCAAGTACATTGAGTGTACGATCTGTGGCGAGACGCTTGAAACCGGTGTGATCGAGGCTCTGCCCGTGGAAACAGAAGCAGAAACGGAAACCGAAAGCTCCACGGAAGTCGATTCTAGACAAGAAGATCCCAAGCTTTCAAATAGTTGTTCGAGTAATGTGAATGTTAATGTTTTCTTTGTGATCTTCTTGGGAGCAATTTCAACTCTGGTCTTTGTAAAGCGTAGAGAGGAGAATTGCTAACAAATAGGCCATCGCCTTGTACTTAGATGTACTTGGCGATGGCTCGTGTCAGAATAAATTTCTTTTCCTGAGACTATATTCACATGCTTTGTGGCATTCCATTTGAAGCTGTATTAGAGTCTCATAATTCATTTGTTTTAGTTTGAAGTTGGCTCCCTTAAAGAAAGAACGCCGCCGAGAGAAACCATACTTTGGTTGCTCTCGGCGGTAGTGCTATTATTATGGGTTGTGTAATCAGCCTCGCATGATCACATATGTTATACTGGACACGGCGAAGAACGAAATATTAAGATGATTATCCATTATAAAGAAAAGTGTATGTAACTCAATCGAGTTGTGAACACGTGCTATTTGGCAAAGAAAAAGAGTGTATGCCGATGGTTCAACATACACTCTCTATGGTGCACCTTCAGGGATTCGAACCCGGGACCCACTGCAACATTCGCGTAGCGAAATTAAGCGTCAGGCTGACTCTTATAAAAAACAAAAAAGCCTTGTTCAATGTGGTGCACCATTGAGAGTGTATGTTGAACCATCAGCATACGCTCTTTTTCTTGTATTCCGAAAATCATCAGCAGTGCTGGTGTGTCCAAAAAGCTTTAGCTTTGCACAGATTGTTTATCCGAGCGAAGAGAGGAACCCGCCCCTTTGCAGATTAAAATTTAAGATAACAAAATGGCTATAGATAATTGCTATTTCAATAGTGGTGGGGCAATTACAGCAATTGGCGGATAATTTGGCGAACCTATGGGCTCTGCGTGCGGAATGTCCCAAGAGGGCTATCGAAAGCCACCAGCACGGCTTGTGGTCATGACTTACTATGATAAAAGGAACGCATCCCAAGCAGACAATGTGATTAAGTTAAGAAAAGAACCAAGTTCAGAAATGGACTTGGTTCTTTTTTTGCAAAAAAGTTAAAGAATTTTTGAAAAAGGGGTTGACAAAAAGGAAAAAGTGTGCAGGCGATTTTATTAACAAGCTAATAAAATCGCCCCTTGTTAATAGAGTCAAATCCACTATTGACAAGGAGAAAATCAATGACTTCACCCTATAGTTGCAGTAGCATATTTGTGCTAATACTATCCATCCACCGACATACCCAATAGACCTCCTGCAATCAGGAACAAAGAAAGGCTGAGAAAAACTATTATTCGTTGTCAATTGAAAGATTTGCAATGAATTCTTTCGGCGAAACACCAATGGCTTTTTTGAAGGCATTCGAAAAATAAAGCGGATCCGAAAAGCCCGACAAAAAGGCTACATTCTTTACAGAGCTGATGCCCAGCTCAAACAGAGAGATTGCGTATTTGAAGCGAACAGAACGAAGATACTCGCTGTAATTGATGTTCATTTGCTTCTTAAAATAATGTGAAAGGTATTTGGGATTATAGCCAATCTTTTCTGCAATGGAAGAAATGGTCAACTCGGGATCATGGAAACTTTCCTCTGTGATGTCAATGATCCTCTGAATGATGTTGTTTCGAACGGGCATATTGGAAGCCATACGGGAAAATACATACATCAACACACACTCCGCTACCATGTCAATGTTTTCCTGAGGTGTACTTAAGAGACAATCTTTACAGAAAGGAATGATGCTGTTGTAATTGTTCTTTTGGCGTGTATCGGGTTGGATACCCACCCGGCGAAAAAGGTGATTGGCTCGAATCCCATGAAAATCAATGTAAAAAAAGCTCACTTTTTCACCTTTGTTCAAAACAAAAGTCTCGTCCTCAAATCCAAAGATGAGCGTGCCTGCACTGAAAGAGTACTTGGTATCGTCGAAGAGAAATTCCCCCTCGCCTTGCTCGACGAGGATCATGCGATGATGAACAAGCTTTTGAGGGGAAAGCATGGTTTCACGATGCGTTTCCTGCACAAAGCAGTACACCGATAAATCAAAGGAAGGACCATTGGGTGGGAACTTGCAGATGTTTTTGCTCTTCATTTGTTACCTCGCTACATTGGTTATGTGTTCAGTATAACATATCATCACGAAAAATGCAAGACAATAAAACTTTTTTATATATTTTCATGGAATTCGTACATTGGAAATTCAAGCAAATGTGATAAAATGGTAATGTGAAGTCAAGATGAGAAATCAATAATTATTGATCCTAATCAAAAAGCTTGCGGATAAGGAGAGGTATATGGAAAAATTGCGTATTGGCATATTCGGCGTCGGCCGAGGCATGTATTTAGCAGAATGCTTTATGCTGCTGAATGCGGAGATCGTAGCGATCTGCGACAACCACAAGGGTCGCAGAGAGGCAGCTATGAAGCGTTTGGATAAAAGCGTCGCTGCTTATGAGAATTTCGATGATTTCATTGAGCATCCCATGGATGCGGTAATCCTTGCCAACAACTTCTATCAGCACGCCCCTTACGCCATCAAATGCTTTGAGCGAAATATTCATGTTTTCTGCGAATGCGGTAGCAATGGAACAATGGGCGAGGGCGTGGAGTTGGTACGTGCTTTTGAGAAAAGTAGCAGTATCTATATGTTGGCGGAGAATTATCCTCAAATGCTCATGAACCGAGAGATGAAACGAATGGCGGACAGTGGAAGACTTGGTAAGATTTTGTATGCTGAGGGCGAGTATAACCATCCTGTCAACCCATGGGACACGGCGTTTCTCAAGGAATATAGATACTACCCCGAACATTGGCGTCATTTCTTGCCCAGAACTTACTATATAACGCACTCTCTTGGCCCTGTGATGCATATGACGGGGGCAACACCTAAAAAAGTAACCGCATTTGCTATGTTTGAGCCGATTGCCGTGGATGTTCCTACGGCAAGTCATTGTGCAGATTGGGCAGCCAATATCACCACAATGAACGACGATGGCTCGGTGTTCCGCGTAACAGCCTGCTCGACTTTTGGCTCCCATCATAACGCCTATCGCATTTGTGGTACCAAAGGACAGATGGAGAATCTTCGTGGCATGGGTGACCAGGTCATGCTCCGCTACAACGAATGGGACACCCCCGAGGGCGAGGAAAGCCAACAGTTCTATACCCCTGCTTGGAATGATAGGGACGAGGAATTGATTAAAAAGTCGGGTCATGGAGGTGGCGACTACCTAACAGTGCGTATGTTCGTGGAGTGCCTGAAGGAAGGCAAGCAACCACAGCCTCCTTTTGACATCTATTCGGCCACCGTAATGGCATCGGTTGCCATTTTAGGTCACCGTTCGGTTTTGGAAGGTGGCCGTGTCTTCGACATTCCCGACTTCAGGAATGTTGAAGATCAAAAGATGTACGAGCATGACTATTTGACCCCCTTCTACGGAGATGACGGTAGCGAGCCTACGCTCCCGTGTTGTTCTCATCCCGATTATAAACCAACAGAGAAACAGATGGAGTTGTACTTCAAGGCATTGGAAACATAAATCGTAAAAATAGTACCGTAGTTTGTAATTGTTATCTTATAAACAATAATAAGCCCATTAAAGAAAGGAGATCCCCTATGAAGCACTCTACACGCAAACTCACCTCTTCACTTTTGTCTGCTTTTTTAGCCGTCATCATGGTCGCCCTACCTGTGGTAGGCATCATCCCCACTTCGGCAATGACTGCCGCCGAAGCCTTCCCAGACTGGCTCACAGACGGCTGGACATTGGATACTTCGTCTGGCGAGAATGTACTGAAAGGCAACAGTGCTAGCATGAACCTGCTGTGGGGCAACGGCTCTACTGATTGTATGTATTTGGAATTTGACATTTACATCGACAGTGTCAACAGCACAGTTGACGGTAGCATTGGTTCTGCTTACAAGATGACCAATGGTACTCAATATTTCTTTGAGTACAACACCGTCGCTAAAGTGGTAAGAATCCGCCGTATTGGTACACAAGACCAAACCCTTGTAGGTAAGTCCATGACCCTTGCCTCGGGTGAGTGGCATCATTACAAAGTTGTATTAGAAGACAACAATATGCAATGGTACCTCAACGGAGAACTGTTGTACACCATCACTGATACCAAATCTGATCCCTTGACAAGTGGCCAATGGTACATCCAAGGTTACAACACCTCTGTTCGCCTCAAAAACATCAAACTGTACGATGCCGTAGACGATGCTTATCCCGAATGGAACAAGGGCAGCAGTTGGAGTGTTGAACAGGTAGACGGCGAAAACATCCTGACCAGCGATGATAGTGTAGCTGTGGCACAACTGCCCACCAAAGAAGCTGTCACCCAAAACGCTTTGAGCTTGGATATGTCTATGCTTGAAAATCGTTCCTCGGTGGACGGTAACATGGGCGTTTCTTTCACCTTTGCGGATGCTCAAAAGTATTTCTTTGAGTATAACACGGTTCTCAAGGTTGTCCGTGTTCGCCGCATCATCAGCGGTGCATCCACCACCGTTGGTGCTGAAAAATCCTTTGAATTTGCCGAGGGGGATTGGCACAAGATGAAAATTGTCATTGCCGACAACGCCATTCTTTGGACCATCGACGGCAACACTATGTATGAGCTGGACAATACGTATGGCGATGACCTCTCCTCGGGTATTTGGACAGTTCAAGGTTACAATGCCACCACCCAAGTCAAGAACTTGAAGCTTTTTGATGATGACCCCTCCCCTGCGCCCGAAGTGACCAGTATGGATTTGGAATTCACTTCTGCGGATGCCCTCACAGGCTTCTTGGCAACCAATGGTAGCATTAGTTTGGGCGACGGTGCTCGTGACGGTGCTTTGGTGTACACCCTCGTCGGTGACAACAGCTATATGCAATCCCCCACCATCATGACCACCTCGGGGGACGCCTACTGTGCCAATTTGACAGTTAAGAACACTCTGTTTATTCGTTTGAAAAACAATACCGATGCTACTCAGCTTCGCATTTACTTCAAAACACCTACCGTCAGCCGTTACACAGAAGAACACTCGGTACTGGTAGATGTAACCCCCAATGGCGGTTGGGAATCGGTATATGCCAACTTCTCTGCTTGCCCTGATATGACAGGCTATCTCCGTGGCTTCAAGATTGAGCCCGTAGGTGTTACTGAGGGCTCTATCGCCATTGACGCCATTACTTTTGAGCGTGAGAACGCTATTTATGATTATGCCGGCGAGATGACATTTTGTGTGGCTGACAAGGACAATGAAACCGTAACCATCACAGGCTCTTTGGATGCTGCGTATGCAGGCAAGAAAGTCAATCTTTATGAGCTGGCTATTTCCAACTATACAGAGAGCGTTGATGGTTTGACCCCCATGGCCTCTACCACAGCCGATGGTACTGATTTTAGTTTCAACTTTGGCCTGAAAAACGGCAAAGTCACCCACCTCTCTACCCTGTTCATCTGCACGGTTGAAACAGATGACGGCGAGGTGAAGGTATCTAACCGTTTCCAAGTAGAAAACTATCGTGATTTCTCTGAAAATCCCTATGCTTTTGATTTGCCCGATTTGACTGTACACATCACAGATGCACAGTTTGGTGCTGTGGGTGATGCCTTTACTGACGATACCGCAAAGATTCAAGCAGCCATTGACTATGTATCTGCCCAAGGTGGTGGTACGGTTGTTGTGCCCGGTGATGACTCTTTCTACGGCAGACGCTACATCATTACCAACATCAAGATGAAGGACAATGTGGAGTTGCGTATTGAAGAGGGTGCTGTGCTGTGGCAATCTCCTCGTGTGGCTGAATATCAATATGATGTTGTTTATGGTCACGATGTTGTGATCCCCGGTGTGAACTGGACACACGCTTGCTCTTGCCACAACCTGCCTCTCATCCAAGGTAACGGTGTGAGTAATATTCGCGTCACAGGTGGTGGTATCATCCGTTCTGTGGATACAGGTGGCGAAAACTTGGATAGTGTTAGCGGTTCTTCCATTTGGACAGGCTGTGAAAACAGACTCCACGTGATTCCCGTAGGCTTCTTCCAATGTGAAAACATTGAATTCACCGACATCACTATTCTCCGAACAAACAACTATAACTTTAACCTCCGTGATTGTGAAAATGCTTACATCGGTGGTTTGACCATTCGTGAAGTCACTTGTGCTTCGGGCGACGGTATTTCTTGCACCATTGGTACAAAGCACGTGCTCATCGACCGCTTCACTTTCTACTCTAATGATGACGCCATTACCCTTTGCTCCACTTACAACGATCCTCGTGGCCTTGTGTGGTGGCATCCCAATCCCGGTGATGATAACTGTATTGATGATATTACTGTGATCCACAGCAATATTTTCGGTGGTCACGGCATTACCTTCATTCCTTGGGGTACCGATGCTCCTGACCAATCCTTGCAAGAAATCAAGAACATCACTGTTACCGACAATGTTCTGTCGGGTACATGGTCGGTGGGAGCTTGGCCTGACAACCCCTACTACGGGAAACAACCCTATGACAATTCCGAGACAAATGACTACTCTCCTGTGAAGAATGTTCGTATCCTCAATAACAAATACAATTCCAAATCCTCCTTGGAATGCATCCAAGGTACCAACATCTTGACCGATTGCGGTATCACCTCTGCCTCCAATTTCGTCAATGGCGATTTCGAGCGTCAAAACGGCGAGGCTGGTTGGACCTCGGGTCTTTCCAACTGGAACTGGACAGGTACAGTTACCTCGGTAGCAGATGGTGAGAACCATGTGGGCAAACTAACAGATATTGCATCCTTGTATGAGGGTCTTTACCTTGGTGCAGGCGAACATACTTTCACTTTGACCACCAATTTGCTCTCGGGCAAGGGTCAAATCTTTGTTCGCAACATGGAAACCAATCAAGCCATTGCAAGCTTGAACATTCCCGAAGGTGAAACAAAGGAACTGTCCCTCAATTTTGTCACGACGACCGCGGCTCACCTGTACATCGGTGCCGAAACCACTGTGGCAGGTGAATTGACCATTGACAATGCGTCGATTACAACAAAGCCCATTACTTATCCCGATACGTTTGAAGAAACTTTTGAAAAGACCATTATTCCTACCTTTGACTACTCAAGTTTGAATTTCAAGACACAGGCAGGTAACTCTTACATTGCCTATGAGGGCAGTGCCGGTAGTTCCTTCAAACTTACTTTGGATGAAAACATTGGTTCTTTCGATCTTCGTTTCCACGCTCGTATCCAAGATGTTCTCTCTACAGTAGACGGCAATGTGGGTGTTAGTTTCTGCCGTGTGGACTCCAACACCCAATACTTTGTGGAGTACAATACCGTTGGTCACTACATTCTGCTTCGCAGATACCAAAATGGTGTTCGTTCGGATTTGTTCCACAAGAGCAATGTCACACTGGAAGACGGTGTATGGTATCAATGGAATCTCTCTTATGAGAACGGTCACATCCTCTTCTACTTGGATGGCGAAAAAATCATCGACTACACCGATGCGTCTCCCTTGGGTGCTGCTATTTTGATTTTGACAGGTTATAACACGCAACTGGATTTTGATAACATCACCCTCGCTGAGCATGGTACATTGGATTTGAGTGAAGAAATCCCTGTCAATGCCGAAGTTTACGCCCTGTACTTCAATGGTGCAGGTGGCACGCCTACCCCCTCTACCCAAGTGGTACGCGTAGGCGAAACACCCAACTTGTCTGAACTTCAAGCAATCACTCGTAAGGGTTATATTCTTAAAGGTTGGACAGATGCTGATGGCAACATGGTTAACTTAAATACCTTTGTCATGCCCGCCGCTGATACTACTTTGACGGCTGTTTGGTATGACGAAGATGAAATTCCTGATTCTATCGAACTCAAAGAAAACATTGAAAAAGTACAAGCAAACCTGGACCAAGCTGTGATCGACTTGACCACCGCCATCGCTAACGGCGACAAGGCTCTGGATGACAAGATCACCGCCCTCAACGAGGCTCTGGCCGCCGCCAAGGCCGCTCTGGAGAAGGCTGATGCCGACAATAAGACCGCCCTTGAAGGAGCCATCGCTGACGGTGATGCCGCCCTCGATGCTGCCATCAAGGCCGTACAGAAGAATCTGGACGATGCAAAAGCAGAGCTGAACACCGCCATCGCCAACGGCGACAAGGCTCTGGATGACAAGATCACCGCCCTCAACGAGGCTCTGGCCTCCGCCAAGGCCGATTTGGAGAAGGCCAATGCCGACAACAAGACCGCCCTTGAAGGAGCCATCGCTGACGGTGATGCCGCCCTCGATGCTGCCATCAAGGCCGTACAGAAGAATCTGGAAGATGCAAAAGCAGAGCTGAACACCGCCATCGCTAACGGCGATAAGGCTCTGGATGACAAGATCACCGCCCTCAACGAGGCTCTGGCCTCCGCCAAGGCCGCTTTGGAGAAGGCCGATGCCGACAACAGGACCGCCCTTGAAGGAGCCATCGCTGACGGTGATGCCGCCCTCGATGCTGCCATCAAGGCCGTACAGAAGAATCTGGACGATGCCAAAGCAGAGCTAGAGAACATGGTTGCGAAACAGCAGACTATGAATGTGGTCACTTGTGTCATCTCCTGCGTGTCTCTATGCGGAATCGGCGCGTTTGTGGTCTGGTACTTTATTGACAGAAAGAAACGGATCGCGCAGTAAAAGCTCTTACATGGTGGTTTTGTTGTGGCTGAGCTTGCATCAGTCAAAGCAAACGAAAAAGCAGGAGTTTATGATGACCGTGTACGCATAGGCCCCGTTGCGACTGGGGCACACTCGCCAAAAACTAACGTAACGCGTAGTTTCCACAGTTATCCCAATCGCTGACCCTTGTGCCTCTTGGCTTTTGGCTGTGGCTTTGTCACACTTCGGCTCTGACAATCAACCGGATTGTCAGAGCCACCGAAAAGTCGCTACGCTACCTTGGAAAGTTTGCGGCAGGCTACGAATAGAACGTGGTTTGCAGCCCTTTTATGAAAGCCCAAGGAGCTGATTCATTACCCCAGCCCCAAATAAGAAGGGTGACAGCTTATTACCGAAAAGGTACTGAACTGTCGCTTGCTTTGTAGAATAATTAATTGACAACATACTTTGATGATGAAGCTGATCTTTTTGCTTTTTTGAAAAAGTAAAAAGATCAGATCTTCTATATTCTCATATAGCACGATGATTGTAAACAATATTAACTCCCGATTTTTCGCCTCTCGGCGTGTCCAGTGTAGCATAGCTCTCGCAGCTGTCAACGTGAACAAATATCGCTGAAAAATGAAATACAACCGAGAAAGTCAAGTAGCAATACTTGGCTTTTTTTATCCATATGATGATAGTATCTGCTCCACCAAAGTGATTTCCGTGAATTTACGGGTACTTGACATAATTTTCTTTTTATGCTATAATAACCGCCAACACATGAACAATTTTCAAATACGGCAAGAGCCTATGGAGGAGAACGTATGACAGCCACCATCTTCAACATCCAGCGTTTTTCCCTGTTTGATGGTCCCGGAGTGCGGACCGTTGTCTTTTTCAAAGGCTGCCCGCTGCGGTGCAGGTGGTGCCACAACCCCGAGGGGCTGTCTTCCACGCAGCAAATCATGTATAATCCCGAGCGTTGCATCGGCTGCGGCGCTTGCATAGAAGCTTGTATCCTTACATGCCACACCGTCAAGGAAGGCCGTCACGCCTTTGATCGAAGCCGCTGTATTTCCTGCGGCAGGTGCGCCGAGGTCTGCTACAGCCGAGCGCTGACCACCACGGGGCAAGAGGCGACCATAGATGAGATTATGGAAACGATTTTGAAAGACAAAGCCGTCTATCTTGAAAGCGGCGGAGGGCTGACCCTTTCGGGAGGTGAGCCGCTCTTGCAAGGCGAATTTGCCATAGCGCTTCTGAAATCCGCAAAAACTCATGGGCTTCATACCTGCGTGGAGACCTCGGGCTACGGAAAAACCGAGGTGCTTGCAAAAATGGCCAAATATGTCGATCTGTTTTTATTTGACTATAAAATAACCGGCGATGAGGCGCACCGCGAGCTTTGCGGCGTGCCACAGACCCCTATTCTGGACCATTTGACCCTTTTGGACACGCTGGGGGCCAAGGTCATTTTGCGCTGTCCTATTCTCACCTTTAACCGCAACGACGATCATGTAGATGGGATCGCGAGGGCCGTCCGCTCCCACCCCTGCGTCACCGAGGTGCAGATCATGCCCTATCACCGTCTGGGCATTGCCAAGGCGGAGCAGTTGGGAATGACCCCCGCATACGAGGGAGCGGTAGAGGACCGCGCCCTTGTCGAGGCCTTTGTTTGCGACGTGCAAGAGCGGTGTGGCGAGAAAGTCCGGGTGTCTATCGGATAAACCTCTTTTTTAAAGGAGACAGCATGAATTACGCACATGAAAAGTTGATTTTCACCGACCGCATGGCAGCGGTCAAAGCCGATATCCATCCCCGTCTGCGGCTGAGAAACGCACGCGAGGATACCTTTATAGAGCCCATCCCTCGCGACGGACGCGACCCCTTTGCCGACGTGTTTGAGGAAATGCCGGACACCCCTTACGTCATCACCTTGGCGCACGCCATCGTCCGCTCCTGGCTGACCCTCCCCTGTGTCATTTATCCCCACGAAGCGGTGGTGGGCATTACAAGACCCATCTATCCCGTTATGGAGCATTTCAGCTGGGGCATTCGTTTTTTGGATCACCCCTTGCATGACTGCAGTTATCCCGAGACCGAGCGCGCCCGTTTGGATGCACTCTATGACCGTATGACGCCTCTGGACTACCGCCACATCCATAAAGCCGGTCACGCCATGCTCACCGAAGAGATTTACAACGCGCTTGGCAGAGAAGGAATGTTCAATGCGGGAGGATACCAGGGGCATACCATCCCCAACTACACAATGCTGCTTACAAACGGCCTGGACGGCATGCTTGCAATTATCGACAAGTATGCTGCCATCAACAGCCGTGATGAGGAAACAGTGGATTTCTACGAGGCAAACCGCATTTTGGTGCGCGGCATGATCGCCCATATGGAGCAGTATGCACAGCACGCGGCGTGCCTTGCTGAAAATGAAACCGATCCTGAGCAAAAGCGTTATTACAAAGATATTGCAGCAAACTGCGCGCACGTAGCGCACAAGCCCCCCGTCACACTGTATCAGGCCGTGCAGCTGACCTGGCTTTTGTCCTTGTGGGATTGGGTGGATTGCCTTGGCCGCGTGGATCAGTTCCTTTACCCCTTCTACGAATACTCCCGTGAGCACGGTGACGTGATCTCCCCCGAGGAGTCCATC
>JAZSFA010000085.1:0-11655 GCA_045531965.1 Eubacteriales bacterium
CGCAGAGGTGAGTACGAAGAACAATTGGAGGAGCAAACCACCGTTGTCTATGAGCACCCTCTCAGCGAGGAGTATGCTACCCCCACCATTCACAAGAGCGGAAACACCGCCTATTACGCAGACAAAAGTGTCGATGATTTGGAGTCACTCTACTTGAACAGTTCTCACAGCATCTACGGTAGCCCGATGATGTTCCCCATAGGAGCTGTTTATCAAAACAGCTTAGGAGCTTCGGGAGAGTCACGAATGTATTTCTATAATAAGATGACTGGCAACATCAGCGCATGGTGCGCCGATCCGCTCTGCACTCATGAGTTGGCGGAATGTGTATGGTCAGATGCGGAGATCTTGTATATTGGAACCGAGGAGATCATATTCCAGTCCCGTTTTGATGGGAATACAAAACTGTATATTTGTGATCTTCAACGAAACAATGTGCAGGAGATTTATGATATTGCCGAATATTACGTAAAGGACAAATATGGAGATGGGTATTTGGTCTACTTTGACATGATCGTTGTTGATTATGTTTACGAGGATCATGTATACGTCGAATACAAAGCTTATAGTGAGGATAATGCGGGTGTAACAGGTATCTACACCATCGATTTGAAGACATTGGAATTTGAAATGCGCTTTGAAATTCCTAAGACGGTCAACCTGCTCGCGTGGATCGAAGATTCGATATACTACACGGATTTGTCTCAAAGTGGGAAGATCTTCCGTGCAGACCTGAATCTTGAAAATGAAGAATTTGTCACAAATGGGGACGGCATCGCAGCCTATACCGAGCGATATTTGATTATCAATCAACAAAAGAAGGGGGACCGCTATCCCGCAGTATCTTGCGTATACGATCTGCAAACCAAGAAGACCTATGATCTTCCAGACAATCTGGGGAACACTTGTACCATCTCGGAAGATTACATCTATTATGAGCGCAACTTGACCGAGAGTGAGATGGAAAACGACCCCATGAAGGATTATTATACCTGGAAATGGGAATACAAAAAGAAGCCCATGAATGCTCAAACCCAAGGTGCAGGAAAAATTTACCGTGTCAAGATCGGAGAGAACAAGGAGGAGTGTATTCTCCAATTGACTTACAAGGATGTTCCCGTTCGCATCGACAGCATAACCGCTGACGGTGAGGTTGTTTACTTTTCCTATCACCATTACGAGCAATTTAAGAATTACCTGAATCAGGACTTTGCCGAAAGCTCCAACGAGCCTTTACACTATGCTGTGGCTGATTTGCAAAATGGTACGGTAAAGATGTTGGATTTTTCAAATGCTGAATAGACAAGGAGGAATAAGATATGTTCAGATTCGAATGTAAAAAACTCATCAGCAACAAATTCATTCTGGGTCTGTTCATTGTTCTGTTTCTCTTGAATGCCCTCTTGTCCTATTCTGAGGCTAAGCACGACCCAGCAACCGACTTGTCTGCGGACGTGCTGGCTGCTTTAGAGGCTTACAACGAAGACCCCGAAGCCTGGGAGGCAGAGTTTGATCGCCTGACTACCTACTACAACGAGGTCTTTTATCCCAAGGTGCAACAAGAAATGCAGGAATTTTATGAGCAGAATCCGGGAGCGAACAGCTATTCCTGGGAACTGGACGACGATGCCGAAAAGTATTGGAATTACACCAACGCCAAAAGGTATATGTCCGAGTTGGATTCCTACCCCAAGGACTTGAACCGCGTGGTCAAAGCTGCCATCATCGCCAAAGAAGACTACCTCGCCGCGGGCGTGACCGAAAACGACTACGAATACAAGTACCAGTCCGACATTGAGCGCATCTACGAGGTCAACTCCCTCATTCCCATCGACTACGAATACGCCGTGGGCTGGGACGAATACCACGCCTATACCAGCGGTAACGTCCTGCTCGTCATGCTCATGCTGGTGCTGGCTCCCGGTCTGTGCATCGAGGAATTTTCTTCGGGGATGTACCCCGTCCTCCACGCCACCAAGAAGGGCAGGCTGCACACCTTCCTGAACAAACTGGGCGCGTTGGCTCTGTTCACCACCCTTGCCGTGGTGCTGTTCACCGCCACTACGATGGCCTTTTACGGTGCAAGCTACGGATTCTCCTCCCTCGGCAACTTCGTCCAGGTGTTCGAGGACTTCAAGTTCTGCCCCGAGATCATCACCGTGGGCGAGCTGTTGGCCATCTCCGTGCTGACCAAGATTCTGGTGCTGTTTGCGCTGGGAACCCTCATCATGCTGCTCTCGGTGTTTATCAAGAAGTACGCCCTGACCTTCGTGGCCTCTCTGGGCGCTGTGGCTATCAACTTCGTGCTGTACTTCTTCATCTCTCTAGAACAGACGGGCTCCTTTGATATGCTCAACCTGTTCACGGTCATGGACACCAAAACGGCTTACACTCGCTACTATTCCCTCAACGTCTTTGAGGAATCCGTACCCTATATCCCGTTGTCCATCGGTCTGTTCGCCGTCCTTTCCGTGGCCTTCGCCGCCCTGTCTGCCTTTGCCTTCTGCCGCACCCAAGGCGCGGTTAAGATCAAGACCAAGAAGCCCATCAAGCTCCCCGCAAGAGCCATCCCCATGCCCTGCCGCACCTTGTTCGGCGCGGAGATGGGTAAGCTCCTGTTGGCGAATAAGTTCATCATCATCGTGGCTGTCCTTCTGTTAGTCAAGGGCTTTGTAGCAAACGAGACATTCACTTATACGTCTTCCTTTACTGACAGCGTGTATCACGAGTACATGACCACATTGGCAGGCGAGATGACGGATGAAAAGCTGACCTATATTGAGGAAGAACGCCTTCGAATCGACACAGCCAAGTCTACCTATAATCAAGTCATTGCCGACTACCACAATGGACTCATTACCGAGGAAGAATACCTTGTTTATCTCGACGAATACAACTACGCCCAGGATAGGGATAGCCACTTTACTCGCATTGAAGCAAGGCGCGACTACATCCTCTCCTTACAGAGCATGGGCAAGGATGCTTATTTCGTCTACGATACAGGTTGGAACACGCTGTTCTCCCAAGGCTTTGACTACTTGCTCTATGGCCTCGTTTTGCTCCTGTTCGCGGGCGTGTTCGCTAACGAGATCCGAGGCGGTATCCATAACATCCTCAAAGCCACGGGCAAGGGCAGAGGGCGTCTGTTCCTCGCCAAATACGCGGCGGTGTTGACTCTTGCCACCGTCCTGTTCGCAGCATTCACAGCCATTGATCTGAATGCCGCCATGAAATCCTTTGAGTTCCCAGCATGGGACGCGCCCATTCAAAGCCTCACCATGTTCGGAAGTCAGCCGAGCATGACTGTGGCGCAGTTCGTTATCCTTTGGATTTCCGTCAAGTGGTTGGCCGTCGTTCTGCTCGTCACCGCTCTTACAGGAATTTCACTTCTGTCGGGCAAGGTGCTGAACACCATGGCCAGCGTTGCCACCGTTACCCTAATGCCGTTCCTGCTCCGCCGATTCGGCCTCGCCGTGGCGCAGTATTTCGACTTCACATATCTGTTGGACGGTACGAGTTTCCTCGTAACAGCAGCGAACGCGCCATGGTATTTTATCTCTATAATTATTGTGTTCTTTGCGATTACTCTTATTCTTACATGGCTGTCAAAGCGAGGTTGGGTAGGTCATGGAATTAATAAATGACAAGTATTATTCTCAATAACAAATTAGTATTCTCTCGATTCAATAATGTGTGGAGGTGTAAGATGAAGGAATTTGAATTTAAGTATTTTGTTTCCAAGGATAGATTTTATGAATTAATTAATAAAATTAAAAACAAATATCCTGATAGTACAAGTAAAAACAAATTGCAGATTAACTATTATTATGATACAGAAAATTATGACTTACACAAGCAAGGCGTGACTTGCCGAATTCGATTATCTGAGGATAAAATAATTGGCCAATATAAAGAACATTATTTGGACGGCAGTCATTGTAGTAAAGAAACTGATTTTCAAGTGAATGAATTGCCTCGAACAATCATGAGGGGAGAACAAAGATTAATTTTCCAGGGAGAATTAGTGACTACGCGTATGAGTTTTTCAATTACTCCTTATGTGAAAATAGAATGTGATGTAAACTTTTATTTGGGAAATTGTGATTATGAAATCGAGATAGAATATGAGGATGGATATTATGACTTTGCTAAACAAATAGCAGATTCGTTAATGCTAACAGAAATTAATAATTTTAGTAAATATGATCGTTTCTTGAAAGCAAAAAATGTTTCGTATGAATATACAATCAATATATTTTAGGAGATAATATGTTAACAATAAAACAACTTTCTAAATCCTATGGATCGAATTTGGCTTTGAACAAATTCACATACCACTTCGATCACGGTATCTATGCCTTGCTTGGGCCTAACGGCTCGGGCAAATCCACTCTTATGAATATGGTTACACAGAACCTGAAGCCCGATGAAGGTGAGATCCTTCTGGACGGTACGCTCATTGGAAAATTAGGTCACGCTTACCGCGAAAAACTGGGATTTATGCCCCAGTATCCCGGTATGTATCCCTCTTTTTCCGCTCTCGATTTCCTACGCTACATGGCAACTCTGAAGGGGTTGAACAAAAAGAAGGCCGAGGAACAAATCGACGAGCTCCTTCACGCAGTTGAGCTTCACGACGTAAGAACCCACCGCATCGGCTCCTTCTCGGGCGGTATGAAGCAGCGTCTTGCCCTCGCCCAAGCCCTTCTCGGTGATCCTGAGATTGTCATCCTTGACGAGCCTACTGCCGGTCTTGACCCCAAGCAGAGAATTGCTATCCGTAATTACATAGCGAGTGTTGCGCTGAATAAGACCGTTATTATTGCTACCCACGTGGTCTCCGACGTTGAATTTATCGCCCGTGAAGCAATCATGCTGAAAAAGGGCGTGATCTCGGACAGCGGTAGCCCCTACGAGTTGACACAGAAGATCGAGGGACAGGTCTGGCAGACGGTAGTCAAGCCCGAGGAAGTCCAGGCTATGCAGGAGAAGTTCCGCGTGGTCAACATCCAGAACGGCGAGCAGGGTGTCATTCTGCGCATTTTGTCCGATGTGAAGCCTACGGACGATTCCATACCGGTCGTACCGTCCTTGGAGGACTATTATCTCCATGTCTTTGGCGACATCCTCTGATGGGAGGCTGTTGCCATGCTGAAATATGAGATCAAGAAAATTCTTGGCAACAAATTCGTTCTGATCTTTTTCGCCTTCATGTTTCTTGTCAACGCGCTGTTATCCTATTATGCTGCCCCGTAAGCCAGAGGCGAGTTGAATCTGCCGTCACAGTTGGATGCGGAAACCCAGGTAAGGGTGGATGCCATGTTTGAGCGTTATGAAGCCGATCCCTAAGCTTTCATGGCAGATTTTGCTGAACGTCGGACATATAAAGAGAAATGGCTTGACGCTATGGGTAAAGCGAATGACAAAAATATGGAAGCGGAAATGATGGGTGAGGAAGCCAGCTACACCATTCAGGACTTCTGGCCGGAGTATAATGACGAAATTCAAGCCAAGCTTGATGAATACAACGAAATCTATAAGTATTTCAATCGCGTTTACAGCTATCTGTATGAGGATCTTCCCGGGATCTATGACGGAGTTATTTCCAATGCAGAGCTGTTTCAACAGGAGTATATCGCTTACGGTATGAGTGCGGACAGTTACGAATACCGCTATCAAAGTGATGTGATCGATATTTACTCGGTCAATAAGAATCTGCCAATCCGTATTGAAGACAGATAAAGCGTACTGGCTGAGATGCACCTACTCTCCTCCACCTTCTGCGCTCTTCTCTTGTGGTGTTGGTAGCGCGGGCAAAAAGTATTCGAACAAGAATTTTCCGCGAGACTTGCAATACAAACTCCTTTTGAGAACTCCCTCTCTCAAAGCGAGGGAGGGGCTCGTATGTCGAGAGGTTGGTATTTTCAAACAGTTCTACAACACCAATTACAACATTTTCACTCGCCAATTTGAATTACAGGGAGAATCAAAAATGAAGGCAAAGATGATTTTTATAATAGTATTGCTCGTACTCATGCAATTGTTCAGCTGTTCTTGTACTTCTGTTCTGCAAACAAATGAATATGTCGCAGAAAGTAATAATACAGAAAATATTGAACATGAAACGATTAATAGCGAATTCATTTCGGATAATAGCGTAGAGGAAAGAGGACATGTAAGCGTAATTCCCGAGCTTATGTCTGAGGTCAGCATCGGCTATAATAATGTAGATGGTTCGAAAACATTATATGTATTTGCTCAACCCGTTAATTATATTAACGAATTTATGCAATGGACTCCTATCAATACAGACATCAAGAATGTGGATGAAGTTAGAATGTCAGATATGGGGTATGGTTATACCATTGCTGCTGGCGACATCAAGCCGTATTATCCCAATATCTTGTCTCATGATTTGGGGATCAAGCTCCAAAAGAATGTCTATCAATTTGGTGTGCTTTCGGATGATGAGTTCGTAGTTGAAGACACAGAAAAAGAGAACTTTATTGGATCTCGCCGGAATATGCTTGTATATCGTGGCGCAGTAAGCGGTTCCGATATGTATGTATATCCCTCTACATTAGGAACAAATGTAGAGGTTGAAATAAAGCAGGCGTTTGCTAAGAATCAGTTCCAGCTTTGGGTTGAAATCGGAGAAGGGATGAATATCGTTAAGCAGCCCGGGGGTTATTTAACCATTGAACAAACGATAAACGATGAAACAAATGTTCTTGGAGTCATACAAAAACCTTTAATAAAGAATTCGGAAGGAACATGCTCATATGAGTGTACGATTCGTTCTGTGAAAGAAACAGAAGATAATCGTTATATTATCACGTTCGCTGTTGATAAGTCTGCGAACAAAGCAGAGTCAACTATATTTATTGCATTCGAAATCCGTAGAGAAAAACAGCCAGATAACTGTCTCTATTCTGGTAAACCAAATCTGACACATGCATTTTTGTCCAATTATTCCGTTATCGGTAATAGCACAGAATATGGAGTTGGTCGATTGATGCTTAGATACTCACTTACACCTTTTGCGCTTGACCCGTCTAAAATACGATCTGCTACCTACGAACTATATGCGTTGACGAATGAAAACGCAGAAGTAGAATTAGTGCCGGTGTTGGAAGATTGGTGCAGTATTACAGGAAATTGGAATAATCAGTACTCCACAGGGGAAAAAGTATTCAAATCGCAGATGGAGAATCATGTATGGGCTTTTGATATTACAGAATCCGTAAGAGAATGGTTTTTAGATAAAAGTGGTCAACTTGAACACAATGGTTTGCAATTAAAATATGTGAACGAGGATGCTGAAGGAAGCATACTTTTGAGCAATGATAACTCGTTATACATGAATGCCGTTATTATAAATTTCTATGATGATTAAATGGTGAATATAATGAAGAATAGCAGGGTTTTGTGCCTATTGCTTGTAATGGGAATCCTATTGGTGAGCTTGATATCTTGCTCTGGTAATAATATTACATTTGATTTGACTCAAAGTCATATCAACCCTAATGTAAGTACTCGGGTGTATATCTCTACTACAACAGAGGCAGGTTGTTTCGGTAACTTTTTTAATTATGTAACGGCAAGACATCTTCGCACTGATACAACGGGATGCGTGATATACGAATTTGGGGATGCGGATAGTAATCAACTTATGTTGTTGTCTGCAATTATCACTACTGAATCATATTCAAGTGGTATATATTCATTTTCAAGGACTAAGACCATAAAAAATATTTCATAAGATTGGATTTTTGTTCCGTTTAATCATAATTTTACACAAGGAGCTTTAGGAAGCAAATGCCAATATGCCTCTTGTGCGACATTAACCACAGTACATGTTTGATTCAGGGCAGAAAGCGACAAGGCTTTCTGCCTGTTGATTTTATCTGGAAATAAATATTACTGTTTGGTGACAGTGAACAACTGATTGTAGGCCCTAAATGACCCCCTCGATAAAGTGAAAAATCTCATTAGCAAGCACTGCCTTATGGTACAAAAAGCCCCTGAACAATGCGAAAGTTCAGGGGCTAAATATATTCAGTTGTTTTGGCAGAGGCAGTGTTGGATTGCGCGAACGGAGAACACTGATAAAATACTCTCCATTATTCAGACCATTCATGCAGGCTTTAGTAGCACCTGAATAGAGGATCGTACTGGTCTTTGCTCTCTTGGGCGACGTGGAGAAGATGCAATACTCCAAAGGGCAGCGAAGCGAATGCGCTGATCTGCTTTCCCGCCACGATGTTACAGCCAACTTACTGAATGTGGAGAAATACTTTACACGATCTGCTTCCTGTCGAAACATAGGTGCACCCGATTCCAATAGATCAATTAAAATAGTAAAATTTTCTTCTGCCTGTGCTTGAATCGGTATGAACTATGAGACAAGAAATCAGCAATATTTTTGGGGAGGATCTCCGTATCCTCGCAATTCAAACAAGAGATCGTCTAAATCTTACACAAAAAGAAATGGGGGAAAAGCTGTATATGAGTGAAAGCTCTTATTCGGATATTGAAACAGGCAGAAGTCATTGCGGTATGCCTACTGCGCTTTTGCTTTTGGAAATGCAGGAGGAGCCCAAACGCTTCTTACAAAACTCCGTTAGCAAAGCAATAGGACGTGAGGAAAAGGAGTTTCAGCCTGTATTATGAAAATTACATACGGAATTACCGAAGAAACCTATTCTCTTGGGAATACCTCGCGAGTCTCTTATGGAATTGCCGCCTATGCTGATGCTGATGAGGACGGTACGGCTACAATCGTAGCTTCCGTTCGTGATATTACTGCTAACAGGCAGGCTCTTGCCGAGCTCGTTTCACTATGCAACAGCTTGGAGCTTTCTACAATCCATTTAATGGATGTGGTTGAAGATTTTCTTGCAAGTTGACAACCATACAAAAAAGCAAGTGAAGAAAATTTAATATAAAAGTTATAAAAGAAAGAAAAGAAAGGATTTTTCAAGCACAGACATCCTTGCTTTCCTCCGAGACTTTTCCTCTCGGAGGTTTTTAATGAACGCGTATTTTTTAGTGCTTACAGA
Organism: Eubacteriales bacterium; assembly: GCA_045531965.1. Taxonomy (GTDB): domain Bacteria; phylum Bacillota; class Clostridia; order Oscillospirales; family CAG-272; genus CAMEON01. The sequence goes on from JAZSFA010000085.1 coordinate 9,063, forward strand.
ATATCGCCGATACTGAAAACGCAGTTAAAACCAATCGCGTCCTGAAAATTATGTCAGTTGTTTTGAATCTTAGATATTGATTTTTCAATTCCATTTAGAGCTACATTCGGAAGGGAAGCTTCCTGCCGCTGGTAATACTTGAAAACGTTTTTTGATAAGAACCTGCACAGAATATTCAGAGCCTCTTTAGTAACATTTTCAGCCCTCAGTTCTTCTTGTACTACAACTTCATGTTGCTGTTCCTTCATCACAAAACCTCCGTTTTTTCTTTAGCATATCACACAGAGTCGTATTTTGTAAGGAACAAAACCATTGATGAATGCAAGCGAAACCTGATACTAGTATATCAAAAGCCTTGTTTTCGCCCAACTTTATCCGCAATTTATTTTTTGTTTGTAAAGCTGTGAAAGGGGAGTATATCAGAAAAATCCGCCTCCGTCAAGGGGGAAAAAGTATCACTGAAAATTCATAGAACCGGTTTGTCTGACAGAAAAATCTGCCCGACAGATCGGCTCTTTTGTCTTGATACGCCGGCAATACTTTTTCCTGTTCCCTTGACGGCTTCGGATTTTCCTGATGGTTGGGAGGTGTCCGTATGGAGAAAAAGAGATTATCGAAAATTGGCCTATGGTAGGGTATGGGTTGGTCTGCCGTTGAGGGAATCCGAAAAACGGTTGATCATCCATATCTTATCAACACGGTGATTTTTCGCTAATCTAAAGAAAAAACGAAGGAGGTACTGTATGAAAACAGCAGTCATCTACGCACGCTATTCCAGCGACTCCCAAACAGAACAATCCATCGACGGTCAGCTCCGTGTGTGTCAGGAATATGCTAAGCGCAATCAGATCATCATTTTGGACACCTATGTTGACCGAGCCATGTCCGGCACCAACGACAACCGAAAGGACTTTCAGCGAATGCTTCACGACAGCGACCGCAGGGCCTGGGATTACGTTTTGGTCTACAAGCTCGACCGTTTCTCCCGTAACAAGTACGAAATGGCCATGCACAAAAAGACATTGCGGGACAACGGTGTGAAGATCCTATCAGCCATGGAGAACATCCCCGATACACCCGAGGGAATCATTCTGGAATCGCTCCTGGAGGGCATGGCGGAATACTACTCGGCAGAACTGTCACAGAAGGTTTTGCGCGGTCTCAACGAGAGTTACATCAAAGGGAATTTTACGGGCGGATACCATATGTACGGCTACGACATTGTTGAAAAGAAATGCAAGATCAATCCCGATGAGGCCGCCGTGGTATATGAGGTCTTTGTCGGATACGCCGACGGATACACCGTTCCAGCCATTGTAGCCAATCTAAAGGCGAGGGGGATCACCGACAAACGCGGTAAGTTCTTTACCACCTCCGCAATCTACAAGATGCTTGGTAATGCCAAGTATCATGGAATAGTAGAGTTTCGCGGTGTCGTTTACGATAACATCTACCCGCAGATCGTTCCCGATCAACTGTGGGATATCGTACAGAAGAAGCGAGAAGAAAATAAGCATTCACCCGGAAGAAAAAAGGAGGTTTTCGATTTCCTGCTATCCGGCAAACTCGTTTGCGGCGATTGTCACAAACTGATGGTAGGCGAGAGTGGAACGAGCATGACAGGGGCGATCTACTATTACTACTCATGTTTGTCCAGCCGAAGAAAACGGGCAACATGCGGCATGAAAAAATCCGTGAAAAAGCAGTACCTGGAGGATCTTGTGTTGCAGGCGGTCTGGGACATTATCTCAAATGCGGGCATTGTTCGCATGATTGCAGAGACGTTGGTCAAACTGCACGAGAAAGAGTGTAAGAACAACGCGACGTTGAAGGCGTTGGAGGCAAAACGGAACACAGCGACTAAGGCCTCCCGAAATCTGATTGCCGCCATCGAGCAGGGAATCATCACCGAACAGACCAGTATCCGACTGAAAGAACTGGAAACAGAAATCTCCGAGCTCAATGTGGCCATCGAACAGGAAAAACTACACTCCTATACATATTTGACTGTTCCGATGATTGAGGAGTTTTTACATGCCGCGACCGTCGGAGATATTCAAGAAGTGGGGGTGAGAAAGAGCATTGTCAATACTTTCATCCGCGAGGTTATCTACTATCCTGATAAGGTCATCATCACGCTTAATTTCACCGATAATTATGACAAACCAGAGGTGACATCAGAAACAATAAAGAACATCGAAAAGCAGTCCGAATCCGAGGCTGCTTTTCAAGGTGCTTTTAGTTCAAACATACTCGCTTCCTTCCCGCCAGTAAGAACCTAAAACGAACACATGGCATAGCCTGTTGTTTGTCTTAGGTTCTTCTTTTTTTTACTCTTTTACCCGTAAGGCTTATAGGCGTTTCCAAGTGCCTCTCTGTGCCCTCAGAATCCTCTGTACGCCCCGTTTCACACGATCCATATCTCGACATCGAAATTCTCCTTCCGCCCTTTATAAATAAACATCCACCCGCCAAGCGGGTGGTTTTTCACATGCGGGCATAGCCCTCTGTTCTTCGCTATGCGTAAACGCATCTATACGAACTGCCAACTGCGTGGGGACTGTTACTTGCCGCCCGTGAACGGGCCAGGTTC